>JBJHBG010000190.1:0-2518 GCA_050485385.1 Geminicoccaceae bacterium | reverse complement strand
GCGTGGCCGTCGTCATGGGCGTGGCCCTCGTCGTGGGCGTGGCCGTCGTCATGGGCGTGGCCGTCGTCATGGGCGTGGCCGTCGTCATGGGCATGGCCGTCGTCATGGGCATGGCCCTCGTCGTGGGCATGGCCCTCGTCGTGGGTATGACCGTGATCGTGGCCGTTCTCATAGTCGTAGAGCACCAGGCCAGGCGCATCGATCAGCGACACCGACCGCACGTCGTCGGAGAGATTCGCAATCGGGCGGATGAGAAAGCCCTCGAACTCCGGTCCGATCCAGAACACCGCGTCGGCCCTTGCCAGCGCCTCTGCGTCGGAGGGCCGCATGGCATAGGTGTGCGGCGAGTCGCCACCGCCGACGAACAGATGCGGCTGGCCGACACCCTCCATCACCCCGGCCACGAGTGAATGCACTGGCTTGATCGACGCCACAACCCTCGGCCCATCGTCGGCCTGCGCGGGCGCGGCCAGGGCAGCGAACAGCCCGGCGAGGGCAAGGCAACGGACGGGGGCAAGCGACATCGGCAACTCCCTCTCAACAGTCTCGGGTGGGTCTGCTATAATGAGCCAACGTTATAGTATAACATATCGGCTTGCTCAACCGCGGAATGGCGGCGGCGGGGCGTTGGCCGATCGTCAGGGGCTCCCGGCGCCGGAGCCGCGAAGACGAGGGTCCTGATGAACGATCTTTCCCAAAGGGTGACCGGGGCGACGTTTGCCGCGAAGCCGCCGCTTGTCGTCGCGAGCGGACTGGGCGTGCGCCGCGGCGGCCGATGGCTGATTCGAGACGTCGACCTCACCGTTACGCCGGGTGAGATCGTCTCCATCGTCGGCCCCAATGGCGGTGGCAAGACAACGCTGATCAAGACGTTGCTGGGGATCGAACGGCCAAGCGCCGGGCGTGTGGTGCGGCGCAGCGGACTGCGGCTTGGCTATGTACCGCAAAAGCTTGCGATCGACCGCACCCTGCCGCTCACCGTGGCGCGACTGATGACGCTGACGCGCCGTGTCCGCCGCCCGACCCTCATCGCAGCCCTTGACGAAACCGGAGTTGGCCGTCTCGTCGATGCCGGCGTGCAGCAGCTTTCCGGCGGCGAGTTCCAGCGCGTGCTTATCGCCAGGGCGCTGCTCGGCTCGCCCGAACTTCTGGTGTTGGACGAACCCGTCCAGAGCGTCGATTTCGGCGGTCAGGTGGAACTCTATCGACTGATCGGCGGTCTGCGCGACCGACTGGGCTGCGGGATCGTGCTTGTCAGCCACGATCTCCATGTCGTCATGCGGGCGACCGACCGCGTGCTGTGTCTGAGCGGCCATGTCTGCTGCACCGGGGTGCCGCGCGACGTGGAGCGGGACCCGGAATATCTGCGCCTGTTCGGCCCGCGTGCCTCGGAAGCGCTGGCCCTCTACTCGCACCGGCACGACCACAGCCATGACCCGGCAGGGGCCGTGATCCCCCGCGACGATCGCTCCCATGCCGCGTCCCGGGGGAAGTAGGCGATGCTGGACGACTTCTTCTACCGGGCGATCATCGCCGGCATCGGCGTCGCGTTGGTGGCCGGGCCGCTGGGCTGCTTCATCGTGTGGCGACGCATGGCCTATTTCGGCGACACCACCGCCCATGCCGCGCTGCTCGGCGTGGCGATCGGCTTCCTTGCCGGGGTCGGACCAACGGCCGGCGTCTTCGCGGTCACTCTGATTGTCGCGCTCTTGCTCATCGCACTGTTGCGGCTCGGTCGCATCGGCGGAGATACCGTGCTGGGTATCCTGTCGCATTCGGCGCTGTCGATCGGGCTGGTCGTGCTCGCCTTCATGACCTGGGTGCGCATCGACCTGATCGGATATCTGTTCGGCGACGTGCTGGCGGTGAGCCGTACCGATGTCGCCTTCGTGTGGGGCGGCGGCCTGGTGGCGCTCGCCCTGCTCGCCGCCGTGTGGCGGCCTCTGGTGGCGCTGACCGTGGACCGCGACCTTGCCCGCGCCGAGGGGGTGCGGGCCGGGCTGGTCGAACTCGTCTACATGCTGTTGATCGCGCTGACGGTTGCCATCGCCATGAAGATCGTCGGCATCCTCCTGGTCACCGCCCTGCTGATCATCCCGGCCGCCGCCGCCCGAGGATTCGCCACGACCCCGGAGCGCATGGCCGCGATTGCCGCCGCCATGGGGGCGGTCTCGGTGGTCGGCGGGCTCAACGCGTCGCTGGCATGGGACACCCCCGCCGGGCCATCGATCGTGGTGGTCGCCTTCGCGCTGTTCCTGTTGGCCGGCCTTGCGGCGAGAGGGCGCGATGCCTGGCGGGAGCGCCCCGGCGCCTGACCCTCAGGTGGACGGGACGGTCTGCTGCATGGATGGGCGCGCGGAGAAGGCGTCGTAGAACGCCGAGAGGCGCGGATGCCCGGTCCGCCAGTCGAAATCCGGCTGGCGGAAGTCGAGATAGGCCAGCGCAACGGCCAGGCTGACAGTGGCGATGTCGACGCCCCCGGCGTCCGGTTCATAGTCCCGCTCAATCACGTCCAGCG
>JBJHBG010000189.1:0-2854 GCA_050485385.1 Geminicoccaceae bacterium | reverse complement strand
CCCGCACAGACGTTACCCATCTCCCCGGTCCATACAGGCCCCCCACGCCCCCGGCGACGGCGTTGCCGTCGCCGCTTGGTTCGTTGGCTTCAGTCCAGCGGCCAGATCGGCCGGCGGAGCTTGGTGAAGCCGAAGCGGCGGACGTCGTGGGAGCAGAGGGCGCCTGAATCCACCACCAGCACCTTCCGGGCGATGGGGGCGAAGGCGGCGCGGAAGTGGTGCGAGGACTTGACGGCCAGGACGGACTTGCCGGTCGGCTCGATGCCCTGGCTGCGGAACGCCTGGAGATCGGTGGTCTGGAGGCGGTGGGTGCAGACGACGACGTCGACGCCGCCGATGCCCAGCACCATGGTCGGCCCCATGGACATGGTCACGCCCTGCCACATCGGGCCATCGTTGACGAAGGCGCCATCGCTCAGATGGCGAACGATACCACGGCAAGCGATGGGCGGCCCGAATTGCGGATCGGTGTGGCCGCCGAGGTCGACCTCGATGGCGGCGCCGACGCCCGCGGCCTCGCCCAACGCCACCGCGGCCGGGTCGACGATGCTGGCGAAGGCGGCGTTATCGAGCCCTGCATCGAGCATCGCGCGTAGAAGGTTGGTAGCGTCGGCATAGCCCCCGCCGCCCGGATTGTCGGTCGCGTCGGCGATCACCAAGGGAGCGCTGCCCTCGAGCTTGGCCTCCGCCATCGCCCGGTCGAGCGGCAGGAGCGACACCGTCGTGACCTCGCGCGTCTCCCAGATGTAGGTGCAGAGTTCGTCGACGATCGCCTCGGCACTGGCCTTCGCCTCGGGCGCATGGCTGACGACGACCGACGGGCCGGCGAAAGGCACGTCGGACCAGGCGAAGCCCGCCTGGACGCTGACGACATGGATACCCGGCTCCCGCTCGAAGGCACGGGCACGGCACTCCAATTCCACCATCGGCCCCTCCTGGGTGCGGCCGTGGTTGCAGCCGTCGAGGGTGGCGGGCCGGCCGATGGTGCAGACCGAGGCGATCCGGCCCCGCATCGCCGCCTCGACCAGCCCCGCCGCCTCCCGCCCCCGCTCGCGCTGATCGACGTGCGGATAGGTCTGGAAGGCAACGATGAAATTGGCGTGCGCCGCCATGGCGTCGCTGACGTTGGCGTGCAGGTCGAGGGTGAGCGCGATGGGCACGTCGGGGCCGAGCCGGGCGCGCAGGGCCTCGAGCATGGCACCCTCGGCGTCGTCCTCGGTTTCGCTCACCATCGCCCCGTGCATCGCGAGGCACACGCCGTCGATCGGTCCCTCGTCCGCCGCCGCGAGCACGGCATCGCGGAGCTTGGCCCAGCAGGCACCGGTGACCTTGCCCGACGGCGTGGCGTTGGCGGCAATCGCCGGCATCAGCGTCCAACCGAAGTCGGCGGCGGCATCGACGACGCCACCCAACTCGGTGTTGGTGTCCCGGAACCGCTCCACGATCTCCGGCCCCTCGACCAGATAGCGACGGCGATAGGCCCCTTCGTCGGTCGGAAGGACCGAGAACGTGTTGGTCTCGTGCATCACCTGCGCCACCAGCACCCGCGGCATCGGTCCGTTCTCCCAAAGCGTGGCGCGGGCATCGCCTGCGCCGGGGGGTCGCAGGGGGGACCATCAAGTCCCCCCTGGCTTCACCAAACCGGTTCAGACAGCCACGGGCACGCTCGGCGCTGCCGTCACGATGGAGGTCAACTCGGGCGTGGGCTTGGCCAACTTCGCCACGTCCGGCCTCGGCCGCGCCAGCCCGTCGATGCCGGCGAACGCTGTTTCGAGCGACTGGGCCGCGTTCAACAGGGCGACGTCGCCGCGGAAACGGCCGACCACCTGGAGGCCGAAGGGCATGCTCCGGTGGTCGACGCCGCACGGCAGCGCGATGGCCGGGTTGGTGGTCAGCGTGACGACGTAGGCGTGCGACAGCCAGTGGTAGTAGTTGCGGAGCTTCTGGCCGTTCAACTCCTCCAGGTAGAGCTGGGTCCAGGGGAAGGGCGAGACCGGCGTCGTCGGCGCGAGGACGAGGTCGTAGTCGCGATAGAGCGCCTGGAAGCGGCGGAAGAGCTTGGTCTGCTCGGCGTGCGCCCAGGCGGCGTCGCGCAGGGAGAGGGCGGCGCCCAGCTCGTAGTTGGCGACGATGTTGGGGCCGAGCTTCGCGCGCTCGGTCTCGTAGGTCTTCTGGTGGCGGGCGACGAAGTTGAGCGCGCGGATGGCGTCGAAGCAACCATGGGCGTCGCCCAGGTCCAGTTCGACCTCGTCGCAGGCGGCGAAGAGGTGGCACATGGCCGCGACCTTGGCCCGCAGGGTATCGGCGATGGCCGGATCGACCGGACACTGGCCGAAGTCGGTGGTCCAGGCGACGCGCAAGCTGCCGAGATCGACCGGGCGGAAGACGTCGACGGCGGCCGGGTCGAGCGCTTGCGAGAGCGGGTCGCGGTCGTCGAAGCCCAGTTGGGCGGCGAACAGGAGCCGCGTGTCGCCAACGTCGCGGCCCATCGGGCCGAGCACCGAGATGGGCGTCCAGCCGAGCTGGCGGCCCTCCATCGGCACCAGGCCGGGCGATGGGCGGAAGCCGACGATGCCGCAGATGGCGGCCGGCAGGCGGAGCGAGCCGCCGGTATCGCTCCCTGTGCAGATCGGCAGCATGTCGGTGGCGAGCGCTGCCGCGGAGCCGCCGGAGGAGCCGCCCGCGTTGAGCCTCGGGACGGCCCGTGCTACTCCTCCGCTCCCCCAAGAGTGCAGCCCGCCCAGGGCCGATTCCGCGAGAGCAGCTCATGACTAGTCCGGCGTCCGACTTTCTGCGCAGCATGACCGAGCGCGGCTACCTGCACCAGTGCACCGACCTCGAGGGCCTGGACAGC
>JBJHBG010000188.1:0-3342 GCA_050485385.1 Geminicoccaceae bacterium | reverse complement strand
GTTGTGCACCGCCACCGCCAACACCCGCTTCGCCGCGTCCTGACCGATCACGTAGTCGTCCAGCGCACCCTTGATCTCCGCCGGCGTCAGCACCGCCGCCGTCTGGCTCTTCAGGCCCTTCTTGTCCTCGTCCTTCAAGATGTCGGCGCAAAGCTCGACGCATTCGTCACAAATGAAGACGTTGGGCCCGGCGATCAGCTTCTTCACGTCGTTCTGGCTCTTGCCACAGAAGGAGCAGAAGAGCTTGGTCTTCGACGTCCCGTCGGTGCTGTCGAGCATGGCCGCGCCTTTCGCCGCAGGGTGGCCCATCAATGTAACCATCGGGCGAGCCGCCGCAAGTCCAGGGGGGCACACCCCAACCGACGACGGACTGCACTCCCGCCGCCGCCCGTGCTACACCGCACGGCACGGGAATGCGCGATCCCTGCGCCCCGACACCGACCCCGCTCGCGGAGGATGCCAACGTGGACAGCCTCGACCTTTCGTCCCACCCGGACCTTGCCGATCCCCGCCGCGCGCGGCTTGCCATGCGCGACGGCCGCTGGACCAAGCCGACGGCAGCGCTGGCGCCCGGCCGGGTGCAGGCCAACCTCGTCATGCTGCCGAAGGACTGGGCGTTCGACTTCCTCCTGTTCTGCCAGCGCAACCCGAAGCCCTGCCCGCTGCTGGTCGCCAGCGAGCCCGGTGCCGTGGACCTGCCGGGCTGGGCGGAGGGGCTCGACCTGCGGACGGATCTTTCCGGCTATCGCGTGTTCCACGACGGCGAACTGGTGGAGGAGAGCGCCGACGTCTCCGCCCACTGGCGCGACGACCTCGTCACCTTCGCGCTCGGCTGCTCGTTCTCGTTCGAACAGGCGCTGCTCGACGCCGGGCTCGAGGTGCGCCACCACACCACCGGCCGCAACGTGCCGATGTACCGCACGTCGATCGACACCACGCCCGCCGGCCGCTTTCACGGCAAGATGGTCGTGTCGATGCGCCCGTTCCGGCCGGCCGACGCGATCAAGGCCGTGCAGGTCACCACCCGCTTCCCCGCCGTGCACGGTGCGCCGGTGCATCTGGGCCTGCCCGAGCAGATCGGCATCGCCGACCTCGCCCGAGCGGACTTCGGCGACGACCCGGTCATTCATTCGGGTGAACTGCCGGTGTTCTGGGCCTGTGGGGTGACGCCGCAGGTGGTGCTGGAGGCGGCCCGGCCGCCCTTCTGCATCACCCACAAGCCGGGACACATGCTGGTGACCGACCGCCACAACGTCGACCTTGCCGCCTGAGCCGCGACGGCCCGACCCGGCACTCCTGGAGCGCCGGGCGCTCGCCTACCTCGCCCGCTACGGCGCCTCGTCCGGGCGGCTTGCCGGGATTCTCCACCGCCGCGCGGCGCCGGAAGCCCGCGCCCACGGACTCGCTCCCGAAGCGCTCATGGCGATGATCGACGCCGTGGTGACGGACCTGGGCGCGCGCGGACTGGTCGACGACCAGGGCTTCGCCGACGGCCGGGCGCGTGCGCTGCTGCGCCGCGGCTGGCGCGTAGCACGGGTCCGCCAAGCGCTGCGCGCGGACGGTCTCGACGACACGCGGATCGAGGCGGCCCTCGGCTCGGCGCTACCGCCCGGCCACGATCCCGAACAGATGGCCGCCGTCCGTTATGCTCGCCGACGGGGCCTCGGCCCGTTCCGCACCGCCGACGAGCGGGCGCGATACCGTGATCGCGACCTGCGTTCGCTCCTGCGCCAAGGCTTTGCTTGGCGGCTAGCGCGCCGGATCGTCGACACCGACGACGCGGCCGCGCTCGACGACGTCCTCGCCTGAGGGCCATCAAGGTCGAACGCGGCAGCGGGAAGCAGCATGCGCCGAACCGACGCGGTTAAGCCTTTGTAGAGAGGTGCGTGCGACCGTGCGGCTCCAATCCTAGCATTGCGGGTATCGCCATGGGGCTTGCCGCCGACACCGTCGCCGCCGTTCTCCACGATGCCGCCCGCCGCCGGGCGCTCTATGGCACCGGCCTCCTCGACAGTGCGCCCGAGGCGACGTTCGATCGCCTGACCCGGATGGCGCGGGGGCTCATCGGCTGCGAGGTCGCACTCGTCACCCTCGTCGAGCACGATCGGCAGTTCTTCACCAGCGCGTTGGGCCTTGCCGAGCCGTGGCACTCGCGGCGGCAGACGCCGCTCTCGCACTCGTTCTGCCAGTACGTCGTCGCCTCCGAGGCGCCGCTCGCGGTCGAGGATGCACGCGCCGTACCGCGGCTCCAGTACAACGACGCGATCGTCGATCTGGGTGTCATCGCCTATCTCGGCGTGCCGCTGCGCGGCCCTAGCGGCCACGTGCTCGGTGCCGTGTGCGCCATCGAGCCGGCACCGCGGCGCTGGTCCGAGGCCGACGCGGGCTGGCTCGACGATCTGGCGGAGATCGCCCGTCGCGAGTTGACGCTCCGTCACGAGGCGAATCACGACACGCTGACCGGTCTCGCCAACCGTCGCCGCTTCGACACGGCCTTGGCCGCGAAGGCGGGCGAAGCGGGCGCGGGCCGCAGCACCTGCAGCGTCGTCGTCATCGATCTCGACCGGTTCAAGCCGATCAACGATCGCCACGGCCACGGCGTGGGCGACGAGGTCCTGCGCCGGATCGCGGCGCGCCTCGTCGAAGCGGTCGATCCGACGGATCTGGTCGCGCGTATCGGCGGCGACGAGTTCGCCGTCCTGCTCGGCACGCCGCGCGGCCAACCCGAGATCGAGCGGCTGATCGTCGGGCTGCGCGCCGCCGTCGCCGCACCGATGCGCGTCGCGGGCATTACGATCCAGGTCGACGCGAGCGTGGGCGTCGCCACCAGCGGGGCGGCGTCGCTCGCCGATGCCTCGCCGCAGCGGCTACTGGCCCGAGCCGACGCCGGCCTCTACCGCATGAAGCTGGCGCACCGCACGACGGGCTGAGTCGCGCCCGGTCGAGATGGGCCGTCGGCGCGGGTTGACGTCGTTCGCAATTCATTGCATCTGGCTATCAAAAGATTTGGGCTTTTTGCACTACTGGGCGACCGCGCGTGCATCGCGCGACCGATCCGCGTTACCGGCAGGCTGAGGGGGCCTTCGGTACGACCCCTCCTCTGCCGGCGCCGCACGGCCGCGCTCGCTACGGTGTCTGGACGTGTCCGTTGCCGAGGTGTGCGCATGGCGTGCCGACGCGGGACGAAGGCCGAAGTGGCCAAAGCAACCGGCCGGAAAAGAGCGCCGGGGGAGGTTGAAGCGTGGCCGCAGGCGTAATCGTCGCCACGGTGCTGGTGCTGGTCGCATTGGGCACCCTCGCCTTTCACCTCTGGAGCCCGTGGTGGTGGGCGCCGATCGCCTC
>JBJHBG010000187.1:0-3381 GCA_050485385.1 Geminicoccaceae bacterium | reverse complement strand
CCCCATCATCGACTTCGACTCCCAGTCCGAAGCGAAGTGAATCACGTCACTACATGAACCGCAAGGCCTTGTTTTTCAACAACATCCGTCCATACCGCCCGTGCCGCGGATGAGGTCCTTCGTGGTGCTCGGGCCGCTTGCAGAGGGGGGTGCAGGGGGCGTGCCCCCTGCTGGCCTGGCGCCTGGCGGTGGCGCGTCGCCGTTTGGGGGTGGAGGCATGGCTCCGAACGGCGGGATCGTCGACCGTTCGTCTCGGCCCTCCGTCCTTCCTAGTAGCTAGGATTTTTTGCCCTTTTCGGCTAAGCTGCCGGCCTCTTCCCCAACCTGAAGCAGGTCATGCGGCTTTCTTCGTCATCGGCGGGTGTTGGCGGCACGGCGGCCGGGCGGCGGCGACTGGGTGCCGCGCTTTCGCCCGCGACCGGGGCCGGCGCGCCGCGGCCCGCAACCCGAAAAATCAAAACGAACCGGCAGCCCCCCTTTCCCTTTTGGTTTCAACGACATGACCGCTCACGTGCCGACGGCGAAGCCGTCGGCCGGGGGTCCCAGGGGGCCAAAAGCCCCCTGGCCTTCCCCCTTCACCCCTCCAGAAAGCCGCGGATCGCATCGTACCCCAGCTTCAGGGCGAGGCCGGTCAGGACGAACTTGAACAGCCGCGCGAAGGTGGCTTCCGGCAGGCGGTCGAGGAAGCGGCGGCCGAACACCGTACCGCCGAAGCCGGCGGCGATCATCAAGACCAGCAGCGGCAGCCAGGGCAGGAAGGCGAAGCCGATGGCGGTGAAGGCCGCCACCTTGAAGACGTGCTGCGAGGTCATGCAGGCGGCGTGGGTCGCGACCGTCTTGAGCCGGCCGAGCCGCTCGGGGTTGACGAACACGGCAACGAACGGGCCGGTGGCACCGAGGAACATGGTGACGAAACTGGTCACGCCGCCGACGGCGACGAACCACCTCGGCGCCAGCTTGGTCGGCTTGATCTTGGGTGCCCACACGGCCCACAACACGAAGATGGCGAGCAACAGCCGCAGCACGTCGATGGGCAGCTCGGTCACGACCATGGCGCCGAGCGGCACGCCGATCACCGTGCCGAGCGCGAAGGGCAGGAAGAGTTCCCGGTCGATGTCGCGCCGCATGAGGACGGCGCGACCGAGGTTGGAGCCGATCTGCACCACGCCATGCACCGGGATCACCACCGGCGGCGGCAGCATGGTGGCAAGGACCGCGAGCATGAACAGCCCGCCGCCGATGCCGATGGCGCCGGTGATCGCCGAGGTGAGGAAGCTGACGGCCACCAAAAAGCTGGCGCCCAGGGGCGCCAGCTCGGGAGGTACCACGAACGCGAGAAGCTCGGTCAACGGCCGAGCAGCGCCATCTGGCCCTGGGGATAGCGCGTACCGGACGTGCTGCCCTTGGCGATGCCCGCGGCCAACTCGTCGAGGTCGGCGGCATCCAACGTCAAGGCGGCGGCACCGACGTTCTCGGCGATGCGGGCGGGCGTCTTGGTGCCCGGAATGGGTACGATATCGTTGCCCTGGTGCAGCAGCCAGGCGATGGCGATCTGTGCCGGCGTCGCCGCCTTACGCTCGGCCACGCCACGCAGAACGTCGAGGAAGCGCCGGTTCTGCTCGATGTTCTCGACCGAGAAGCGCGGATGCTCGCGCCGCCGGTCCTTCGGTCCGAGGTCGTCCTGCGTCTCGATGGTGGCCGTGAGAAAGCCCCGCCCCATCGGGCTGTAGGCGACGAAGCCGATGCCGAGCTCGCGCACGGTCGGCATGATCGCGTCCTCAACGTCGCGGGTCCAAAGCGAGTATTCGGTCTGAAGGGCGGCGATGGGATGGGTCGCGTGCGCGCGCCTGAGCGTCTCCGGCCCAGCCTCGGACAGCCCCAGATAGCGAACCTTGCCCTGCCGCACGAGGTCGGCCAGCGCACCGACCGTCTCCTCGATCGGCACCTTCGCGTCGATCCGATGCTGGAAGTAGAGGTCGATGACGTCGACACCGAGGCGCTGCAGGGACTTGTCGCAGGCCTCCTTGACGTATTCGGGCCGGCCGTCGGCGTCGGGCTTGCCCTCGGCGTTGCGCACGTTGCCGAACTTGGTGGCGAGGATCACCTTGTCGCGGATACCTTTCAGGGCGCGGCCGACGACCTGCTCGTTCTGGCCGTTGCCGTAGGCGTCGGCCGTGTCGATCAGCGTCACGCCATGCTCGACCGCCGCATGGATGGTGGCGATGGAGCGCTCGTCGTCCGCCGCCCCGTACATCGACGACATGCCCATGCAGCCGAGACCGACGGCGCCGACCTCCAGTTCCTGACCCAGTTTTCTGCGATCCATGGCGGTGCGTCCTCAGATGGTGGGTTCGAGAATGTCGAAGCCGACGTTACGGTCGAGCAGGTAGACCAGCCCCCGCTCGTCGACGTCGACGTCGTTGCTCTGCGGTGCAGCGTGCTCGCCGCACGGCTCCGGCACGTACCAGGCGACCTCTTCCGGCGCGGCCGGCTGGGCGATGTCGACCACGCGCAGGCCGCCGCCGAACCACGCCGTGTAGAGCCGCGTGTCGGCCATGTGCTCCTGGAACTGATGCGCGCCGAAGCGCCCCCGGCCGACGAAGGGCGAGGCGCGCTCGGAGAGGTGCCACATGGAGACGTAGCGGATGTCGGCCGGATCGGTGACGTCGAGCACCCACAAGCCCCCGTGCAACTGACCGGGCACGTGGTCGTGCTCCTCGTCGACGGCGACCGCCAGGGTACGCCCCCCGATCTCGAAGGGCACGCGCATGAAGGTGTGGGTCGGCTCCGGGAACGGCGGGTGGTAGTCGAAGGCGCCGACGGTGGTGGGCCGGGTGATGTCGCTGACGTCGACGATGCGGCAGCCGGCTTGCCACATGGCAGCATAGAGCTGGTCGCCGTGGCGGAGCGTGTGGTGCAGCCGGTGACTGTAGCCGGGCCAGGTCGGCGTCTCGCCGCCGGCCACGTGCTGGCCCGGCAGCCACCAGCGCGAGACCTCGGCCGGCCGGCTCGGGTCGGCCATGTCGTAGATCACCAGGATGTTGCCGACATAGCCCTCCATCTCGGTCGAGATGTAGGCGTAGCGCGCGTCGAGGTCGAAGCGGTGGGTGCCGAAGCCATGGGTGCGGACATGGACGAGTTCGCGTGGGTTCGCCTTATCGGCGACGTCGTAGACCTTGAACCCGCCATCCGTGTAGCCGTCCGCCAAGCGGCGGCGCAGCGTCGGCAGCAGCTCGGCCCGGACGTTCAACGCCGTGGCGAGTTCGGCGTCGCTCGGATCGCGGCCGTGGCCCGCGCGGAACGAAGCTGTCACCTCGGCCATGCGCGCGGCGCGACGAAACGCGTGGCGGTCGTTCTGCTCGACGTTGACCACCATGACGT
>JBJHBG010000186.1:0-3465 GCA_050485385.1 Geminicoccaceae bacterium | reverse complement strand
AGGCTGCGGGGTCGCGCTCGAAGGCGTCGCGGCGGCGCACCACCTCGATCCGCGTGGCGAGGTCGGTCGGCGTCTTGACCTCGACCGACAAGCCGAAGCGGTCGAGGAGTTGGGGGCGCAGTTCGCCTTCCTCGGGGTTGCCGCTGCCGATGAGCACGAAGCGCGCCGGATGGCGGATGCTGACGCCCTCGCGCTCGACCACGTTCTCGCCGGAGGCGGCGACGTCCAACAGCAGGTCGACGAGATGGTCCTCCAGGAGGTTGACCTCGTCGATATAGAGAAAGCCGCGATGGGCGCGGGCGAGCAGGCCCGGCTCGAACGCCTTCTCCCCCCGGGTGAGCGCGCGTTCGAGGTCGAGGGCGCCGACCACCCGGTCCTCGGTGGCACCCAGCGGCAGGTCGACCACCGGCACCGGCGCCTTCACCGCCTTCGCGCCGCCCGCGCGGGCGGTGCAGTCGGGCGCGCACTGGCTGCGGTCGGCCGTTGGATCGCAGGCGTAGCGGCAGCCCTGAACCACCTGCATCGGCGGCAGGAGGGCCGCGAGCGCGCGCACCGCCGTCGATTTGCCGGTGCCGCGGTCGCCAAAGACGAGCACGCCACCGACCGTCGGATCGACCGCGGCGATCAACAGGGCGAGCTTCATCTCGTCCTGGCCGACGATGGCGGAGAACGGGAAGGCGAGCGGCATGCTAGTGCGCACCTCCGAGCCGAGACGAACGTGACGAAACTTCGGGCGCGGTCATGCGATCCTCCCCAGGACGAGCGCCGTCCTTCCTAGGCCGCCCACGGCGAAGCCGAAAGGGGGCCGTTCCGCCGAGAGGCCGATGGACAGGGTGCCGCGGCACCTCTATCGGAAACGACCGGGGTCTGACCTCCCCTGGCGGCAACGGCTCGAGGAGCGCCATCATGGCCGGCGTCGAACGCACGCTACACATGGCTCACGGACGCTAGACGTTGCGGCGTGCGACGTCCGCTCGGGGCGCCACCGACGACCCGCTGACGGCCTTCGGCAAGGAGGGACTGTCTCTACTCCGTCGCCGGCCGCTCGATGCCGAAACGCCGGCGCATCTGCTCGACGACGCGATCACGCCGACCGCGCGCCATTTCGTGCGCAACAACGGCCTGCCACCCGAGACGATCGATGCCGACCGCTGGCGACTGACGGTCGACGGCCGCGTCGACCGTCCCCTCCAACTCGGCATCGCCGACCTGCGAGCCTCGTTCGAGGTCGTCACGGCGGCCGCGGTGATCGAGTGCGCGGGCAACGGCCGCGCCTTCTTTCGTCCGCGCACCGACGGCAACCAATGGACGTACGGTGGCGTCGGCTGCTCGACGTGGACGGGCGTGCGCCTGCGCGACGTTCTGGCGCAAGCGGGTGTGCAGCCAGCCGCGGTCTACACCGCCCACTACGGCGCCGACGCCGACGTCTCGGGCGATCCCGATCGCCTGCCGCTCAGTCGCGGTCTGCCGATCGCCAAGGCGATGGACCCGACCGTGCTCGTCGCCTTCGCGCAGAACGGCGCCGCGCTGCATCCGCTGCACGGGGCACCCCTGCGGCTCGTGGTCCCCGGCTGGCCTGGCTCCTGCTCGCACAAGTGGCTGACGCGGATCACCGTGCGCGAGGTGGAGCACGACGGCCCTGGCATGACCGGCATGAGCTACCGCCTGCCCAACCGCCCGGTCGCGCCGGGCGAAGCGGTCGCCGATGCCGACATGAAGGTCATCCACGCCATGCCGGTGAAGTCGCTGATCACGCACCCCACGGACGGCACGCTCCTCGACCGCCCCACCGTCGAGGTGCGCGGCCATGCCTGGGTGGGCGACGGGTCGGTCGAGCGTGTCGAGCTGTCGCTCGATCGCGGCCGGAGTTGGACGAGGGCCGACCTCGACGCTCCCGTCGACCCCGGTGCCTGGCAGAACTGGCGCCTCCCGGTCACCTTGCCCCACACGGGCAGCTTCCAGCTGTGGGCGCGGGCCACCGACGATCGCGGCGTCGCCCAGCCGTTGGCAGCGCCCTGGAACCCGATGGGCTACAACAACAACGCGATCCAGCGGATCGGCGTTCGCTTGGCCTGATGCCACACCGTCGTATTGCAACGCAACAGGCCCTACCTTCACGCTAGCCCCAGCCAGCAGGAGCCCGGCGATGAGCGAGCGCGAAGCCTATCAGGAGAAGTACGCCGCCCAGTTGAAGATCTGGGAGGCCGAGATGGCGAAGCTGAAGGCCCAGGCCGAGAAGGCCAATGCGGAGGCCAAGGCCGAGTATTATCGCCAGCTCGACGAACTCTACGAGCAGCAGGCCAAGGCCAAGGAGCACTACGAGGCGATGGTCGAGGCCAACGAGCGCGCTTGGCAGGATCTCAGGAGCAAGAGCGAGGCGGCCTGGAAGGACATGAGCGACGGCATCAAATCGGCCTGGAGCCGCTTCCGCTGAGAGGCAGGGGGGGGCTCGTCGCCCCCCCGCTTGCCTCGCAGCTTCCGTCAGCGTCCGCCGGCGATGTCGAGGTGGGTGCCGGTGACGTAGCGGGCGGCGTCCGAACAGAGCCACACCACCACCTCGGCCACCTCCTCCGGCGTACCGGCCCGACCCATCGGCACGCCCGGAGCGAGTTGGGCGACACGGTCGCCGACCTCCATCGTGTCGTGGATGTCGGTGACGATCAGGCCGGGCTTGATGCCGCACACCCGCACGCCGTCGCCCGCCACTTCGCGGGCAAGGCCCTCGGTCAGCACGTCCATGCCACCCTTGGCGATGGCGTAGGGCAGAAGCCCGCCCGCCCCCATCATCCGCGGCGCGATGGACGAGGTGTTGACGATCACCCCGCCCTTGCCGCCGTGCGAGTGCGCCATGCGGCGCACCGCTTCACGCGCGGCGACGATGGCGGCGGTGAGGTCGACCTCGATCACCCGGCGGATGGTCGCAATGTCCTGGTCGGCGAGCTTGCCCGCCTTGTGCGCAATGCCGGCGTTGTTGACGAAGGCGTCGAGCGGCCCGAGGGCCGCCTCCGCCCGATCGAAGCAGGCGACGATCTGCGCCTCGTCGACGACGTCGACCCGGATGGTGACGGCCTTTCGCCCCTTGGCGCGAACGTCGGCGGCGACCGCCTCGGCCGCATCGACGCGGCCGGCATAGCCGATGGCGACGTCGTAGCCGTGGTCGGCGGCGAGGCGGCAGACGGCGGCGCCGATGCCGCGGCTGCCGCCGGTGACGAGCATGGTCTTGGCCATCGAGTTCACCACGAGCCGGTGTTGCCCATGGACGTCCAGGGCTCGGCAGGCGCCAGCGCGTCGCCCTTCTGCAGGATCTCGATCGAGATGCCGTCGGGCGAGCGGACGAAGGCCATGCGCCCGTCGCGCGGCGGCCGGTTGATGGTGACGCCGCTGTCCATCAGGTGCTGGCAGGTGGCGTAGATGTCGTCGACCTCGTAGGCCAGATGGCCGAAGTTGCGGCCGCCCGTGTACGCC
>JBJHBG010000185.1:0-3730 GCA_050485385.1 Geminicoccaceae bacterium | reverse complement strand
CGTCGACCGCCTTGGCCACGCCCTGGTCGGTGAAGAAGTGCGTCTTCAGGCCCTCGACGCGGATGACCTCCTCCGTCATCGCCGCAACCTCGGGTTCAGCACGTCGCGCAGGCGGTCGCCGACGAGGTTGATGGCGATGATGGCGATCAACAGTGCGATGCCGGGGAAGAAGCTGATCCAGTAGTCGCCGGAGAGCATGTAGCCGTAGCCGTTGGCGATCAGCAGGCCGAGCGAGGGCTGCGTCACCGGCACGCCGACGCCGAGGAAGGAGAGCGTCGCCTCGAGGGCGATGGCGTTCGCCACCTGCACCGTGGCGATGACGATGACCGGCGGCAGGCAATTGGGCAGGAGGTGGCGGAAGACGATGCGGCGGTCGGACAAAGCCAGGCACTTCGCCGCCTCGATGTACTCCTTGCGGCGCTCGACCATCGCCTGACCGCGGATGGTGCGGGCGTAGTAGGCCCACTGCACGATGATCAGGGCAATCAGCACCTTGTCCACGCCGCGCCCCAGGACCGCGAGCAGGATGAGGGCGACGAGGATCGCCGGAAAGCTGAGCTGGATGTCGACGACACGCATGATCAACGTCTCGACCGCACCGCCGTAATAGGCGGCGAGGAGGCCGAGCGCACCGCCGATCATCAAGGCGATCAGCGTGCTCATGGCACCGATGCCGAGCGAGATCCGAAGGCCGTAGACGATGGCCGAGAGCATGTCGCGGCCCTGGTCGTCGGTGCCGAGCCAGTAGGTCATGCCGGTGAACGACGTCGACATGGGCGGCAGCCGGCCGTCCATGATGTCGAGCTGGCGGAGGTCGTAGGGGTTCTGCGGTGTGATCCAAGGGGCGAAGACGGCAGCACCGGCGATCAGCAGGACCAGCACGAGGCCGACGATGGCGGTCGGGCTGCGTCGGAACTCGCGCCAGAACCGCAGCCAGGGCGGCTCGACGCGGGCCTTGACCGGAGCCGGAACGACCGGGGTGGGCAGCGTCGCCTCGCTCATCCCTTGCTCTCCGTCAGGCGCACGCGCGGATCGAGCAGCGAATAGGCGATGTCGACCACGAAGTTGATCACGATGAAGACGAACACCGTCAGCATCAGGTAGGCCACCACCACCGGCCGGTCGAGATTGACGATGCTGTCGATCAACAGCTTGCCGATACCGGGCCAGGCGAACACCGTCTCGGTCACCACGGCGAAGGCGATGACGTTGCCGAGTTCCAGGCCGAGCACGGTGACGACCGGGATCATGATGTTCTTCAGCATGTGGACGAGCACGACGCGGCGCGGGTGCAGGCCCTTGGCACGGGCGAACTTGACGTAGTCCATCATCATCACCTCGCGGGTGCCGGCGCGAGCGAGGCGGATGACCAGCGAGGTCTTGTAGAGGGCGATGTTGATGGCCGGCAGGAACAGGTAGGTGAGCCCCTCCCAGGTCATGAAGCTGACCCGCATGCCCCAGAGCTCGGTGGTGGGTCCGCGCCCACCCGAGGGCAGCCAGCCGAGGATGACGGCGAACAGCATGATCAGCATCAGCCCCTGCCAGAAATTCGGCAGGGAGAAGCCGAGGATCGAGCCGCTCATGATGGTCTTGCCGACCGGGCTCTCGGCCTTGAGACCGGCGATCACGCCCAAGGGGATGCCGACCAGCGTCGCGATCAGCATCGAAACGACGGCGAGTTCCAGCGTCGCCGGCAGGCGGTCGAGGATGAGTTGGAGGGCCGGCTCGTTGTGCCGGAAGGAGCGGCCGAGGTCGCCCTGCACCAGATTCGACAGGAAGACGAAGAACTGCTCCCACATCGGCTTGTCGAGCCCGAGCCGGGCGATGGCGCGCTGGCGCTCCAGTTCCGTCGCGTCGGGGGCAATCATGACGTCGATGGGGTTGCCGATGGCGTAGACGCCGACGAAGACGATCAGCGCCATCACTGCCATCACGACGACGCTCTGCACCAGCCGGCGGATGACGTAGACCAGCATGGCCGGTGCTTCCCTTCTGGCCGTGACCGATCCCGTACCGTGCCACAACCCCGTTGCCGCGGAAACGGTCGATCACACGTCGATGAGGCACCTTCGGCGTCCTTGCGCCGGCGGTATCGCGGCGTATCTGAGACCCATGACGAGCGTGACGCGATGGTTGGGCCTGATCGTGGCCGGTCTCTTGGGCATGGCCACGGCCACGGCGCAGGAGGTCCGCACCGACCGGGTGACGGCGAGCCTCGTCGCCGAGGCGGCCGAGGTGGCCCCGGGCGACACGGTCTGGGTCGGCCTGCACCTCGAGATCATCCCCGGCTGGCACACCTACTGGCGGAATCCCGGCGACAGCGGTGCCGCCACCAGCCTCGACTGGCAGCTCGTGCCCGGCGTCGAGGCCGGCCCGATCCAGTGGCCGCTGCCGGAGGCGATCCCCTACGGGCCGTTGATGAACTACGGCTACCACGACGAGGTGCTGCACCTCGTCGAGGTGACCGTGCCGGCGGATTGGCCCGTGGGCGAGCCCGTGCCGCTGCGAGCGGACGCCGTCTGGCTGGTGTGCGAGGACATCTGCATCCCCGAGGACGGCACCGTCGGCCTCAGCCTGCCGACCGGCCCGGAGACCGTGGCCGATCCGGCCAATCTCGCCCTCTTCGACCGCTTCCGGGCGCGCCTGCCGCAGCCCTCGCCGTTCGACCTCGTGGCGAGCGGTCCCGAGCCCTTGCAGCTCGCGGTTGCCGGCAACTTCGACGCGGCCTCGTTGGGCGAGGTCCACTTCTTCGCCGCCGAGCCGGGCCAAGTCGCCCACGCCGAGCCGCAGACCCTGGAGGTGCGCGCGGACGGCCTCGTCCTTCGCCTGCCGCCCGGCCGCACCTCGCCCACCGAGCGGCTGGCAGGCGTGCTCGTTCTCGGCGAAAGCCTTGGTTCCCGCACCTTCGAGCAGGCGTTCGCGGTCGACCTGCCGCTGGTGGCGACGGCCCCCGACTGGGCGCAAGGCCTGCTCACCGGCGTCGGCACCCTCGGCATCCTCGCCGCCATCGGACTCGCGCTCGCGGGCGGCGTGCTGTTGAACCTCATGCCGTGTGTCTTCCCGGTGCTGTCGATGAAGGCGCTGGCGCTGGTCGAGGTCGGCGGGCGCGACCGCCGAACGCTGCGCCGCCACGGCCTCCTCTACCTCGCGGGCGTACTCGTGACGTTCCTCGCGGTGGCCGGTGCCCTGATCGCACTCCGGGCCGCCGGCACCCAGGTCGGCTGGGGGTTCCAGCTCCAATCGCCGGTGGTGGTCGCCGTCCTCGCCTACGTGCTGTTCGTCGTCGGCCTGAACCTCTCGGGTCTGTTCGCCATCACCGTCACGCCGAACGTCGGCGGCGGTGTCGCCGGCCGCCGCGACGGGCTCGGCGCCTTCGCCACCGGCGTGCTCGCGGTCGTCGTCGCCACGCCCTGCACCGCCCCCTTCATGGCGGCGGCCCTCGGCTTCGGCCTGACCCAGCCGACACCCGTGACCCTCGCCGTGTTCCTCGCCCTCGGCCTCGGCCTCGCCCTGCCCTTCCTCGCGGTGACCTTCGTGCCTGCGCTCGGCCGCCGCCTGCCCAGGCCCGGACCGTGGATGGCGCGGCTTCGCCAGGGGCTTGCCTTTCCCATGTACGCCTCGGCGGCGTGGCTGGTCTGGGTGCTCGCCCAGCAGGCCGGTCCCAATGCCGTGCTCGCGGTGCTCGTCGGTGCCGTGCTCCTCGCCTTCGGCCTCTGGCTGGCGACCCCGG
>JBJHBG010000184.1:0-3738 GCA_050485385.1 Geminicoccaceae bacterium | reverse complement strand
CCGGCATGCGCCTCGTCGAGCGCCATGAACCGGTCGGCCACCGCGCCGGCCAACCCGACCAGAAGGAACACCGCGGGCCCTGCGACCAGCGCCAGCCGCAACGGTCCGTCCAACGGTGCCGTCTCGGCCGTGCCGACGACGAAGCGGAGGTTGCCGCGGCCGCGACCGGCAGCTTCCGCCGCGGCGATCATCTCCGGCGACGGATCGAGACCGGTGACGGCCGCACCCGTCGCCGCCATCGGCAGGCTGAGGATGCCCGGACCGCAACCGACGTCGAGCACCGCGACGCCCGGACCGAGGCCGAAGCGCTTGGCGATGGCGGCGAGTAGGTCCGGCGGATAGGGCGGACGGTGGCGCAGATAGTCCGCGACGACGCCGGCAAACAGTTCCTCGGGAGCGGGGACGGCACTGGGCATGGCAAGCTTTCTCGATACGTGCGGTGTTTGCGCCATGCACCGACACGGCGCCGGCCGCGCGGCAAATGGAGATGACGCGGCAATCCTCGACGCCTAGAAGTGCCAACGCAGCGCCGCCGGCAGCGGTGCTGATCCTGGCTAGGTCGATCAGGTTGCGGTTTCGTGACCGGGCCAGCCCGCCTGATGGCCCAAGCGACGGAGATCCCTGTGGCGCTCGTACCCCGTATCGTCGAGTTGCAGGACGAGTTGACCGCTTGGCGGCGCGACTTCCATACCCATCCGGAACTCGGCTACGAGGAGCACCGCACGAGCGACCTCGTCGCCGAGCGGCTGCGGAGCTTCGGGCTGGAGGTGCATCGCGGGCTCGCCGGAACGGGCGTGGTCGGCACCCTGCATGGCCGGCTGGGCGACGGTCCCGCCATCGGGCTGCGCGCCGACATGGACGCCCTGCCGATGGACGAGATGACGAACCTGCCGCACGCCTCCCGGCACCCCGGCCGGATGCATGCCTGCGGTCACGACGGCCACACCACGATGCTGCTCGGCGCCGCGCGCTACCTCGCCGAGACGCGCAACTTCAAGGGCACCGTGCACTTCGTGTTCCAGCCCGCCGAGGAGATGCTCTGCGGCGGCGAGCGGATGGTGAAGGAGGGGTTGTTCGACCTCTTTCCCTGCACCCAGATCTACGGGATGCACAACGCGCCGACCCTGGCGCCGGGGCAGATCGGCGTCCGGGCGGGTCCGGTGCTCGCGGCTGCCGACACCTTCGAGATCACCATCACCGGCCGGGGTGGCCACGGCGCCTACCCGCACACGACGATCGACCCCATCGTGGTCGGCGCCCACGTCATCACCGCCTTGCAGACGCTGATCAGCCGGCAGATCGACCCGCTCGATTCGGGCGTGGTCTCGGTCACGCGGATGCATGCGGGCTCGGCCGACAACGTCATCGCGCCGAGCGCCGTGCTCGGCGGCACGGTGCGGGCGTTCGAGCCGCAGACCCGGCAGGCGCTGATCGACGGTGTCCACCGGATCGCCCGCTCCGTGGCCGACGCGCTGCGGGCCGAGGCCGAGGTGCGCTTCAGCGACGCCGCCTACCCGCCCACCATCGCCACCGAGCCCGAGGCGCGGCACGCGGCGTCAATCGCCCGCAAGGTGGTCGGCGACGACGGGCTGGTCTGGGACCATCCGCCGGCGATGGGTGGCGAAGACTTCGCCTTCATGCTGCAGAAGGTGCCGGGGGCCTTCGTCATGCTCGGCGGTGCCGGCGGCGACGACCCCATCATGTGCCACGATCCCCGCTTCGACTTCAACGACGCCACGCTCGCCATCGGCGCCAGCTTCTGGGCAACGCTGGTGGAGGAAACGCTGGGCGATGGCCGAGGCTGATCGCCGCACGCATGCGTAGCAGGGTGGGACTTCCCCCGCGCGTCGACCGTCGTCGAATTTTCGTTGCATGCACGCGTGGTTTCGCCGATAGAGCGCTCGGTCGAGGGCGATACTGACATTTTTAGCTTTATTTGTCGCAACTCCTGCGTGTAGACATAGCAGGCGGTGCCGGCGCCCCGGCGGGCCGCCGATCGCCTCCCGGAGACCGTTATGCCGACGCTTGCCGAGCTTACGCTGCTGTCGACCTTGGCGCGCCGCCTGGAAGCGAGGCTGGGCGCCGAGTGCGTCGCGCGAGCCGCGATCGCCAAGACCGACCTCCCCAGCCGTATCGCCGCGCGGCGCGCCGCCGGCGCGGCGCTGACCGAGGCGCGGCGCCGGCTGGCGCTCATGCCGCCGGAAGCCGCTGGCACGGCGGCGGCGAGGCGGTGCGTCGGCCGGGAGTTGGAGGCGGTTCAGGCGGATTTGGACGCGCTGCGGGCGGAACGCGCCAAAAGCCTCAAGCACGTCCGAGCGCTGCTGATCGCCGCCGACCGAGCGGCACCCATCGGCGCGCTGCCCTTTCGCGCCGCTGGCAAGCGCTGAAACGCCAGCTCAGGCCGCCAACGTGCGCATGCGCCGCGGCAGGTCGCCCATCACCCCCATCGCATGCCGCATGAACAGGTGCTTCACCGGCGGTAGCCGGTCGACGAGCGCGAAGCCGAGGTTGCGCGCGATCCGCAAAGGGGCGACGTCGTTGGCGAACAGACGGTTGATGCCGTCGGTGACGGCCACCAGCGCGAGGGCATCGAACCGCCGCCAGCGCTCGTAGCGCTCGAGCACGCGCCGGCTGCCGACGTCGAGGCCGAGGCGATGGGCGTCGGCGACGACCTCGGCGAGCGCCGCGGCGTCGCGCAGCGCCAGGTTCCAACCCTGCCCGGCGATCGGATGAATACCGCGCGCGGCATCGCCCACCAGCGCCGCGCGCTCGGCCGTGAAGCGTTCCGCCCACTTCAACACCATCGGGAAGCTGCGCGCGGGGCTCACCACCTCCAGCCGCCCCAGCCGGTCGCCGATGCGGTCCCGCACCTCGTCCTCGAACGCCGCGTGATCGAGGGCGAGGACGGCCCGCGCCAGTTCCTCCTCCAGCGCCCAGACGATCGACGAACGGTCGCGCCGCATCGGCAGCACGGCGAAGGGGCCGTCCGGGAAGAACGTCTCGTAAGCGAGGCCGTCGTGCGGACGTTCGTGGGCAAGCGTGGCGACGATGCCGAGTTGGCCGTAGGACCAGCACCGGGTCCGGATGCCGAAGCGGTCGCGCAGCCGGGAGAACTTGCCATCGGCGGCGACGAGCAGGCGGGCGCGCACGACGCGGCCGTCGGCGAGGTGGAGCGTGGCGCCGGTGCGGTCGCGTTCGATCTCGGTGTAGGCGGCGGGCATGAGCAGACGGACGGTGTCGAGGTCCAAACAGCACGCCACCAGCGCCTCGCGGATGTTCGGGTTCTCGACGATGTAGCCGAGCGGCTCGTCGCCCACGTCGCGATGGTCGTAGCGCACCCGGAACGGCGAGCGCGCCTCGGCCACCTCGATGTCGAGGATCGGGCACGCCGTCTCGCGCATCGCCGCGAACGCGCCGATGGCCTCCAAGAATCGCACGGAGCCCAACGCCACCGCCGTCACACGCGGATCGGCATTGGCCTGAGCGCCGAGATCGACGGGCACGCGGTCGACCACCACCGTGTCGACCCCGTCGGCCCCGAGTGCCGCCGCGAGCGCCAGACCGGTCATGCCGCCGCCGACGATCGCTACGTCGCTGTCGAGCGTCTGCCTCATGATCGGGATCTGGCGGGCCTCGCCTCGCAGCACCAGACACCCAAACGTCGCGGCCCGCCTCGCGGGCGAAGTGCCTTCATTTTAGGCAGACTGCGCCCCGATGGGGATGGTCTTCCCTGGGATC
>JBJHBG010000183.1:0-3860 GCA_050485385.1 Geminicoccaceae bacterium | reverse complement strand
CCGCCCGAGCCGCCGCGGCCGCCGGAGCCGGCGCCGCGCGCGTCGCGTTCGCCGCCAGCGGCCACCGCCCGGTCGAGACCGCGTTCCAGCCGGTCGCCGAGGCGTTCGGGATCGCGCCGTTCGGCGGCGTACCAGCGAAGGGCGGTGGTGGCGAGCACGCCCGTGAAGCGCTGCGTCCAGCGCTGGGCGAGGCCGAAGCCGATGGCGTAGGGAAAGAGCCGCTCGAAATGTGCGGGCGTCGCCTCGGGCGGGTGCAGGGCCTCCAGCCGCTCGGCGTCGGCGATGCCGAGATAGAGTTCCAGCCCCTCGATCCGGTCGAGGAGATCGCGACCTCGGGCGGTGGGTGCGCGCATGGCAGGGCCGAAGCCCCCGAGCAGCACGCCGAGCGCGAGCCCGGCGGCAACCAGGATGGCGGGCTCCACGATGCCCGTGGGCCGTACCTCCGATTGGGTCAGGATGACGAGGGGGAGGAACGCCATGGCCAGCGGCATCAGGGCCGGCAGCGGGAGCCGGCCCTTCGTGCGGAGGCCCTGGGCCATGCGTCCGGCCATGAGGGTGGCGAGCGTGGCCCAGCCGAGGGCGAAGAGGTAGAGCGGCAGCGTCAGGGGATCGGCCCGGTAGGGGACTGCGACGGCGGCCACGGCGAGCGTGAGGACGACGAGGATGCCGCTCGTGGCAAGCCCGCGATTGGGTTTCCAAACGGCGTTGCCGAACGCGTCGCGGAGTGCCTTTGCCAGCGTGCGACGGGCGGCGTCGAGCCGGTGCTTGGCGGCACGGTCGAGCCGGACGGTGGTCGCGGTCGGGAACAGGGCCGCGAGGACGGCCGCCTCGTCCTCGAGGAGCGTGCTGGCGTCGCCGTTCTCGGGGTGCAACGTGAAGTGCGCACCGTCGTCGACGATCCGCAGATGTCCCTTGACCGCGAGGCCGACGATGGCGGCGGTGAGGCACCGGGCATCGAAGCGGCCCCGCTGCACGAACCGGCAGGCAGCCGGCGAGAGGTCCTGTGGCGGCTCGAACCGGGGATAGATCGCTCCCGACTTGGGGTCGCGCCCATGGCGCAGCCAGAGGACGAGGCAGCCGCCGAAGCCCAACGCCAGGGCCGCCGGGAGACTCCAGGCCAGCAGCGGCAAGCCGAGCAGCGACGGTGCGGCGAGCGGCCCGACGCCCTGAACGGCGCCCGCCGGCCAGGCGACGGCGACGGTGAAGCCCTCGCCGGGGGCCAGGGCTTCGGTGGTCGCTGCCGCATAGCGGCCGGGGCCGCGCTCGACCACGCGAAAGGCGGCCCCTCGCGCCCCCGGCGGGCCGGTGTAGGCCGCGTCCTGGAGGATCGGCAGCGCGTCCGGCAGCGTCACCTCGACCGTGGCCACGGCGATCGGCAGCGTCCAGGCGTTGCCGGTGACGTTCCAGTAGAGCTCGTCGAAGCCGTCGAAGGCGCGGAGCTGGCCGGCACTCCGATAGCGGAGCGTGTAGGTCTGCACCGACGGCACCGGCAGGAGCGCGTCGGCGCTGCCGATCCGCACCGTTACGGCCCGCGCCGTGCGCTCGACCGCGAAGGGTTCGGCGGCGCCGTCGCGCGTCACCTCGATCAGCTCGAGGCTGGCTCGTCCGCCGTCGGCACGGACGAGCGGCACCTCGCGGACGATCCCGTGGCGAACCGCGTCGCCCGCCACCGCCACGCGCAGCGTTTCCACGACGTCGATCGCACCGCCCGCCTGGACCTCCACCCGCACGTCGAAGCGCTCGACGACCTCGCTGGCCGGCGCGCCCGTCGCCAGGACGAGGCCGACGACGAGTGCTGCGAGACAGCGCATCACCGCTGGAATGCAACCTCGGGCACGGCGCGCTTGGCCGGATCCTCGATCTCGAAATAGGTCGCCTGCTCGAAGCCGAACTGGCGGGCGACGAGGTTGGAGGGGAATTGCTCGACCATGGTGTTGAGGCGCCGCGCGGTGCCGTTGTAGTAGCGCCGTGCCTTTTCCAGGTCGCCCTCGATGGCGGCGAGCTGCTCCTGGAGTTGGCGGAAGCCCGCGTCCGCCTTCAGCTCCGGATAGGCTTCGGCGAGGGCGAACAGGCGGCCGAGCGCCGCGGTCAAGAGGTTCTCCGCGTCGGCCTGACCGGCCGTCGTGCCGGCATCGAGGCTCCGGTTCCGGGCCTGCACCACGGTCTCGAAGGTCGTCTGCTCGTGCGCCGCATAGCCCTTCACCGTCTCGACCAGGTTGGGGACGAGGTTGGCCCGCCGCTTGAGCTGCACGTCGATCCCGCTCCAGCCCTCTCGCACCAGGTTCCGGTCGTGGACCAGGCGGTTGTAGGTCAGGATGACGTAGGCGAGGACGGCGAGGCCCACGAGCAGGACGACGGCGAGGACGATCCATTCGGTCATGCACTAGGGCTCCATCGGGTCTTCGCTGCTGGTGCCCGACCGGATGGGGGCCGTCAACGTGCCGGCGCACTGGACGCAGGCGCGCCCGGGCGTAGAAAGGCCGCGTTGGAACGAGGAGGATGGGTTGCGCTACGTCAGCACCCGCGGCGAGGCGCCGGCGGTGGGGTTCGAGGAGGCACTTCTGGCCGGGCTCGCCCCCGACGGCGGGCTCTACGTGCCCGAGGCTTGGCCCGTGCTGGAGCGGGACCTCCGGGGCCTCGACTATGCGGCGACGGCGGCCGCCGTGCTCGCACCCTTCGCGGGCGATGCCTTCACCGAGGCCGACCTGCTGGCGATGGCCCGCGAGGTCTATGCCGGCTTCGATCACCCGGCCACGGCGCCCCTGGTGCAGCTCGACCACGACCGCTGGCTGATAGAGCTGTTCCACGGGCCGACGCTCGCCTTCAAGGATCAGGCGATGCAACTCCTCGGCCGCCTGTTCGAAGTGGCGCTGGAGCGGCGCGGCGAGCGGCTGACCATCGTCGGCGCGACCTCGGGCGACACCGGCGCGGCGGCGGTCGCGGCGCTCGCCGGCCTCGCCAGCGTCGACGTCTGCATCCTCCACCCGCTCGACCGCGTCTCGCCCGTCCAGCGACGACAGATGACAACGGTGGCGGCGCCGAACGTCACCAACGTCGCCATCGAAGGCACCTTCGACGACTGCCAGGACCTGGTGAAGGCGATGTTCGCCGACCGCGCCTTCGCCCGCGACATGCGGCTCGGCGGCGTCAACTCGATCAATTGGGCGCGGATCGCGGCGCAAGCGGTCTACTACGCCTATGTGGCGGCGCGGCTGCGGGGGCCGGTCCATTTCGTCGTGCCGACCGGCAATTTCGGCAACGTGTTCGCCGGCTACGTCGCCAAGCGCCTGGGCCTGCCGATCGGCCGGCTGGTGGTGGCGACCAACGTCAACGACATCCTGGCGCGCTTCTTCCAGAGCCGCGGTACCTATGCGGCCGAGACGGTGCGACCGACGCTGAGCCCGTCGATGGACATCCAGGTCGCGAGCAACTTCGAACGGGCGCTCTACGAGGCGCATGGCGGCGATCCGGCCGCCGTGCGCGGGCTGATGGCGCGGTTCAAGCAGGGGCGGTCGTTCACCGTCGAGGCCGGACCGTTCGCTTGGCTCGCCGAACGCTTCGCGGCCGCTCGCACCGACGAGGCGGCAACGGCGGCGCGCATCCGCTGGGCGGCGGCGAACGGCCTCGGCATCGTCGACCCGCACACGGCGGTCGGCCTCGACGTGGCGTTCGGCCTCGACCTCGACGGCCCGGTGGTGACGTTGGCGACGGCGCATCCGGCCAAGTTTCCCGAAGCGGCCCGTGCCGCGGGGCTGGCGGTGCCGGCCCTGCCGCCGGCCATGGCCGATCTGTTCGAGCGCGAGGAGCGCTTCACCGTCCTGCCGAACGACCTCGCCCGGGTCCAGGCGCACGTTCGCGGA
>JBJHBG010000182.1:0-4014 GCA_050485385.1 Geminicoccaceae bacterium | reverse complement strand
GCGCCGGCGAGCGCCGCCTGCACCTGCGGGGCCGGGAACGTGCGCCGCTCCATCTCCTTGCACGACACGCACCAGTCGGCGGTGAAGTCGAGCATCACGGGACGCCCGTCGGCCGCCGCGCGGGCCACTTCGCTCCGGAGATCGGCCACGGTCTTGATGCGCTGGAATTCGAGCGCCTGGGCCTGCACCGCGCCGCCGGCACCGCCGGTGGTGAAGGCCGAAAGCGGCCGCAACGGATCGTGGCCTCCGGTCGCCGCGCCGACCAGCAGGATCAGACCGTAGGCTGCCGCCATCGCGCCCGCACCCTTGGCGAGCCGCCGGCCGGGAGCCGGTTCGCGGCCGAGTGGCTCGAGGGCGCCGAGGTACACCGCCGCCAGGAAAGCCAGCCCGGCCCACAGCGCCAGCGCCACGGGACCCGGCACCACCCGCTCGAGCATCCACACCGCCACCAGCAGCAACAGCAGGCCGAAGGCGTTCTTGATCGCGTACATCCACGGGCCGGCCTTCGGCAGCAGCTTGCCCGCCGAGGCGCCCACCAGCAGCAGCGGCACGCCCATGCCGAGGCTCATCGCGAACAGCGAGCTGCTGCCGCGGAACACGTCGCCGGCATGGCCGATCACCGCCAGCGCGGCCACCAGCGGCGGCGCTACGCACGCGCTCACGATCAGCGCCGACAGCGCCCCCATGGTCGCGGCGCCGGCGTAGGTGCCGCCCGGCATGCGATTGCTCACCGCGGCGAGGCGGCTCTGCACGCCGGCGGGCATCTGCAGGTTGTAGAAACCGAACATGCCGAGCGCGAGCAGCACGAAAATACCCGCGAAGGTCCCGAGGATCGCCGGATGCTGGAAGAAGGCCTGCACCTGCGCCCCGGCCATTGCGGCGATCGCGCCGGCAATGGTGTAGGTCACGGCCATGCCGAGCACGAACGCGAGCGACAGGGTGAAGGCACGGCTGGTGGTGATCTGGCGCCCGCCGGCCGCCTGCCCGGCGATGAGGCTCGAGAGGATCGGCACCATCGGCAGCACGCACGGCGTGAACGCGAGCAGCAGGCCGAGGCCGAAGAACGTGGCGAGCACGAGCGGCAGCGAGGCGCCGGTGATCAGGCCGGCGAGGCGGTCCTGCTCGGAGACGAAACCCGTGGACGCTCCGACTCCGCCCCCGCCGCCGCCTGCGGTGCCGGCCGTGCCGCCGAGCGCCGCGACGTCGTTGCCGGTCGCCGCGGCCAGCGTCAGCGTGAGCTCGCGCTCGAGCGGCGGGTAGCAGAAGCCGATATCGGCGCATCCCTGGAAGGCGAGCTCGAGGGTGACCGGACCGCCGTCGGGCGAGCTGCGCGAGAACGGCACGGTGAACTCGAAGTCGTTGAAGAAAACGTAGGACTCGCCGAAGAACTCGTCGACCTGGCGCACGCCTTCGGGCATGTCCGGCGTGCCGAGCGAAATCGGCCCGTCGACGACGCGCACGCCGAGCCGGTCGCGGTAGAGGTAGTAGCCGCGGGTGACGCGCCAGCGCACGGTGAGCTCGTTGGGCCCGGTGAACGCCGCCTCGTAGCCGAAAGCCTGATCCGGCGGCAGCACCTGCTGCTGCCCGCGGCCGCCGCCGAGGAGACGGTCCACGAAGCCTCCGAGCCCGCCCCCGGAGGCGCCGCCCCCGGCCGAGCGCGAGGCCGCCGGCGTGACGCCCGGTGCCGCGGACGCAAGCTGCACGGTGGCCGGCCAGCGCTGCGGCGGGTAGCACAGTCCGATGTCGGCGCAGCCCTGGAGCTGCATCTCGAGCTCGATCTCGGCCGCCTGGCCGCGGAAGGGAATGCGGATGCGGAAGTCGTCGCGATAGATTTCCTGGCGGCCGAAGAACTCGTCCTCGTGCATGCGCCCGGCGGGGTACTGCGGCTCGCCGAGCTCGACGCCCGGGGTGGCGCTCGCAAAGCCGAAACGATCGCGATAGAGGTAGTGGCCCGGCACCACCTCCCAGTCGAGCACCAGATAACCGGGCTCGGCCGAGGCCTGATAGAGGAAGACGCGCTGCGGCGGCTGGACGCTCTGGGCGCCGGCTGCGGCCGACACCCACAGCGCCGCCAGTGCGGCCAGGGTTGCGATCGTGCGTCTCATCTCGCTCTTATGGACCCATCGAGCAGCGAAAACATTCCATGCATCGGTCGGTATGACCCGCGGCGAGGCGATCAGTTGCCCGCCGGATCGTCTTCTTGCGGCGGCCGCGTTTCCGCGTGCACCCAGCTCAGATACGCCTCCAGGCCGCGGTCGGCGGCAAACGCCAGCACCTCGGGCACCTCGTACGGGTGCAGCTCCTGCAGGCGCTCCACGAGCTCTGCATAGCGGTCGGCATGCGTCTTCATCAGCAACAGCACCTCGTCGTCGCATTCCACGCGGTGCCGCCACCGGTACCAGGACTTCAGGCCCGGCATCTGCGAGACGCAGGCGGCCAAGCGCAGGTCGATCAGCGCGGTCGCGAGCGCCTCCGCCGAGGCCTCGTTCGGACAGGTGCACATCACCAGCAGGGTGTCGCTTGCCATGTCGTCGACAGGGAGTGGCGAAAGAGGCCCAGAATAGCGGCCCGATGCGGCGCTGTCATGGGCCTTGGGGAGTTGCCGGGCCCGATTTTGGGATCCCCTCTTGAAATTGCGGGCTTCATCCCTATCATTAGCACTCGCCTGGGTCGAGTGCTAACACCCGGCCCGCCCGGTCGCCACAGCCTCCCTGCGGGAGGTGCGGCCGCCAACCATCCAACTGGGGAACTTGTTAGGGAGTGCATCCATGAAGATTCGTCCGCTGCATGATCGCGTGGTGATCAAGCGCCTGGAAGAAGACCGCAAGACGCCGGGTGGCATCGTGATCCCGGACACCGCGGCCGAGAAGCCGATCAAGGGCGAGGTCGTGGCCGTGGGCCAGGGCAAGGTGCTCGACAACGGCGAAGTGCGCGCGCCGACGCTCAAGACCGGCGACAAGGTGATCTTCGGCAAGTACTCCGGCACCGAGATCAAGTTCGAGGGCCAGGATCTGCTGGTGATGAAGGAAGAGGACGTGATGGCGGTGATCGAGGGCTGATCCGCCCGTCCGCCACCTCCTACCCGAGATTCCACAGAACGACACCCGATTCAACGAGAGGATTCTAGATATGGCAGCGAAAGAACTGCGCTTCAGCGACGACGCCCGGCAGGCGATCCTGCGCGGCGTCAACATCCTGGCCAACGCGGTGCGCGTCACGCTGGGTCCGCGCGGACGCAACGTAGTGCTGGAGAAGAGCTTCGGCGCCCCGACGATGACCAAGGACGGCGTCTCGGTCGCCAAGGAAATCGAGCTGGAAGACAAGTTCGAGAACATGGGCGCGCAGATGGTCAAGGAAGTCGCCTCGCAGACCTCCGACGAGGCGGGCGACGGCACCACCACCGCGACCGTGCTGGCGCAGGCCATCCTGCGCGAAGGCCTGAAGTCGGTGGCCGCGGGCATGAACCCGATGGACCTCAAGCGCGGCATCGACAAGGGCGCCGCCGCCATCGTGGCCGAGCTCAAGAAGCTCTCCAAGCCGTGCGAGGACCACAAGTCGATCGCGCACGTCGGCACCATCTCGGCCAACGGCGACAAGGCCGTCGGCGAGATCATCGCCGACGCCATGGACAAGGTCGGCAAGCAGGGCGTGATCACGGTCGAGGAAGGCTCGGGCCTCGAGAACGAGCTCGAGGTGGTCGAGGGCATGGAGTTCGACCGCGGCTACCTGTCGCCCTACTTCATCAACAACCAGCAGAACCAGTCGGCCGAGCTGGAGAACCCCTACATCCTGCTGTTCGACAAGAAGATCTCCTCGATCCGCGACCTGCTGCCGGTGCTCGAAGGCGTGGCCAAGGCGTCGCGTCCGCTGCTGATCGTGGCCGAGGATGTCGAAGGCGAGGCGCTCGCCACGCTGGTGGTGAACAACATCCGCGGCATCGTCAAGGTCGCCGCGGTCAAGGCGCCGGGCTTCGGCGATCGCCGCAAGGCGATGCTGCAGGACATTGCGATCCTC
>JBJHBG010000181.1:0-4033 GCA_050485385.1 Geminicoccaceae bacterium | reverse complement strand
CTTCCACCAGGAGGTGGTGAACGCCAAGCGCTTCACCATGGCGACCAGCCTGGCCGCCGAACTCAACGTGCTGGCGGGCGATCTGAACCGGCTGGCCAAGGCCTCGCGCCTGACCCGCGACTACGGTCGGCCGGCCTTGCGCGAGGCCCTGCGCAACGTGGTGGCGCAGTTTCCGGTCTACCGGACCTATGTCGGCGCGAAGGGGCCGAGCGAGGCGGACCGGGCGGCGATCGGCCGGGCGATCCGCGCGGCGCGGCGGGCCGCGACCACGCCGGACCTCTCGGTCTACGACTTCCTCGAGAGCGTCTTGACGACCGACGCCGCGACGGCCGGCATCAAGGGGCTGCGACCGGCGGACGTGCGCCGCTTCGCCATGCGGCTCCAGCAATACACGGGCCCGGTGACCGCGAAGTCGGTGGAGGACACGGCGTTCTATCGGTGGTTTCCCCTGGTCTCGCTCAACGAGGTGGGCACCGAGCCGACCGACTTCGGCCTGGAGGTGGCGGCGTTCCACGAAGCCAACGTCAGGCGCCATGCCGCCTGGCCCCTGAACCTCGTCGCCACGAGCACCCACGACCACAAGCGGGGCGAGGACGTGCGGGCGCGGCTCGCGGTGCTGAGCGAGCGGGTGCAGCCCTGGAGCCGGGCCGTCCGGCGCTGGTTCCGCTTGGCCGAGCCCCTGGTGGTGATGCTGGAGGACGGCCCGGCGCCGGTGGCGAACGACGTCTATCTCTTCTTCCAGATGCTGGTGGGCGTCTGGCCGCCAGGGCTCGGGCCGGACGACCGCGACGGTCTGGCGGCACTGACCGCGCGCTTGCAGGCCTATATGGAGAAGGCCATCCGCGAGGCGAAGCGGCGGACGAGCTGGGCCGTGGTCGACGCGGACTACGAGGCGTCGGTCCGCGAGTTCGTCCAGGCGGCGCTGGATCCGGACCAGTCGCCGCGGTTGGTGCGTGAGGTCCATGCCTTCGTCGACGAGATCGCGCCGGCGGCGGCGGTCAACGGCCTCGCGCAGACGCTCTCGAAGCTCGCCGTACCGGGGGTGCCCGACCTCTACCAGGGCAGCGAGGGCTGGGACTTGTCCATGGTCGACCCGGACAACCGGCGGCCGGTCGACTACGGGTGGCGTGCCCGGACGCTCGACGAGGTGGGCACGGCACCGGTCGACGCGCTTTGCGCGGCGTGGCCGGACGGGCGGGTGAAGCTCGCGCTCGTGGCGCGGCTGTTGCGGGCGCGGGCGGCGGACCCGGCGCTGTTCCTGGAGGGCACCTATCGACCGCTGGCGGTCGAGGGGGATGGTGCCGGCCACGTCGTCGCCTTCGCCCGCGTCTTGGCGGATCGTGCGCTGGTGGTCGCAGCACCACGGCTGGTGAGCGAGCGGTTGACGGGGGCCGGCCTCGAGGTCGACTGGCGCGACACCACGCTTCCGCTCGGCGACCTGTGCGCGCGGCCGAAGCGCTTGGTCGACCTCGTCCACGACCGCGCGCTGGCGCCGGGTCCAAGCCTGTCGCTGGCCGAGGTCGCTCGACCGCTGCCCTTGCTGGCCGTCGTCGTCAGGTGAGGCAGCGGGCGCGCAAGGGACATGGTGCGCCCGACAGGATTCGAACCTGTGACCCCCAGATTAGGAATCTGATGCTCTATCCTGCTGAGCTACGGGCGCACGCCCGGAAACTACCAGCTTCCGACATCGGGCGGCAATGGGTGGCGGCGGTGCTGGCGCTCCTGCTCGCCGCGGCGCCGGCAAGCGGGGCCGAGTTGGCGACGTGGCGGTCGGTCGGTGAGGGGCTCGTCATCGAGCTGGTGGAGGGACCGCCGCTGCGGCTCGCCGAACTGGCGCCCGAGGTGCCGGCCGTCACCGTGGAGCGGATGCTCCGGCCGGGTGCCCTGCGCTTCGTTGCCGTCGGCGAGGTCGAGCGTAGCGGCCATCTGCCGGCGCGGGTCTGGCAGGAGGGCACGGAGACCCTCCAGGTCCGGCTGGTGGCAGAGGGTCTCGCGCGCGTCTGGCCCATGCACGACGGCGAGCTGGCGGCGGCGCTGCTAGCGGTGGAGGACGAGGCCCGCGCCGAAGGCCGCGGCCTTTGGGCGTCGGGCGTCTTTCGCATCGTCGACGCGGTGCCGACGCCCATGCTCGAGGGCTTCGCCATCGTCCGCGGCGAGGTGGTGAGCGTCGGCCGCACCGACCGCTTCCTGTACCTCAATTTCGGCCGGCGCTTTCGCGAGGCCGTGTCGGTGCGGGTGCGGCCGCGCGACGGCCGTGCCTGGGGCCTCACCGACCGGCTGGACGAGTTGGTCGGCCGCATCGTCGACGTTCGCGGCTATGCGTTCGAGGACGGCGGGCCGATGTTCGAGCTCGACCATCCGGCCCAGCTGCGGCTGGTAGACTGACGAGGAAGACCCTACCTTTGGGCATTGCCGAGGAGAGCTTTGCCCATGTCCCTTCGTCACCGCCTCGCCGTCTCCTTGATCGTCCTCGTGGGCGTCGCGAGTTGCGCACCCACGATCAACCCCGCCACCGGTGCGCGCGAGACGACGTTGCTCTCGCCGGCCGGCGAGGCGCGGCTCGGCGCCGAGGAGCATCCCCGCGTGCTCGCCGAGTTCGGCGGCGCCTACGACGACCCGGCGGTCACGCGCTACGTCGCGGCCCTCGGCGACCGGCTCAAGAACGTGTCGGAGATGGCGGACCAGCGCTTCACCTTCACGGTGCTGGACAGCCCCACGCCGAACGCCTTCGCCTTGCCTGGCGGCTACGTCTACGTCACCCGAGGGTTGATGGCGCTCGCCAACGACGAGGCCGAGCTTGGCGGCGTGATCGCGCACGAGATCGGCCACGTCACCGCACGCCACACGGCGCAACGCTACGACCGTCAGGTCGCGGGCCAAGTCGGTGCCACGCTCGCGACCATCCTCGGCAGCGTGCTCCTCGGCGACGCCGGCGCCCAACTCGGCCAGCAGGCGGGCGGTGCGGCGGCGATGGCCTACGTCCAGGGCTTCTCCCGCGATCAGGAGTTCGAGGCCGACCAACTCGGCGTGCGCTACCTTTCCCGTGCCGGCTACGATCCGATGGCGATGGCGACGTTTTTGGAAAGCCTGCAGATGCAGGATCGGCTCAACCGCCAGCTCGCCGGGCGCGACCCCAACGCCGAGACGTTCTCGATGTACGCCAGCCACCCGCGAACGATCGACCGGGTCGCCCGGGCGGCTGCGGCGGCGGAGGACGGCGGTTCCGATCGCCGCGACCAAGCCGCCTACTTCGCCGCCATCGACGGGCTGCGCTACGGCGACAGCCCGCGCGAAGGTTTCGTTCGGGACGGTCATTTCGTACATCCCGAGCTCCGTTTCCGCTGGCGGGTACCCGCCGGCCTGGAGATCAACAACCGGCCGCAGGCGGTCTACGGCCGCGACCGCACCGGCCTCGCGATGATCTTCGACAGTCGCAACCTGCCGCGCGGCGCGGATCTGGTGCGCGAGGCGCGCGCAGCACTCGGCCCGAACACGCCGCTGCCGCAGGGCGAGCCGCGGCGGATCAACGGGCTCGACGCGGCCGTGGCCTACGGCCCGGTGACGCTCGACGGCCGGCGGGGCGAGGCCGCCGTCGCGCTGATTCGCCACGACGACGGCAGCGTCTATCGGTTCGTGGCGCTGAAGCCGGGCGGCTTCAGCGACGTCGATCGCGAGCGCATGGCTGCCACCGTCGACAGCTTCACGGTGCTTTCGGCGGCGGAGGCGCAGCGTTATCCCGCGACGCGCATCCGCGTGGTCACGGTCGGCGCCGGCGACACGGTGGCGAGCCTCGCAAGCCGGATGGCGGTCGACAATCTGCGCGAGCAGACGTTCCGGGTCCTCAACGGTCTCGGCCCCGGCGACACGGTGCGGCCCGGCCAGCGGGTGAAGCTGGTCCTCGCGGGCTAGCGCGTTTCCCGGTTAGGTAGACGATAACCACAATTGGCGATGTAGTTTGCGCATTCGCCGGGCAGGAAGGCGTCGAGGAGACTGCCGATGGCGGTCCAAAGGGCATCGACGGTGCGGGCCTGAG
>JBJHBG010000180.1:0-4288 GCA_050485385.1 Geminicoccaceae bacterium | reverse complement strand
GGATCGTACCCTGGAGGCCGCCGCCGGGGCCGTTGCCCAGGGCGACGACGTACGTGCTCGCACCCTGCTGGAAGAGGCGGCGGGGCACGCACCTGACCAGCCGGGCGTGTTCCTCGCCCTCGCCCGGCTGCACCTGCGCGACGGCGACCTCGCCGCCGCCGAAGCCGCCGCGTCACGGGCGATCGCGCTGCAGCCCACCAACGGTGCGGCGCTCGCCGTCCTGGGCGACGTGCTGCGCGCCGCCGGGCGCCTGGAGGAGGCCGGGCGCGCCTACGACGCAGCGATCGCCGCGGATCCGACCGACTCGCTCGCCCGCGGCGGTCGCGCCCGGCTGCATCTCGCCGACGGCGATCTCGACGCGGCGGCGCTGATCGTCCCCGCCGACGAGAGTTCCTTGAGCCTCCGCCTCGCCTGGGCCGACGCCGCGGCCGACGCCGGCGACCTCGCGGCGGCAATCGCCAAGCTCGACGGTGCCCTGGAGCGTAACCCCGGCTGGATGGAGGCCCTGTTGCGGCGGGGCGACTACGCCCGTCGCCTCGGCCGAACCGCCGAGGCGCACCGCGATCTGGAGACCGCCGTGCGGCTCGATCCGCTCTCGGCCGAAGCCCACTATCGCCGCGGCCTGCTCCGGCGCGACCTGCACGACGTCCGCGGCGCCATGGCGGACTTCGGACGCGCCATCGCGCTGGATGCCGGCTTCGCTCCGGCCTACGTCGCCCGCGGCTCCGTCTACCAGGCAGCCGGCCAGCAGGCGACGGCGCTCCGCGATTTCGACCGCGCGCTCGCGCTCGACCGCGCCAACGGCGACGCGTTGACGCACAAGGCGACCAGCGAATGCGCCCAGGGCGCCTTCGACCGGTGCCTGGAGGCATCCGCCGTCGCCCTGGATGCGAGCCCCGGCGACTGGCGGGCGCAGGTGGCGAAGGGGCACGCGCTGCTCGGCCTCGACGATGTCGAGGCTGCCGTCGACGCCTATGCCACCGCCTTGACGCTCATCGCCGCGGACGAAACCCCGTGGCTGCTCGCCCGCCTGCAACGGCATCTCCTGCCGCGCCTCGCGGACCCGAGCACCTTCGCCATGCGCTTCGTCGCCGCGCAGACGCCGGAGGAAGTGGCGAGGCTGATCGAGGCGCGCCGCCAGCGCTGAACGCTTGAACCGTTGCGGTTGGCCGAAGCCCGCGCCCGTCGTTGGACAGCGCGCCCTTGACCTTTCCGAGGGGTTGCCGCTGGCGTCATCCGCCGCATCTTCGCGCAGGGGCCCGGTTCGGGTCGTGACGCCAAGCCCGAGGATCGATGGCCGGCCGCAATCCGTACCTGCATCTCGCGGTCTATGGCGGTGTCATGACCCTGGTGGTCTGGGGTGTCTACCAGGGCGCGGTCAGCACGGGCTATCGCTGGCAGTGGCATCGGGTGCCCCAATACCTGTTCGAGTGGGACGCCGGCACGCTCTACCGCGGCGTCCTGATCGACGGGCTTTTGGTGACGCTCGAGATCAGCCTGCTCGCCTTCCTCCTCATGCTGGTGCTGGGCCTCGTCACGGCCCTTCTGGACGGCAGTGCCTCCGTCGTCGGCCGCGCCATCGCCCGCACCTATGTCGAGGTGATCCGCAACACGCCGCTCTTGGTGCAACTCTACGTCGTCTACTTCGCCCTCTCGCCGGTCCTCGGCCTCGACCGCATGACCGCGGCGATCCTCACGCTCGCTCTGTTCGAGGGCGCCTATGCGGCCGAGATTTTCCGCGCCGGCATCCAGGCGGTGCCGAAGGGGCAGGTGGAGGCAGCCGAAGCCCTCGGGCTTGCCCGCTTCAGCATCCTCCGCCTCGTCGTGCTGCCGCAGGCCTTCCGCCTCACCCTGCCGCCCCTCACCGGCCAGACGGTCTCGTTGATCAAGGACAGCTCGATCGTCTCGGTCATCGCAGTGTTCGAGTTGACGACGGAAGGGCGCAACATCGTCTCCGACACGTTCTTGACCTTCGAGATCTGGTTTACGGTCGCCCTGCTCTACTTGTCGTTGACGGTCACGCTCTCCTTCGCCGTGACCGGGCTCGAGCGCCGCATGCAACGCACGGTCGCTCGATGACCTTCGCGAAGGCTGTCCCCTGGAGAGACGTCCATGTTCCAGCGCAGAGACCTGATCGCCGCCGCCCTCGCGGGCGTCATGCTCGGCGGCGTCACCGCCGCCCTACCGGCGCCCGCCACGGCGCAGGAGAACCTGATCGACGCCGTCGTCGAGCGCGGCGTGATGCGCGTGGGCGTCGGCAATTTCGTGCCGTGGGTGTTCCGCTCGCGCACCGGCGAAGTCGTCGGCTTCGAGGTCGACGTCGCAACCAAGCTCGCGGCGGACATGGGCGTCGACGTGGAGTTCGTGCCGACGGTGTGGGACGGCATGATTCCCGCCCTGCTCGCCGGCAATTTCGACGTCATCATTTCCGGCATGTCGATCACACCGCAGCGCAATCTGCGCGTCAACTTCACCAGCCCCTATGCCAGTTCCGGCAACATGCTCGCGGCGAGCCGGCAGCGCATGCCCGACCGCACCAACCTCGCCGACTTCAACGACCGCGACGTGACCATCGCCGCCGTGCGCGGCAGCACCGCCGCCAGTGCGGTGCAGGCCCAGCTTCCCCGTGCCCGGTTGATCCAGTTCGACGCCGAAGCCGACGTGCTGCAGGAGGTCTTGAACGGCAATGCCGACGCCTATGTAGGCGCTGTGCCGAAGCCCGGCCGCGACACGGCCGAATTCCCGGACCAGCTCTACATCCCGGTGCGCGAGACCTTCCAAGGCACCCTGGAGGCGTTCGCGCTCCGCAAGGGCGATCCCGACGCCATCAACTTCTTCGACAACTGGATCCTGGTGAACGTCGCCAACGGCTTTCTCCAGGAGCGGTGGGAGTACTGGTTCGTCGGTCAGGACTGGGCCGAACTGGCGCCCGAGTGACCTAGGGCCGGGGGGCCGCCCGGCGGCGGCCCCTCGCCTGCCGCGTCATGGCCCAACCGACCGCCCCCCGCCGCCGCATCGGCTGGCTCGACGTCGTCCTCGTGCTGGCGCTCGTGGCCTTCGCCGCTTGGCTCGCGCACCGCGTCGACACGCGCCTCGTCTACAACTGGAACTGGGGGATGATCCCCGGCTACTTCCTGTTCGTCGACGAGGCGACCGGCCAATGGCGCAGCAACATGCTGCTCGACGGTCTCCTGACCACCGTCCGCATGACCATCTGGGCCTCGCTCATCGCGCTGGTCGTCGGCACGGCGATGGCCATGGCGCGGATTTCGACCATCCCCAGCGTCCGCTGGCTCGCCCGCACCTACGTCGAGCTGGTGCGGAACCTGCCGCCGCTGGTGTTCATCTTCATCTTCTTCTTCTTCCTCTCGACGCCGATCAGCAACCAACTCGGCCTCGCCGATTGGGCTCGCGGCCTCGATGGCACCCAGCGCGCCGTGGTCACGTTCCTCTTCGGCCCGCCCAACCTCTTTGCCAACTTCGTCACCGGCACCGTCTGCCTCGCCCTGTTCGAGGCCGCCTACGTCACCGAGATCGTCCGCGCCGGCATCCAGAACGTCGGCCGCGGCCAGTGGGAGGCCAGTACGGCCCTCGGCCTCTCCCGCTGGCGCACGCTCCGCCTCGTCGTCCTGCCGCAGGCCGTGCGCAAGATCCTGCCGCCCCTGACCGGCCAGATGATCTCGCTGGTCAAGGACAGCTCCATCGTCAGCCTCATCTCGGTGCAGGAACTCACCTTCACCGGCCAACAAATCAGCGTGGCGACGCGCCGGGTCTTCGAGGTCTGGCTCACCGTCGCCGCCCTCTACTTCGTCCTCTGCTTCAGCCTCTCGCTGCTGTCGCGCAAGCTGGAGGAACGCTTCCGCCGGGCCGACCGGTAGGCCAGGGCAAGGAAGGCGAGGGGGACTTGATGGTCCCCCTTTGACCCCCGGCACCGGCTCCGCCGGTGCCACATGATCGGGTCGCGACGGCGGCAGCCGTCGCCGGGGGGCGCGGGGGGCCAAAAGCCCCCCGTCTTGCTCCCTTCCGCCGACCTTCAGCTGCCAAGTGCGGCGTCCAGCACGGCTTGGCGCTCGGCTTCGTGGCGGGCCTTGAAGCCGGCGGCGGGGGAGGCGGCGGCTGGGCGGCCGGCGTAGCGCAGGCGGCGGCCGGCGAGGGCTTCGAGCGGGCGGTCGAGGACGACGAAGGCGCCCATGTTGAAGGGTTCTTCCTGGGCATAGACCAGCTCGGCGTCGGGGTGGCGGGCGAAGAGCGCGGTGAGGTCGTCCGTGGGCAGAGGCCAGAGCTGTTC
>JBJHBG010000179.1:0-4542 GCA_050485385.1 Geminicoccaceae bacterium | reverse complement strand
CCCGCGGCCCGACACGGTGCGGCCCTGCTTGAACTGGGCGGCCGCGCAGGCCGCCGAAGTGGAGATCGCCCGCGACGGTGCGCCCTTGACGTGGATGTTGCCCTTGCCGTCGGTCTCGAGATCCTCCGGATTGACCTCGAGCTCCTCGGCCGCCGCCTCCAGCATCACCGCGCGCGCCTCCTTGGCGGCGGCGATCACCGCATTGCCCACCCGGTGGGTGCCGCGCGAGGCGAAGGAACCCATGCAATGGGGGCCGGTGTCGGAGTCGGCGGTGTCCACATAGACGTCCTCGACCGGAACGCCCAGCGTCTCCGCCGCGATCTGGCGGGTCACGGATTTCATGCCCTGGCCGAGATCGATGGAGGACAGGGCGACGCTGAACTTGCCGTCGGGGTTGGAATGGACCAGGGCCTGGCTCGGATCGCCTCCGAGATTCATGCCGATGGGATAGTTGATGGTGGAGCAGCCGCGCCCGCGATGCTTTGCCATGGTCAGCGCCTCCGTGTGCCGAAAATGCTCGAAAACCGGTTGGCGGCGGGCCGCGCCACCGGCTGACTCGCCGGGGGGGCGGATGCTGCCGGTGGAGGCGGCGGCGCGGACGCTGCCGGCCGGGCGGCCGGTGCGGGCGGGGATGGCGGGCTCGGCGGGGCCGCATAAGCCGGCTCCTGGGGCCGCGGCGTGGACGGAGCGGGCGCCCGCCGCGGCGGCGGCGTCGGCGCGGAGCGGCGCCTGGTGCCGATCCGGCCCTCCTGGTCGGTCTTGGTTGTCGGAATCGCCGCCCGCTCGCCGCCTCCGCCGACCATCGACGACATGCGCCTGAATTCGTCACGCAGCGTCCAGTTCGCCTTCTCGGCAGCCACCTGGGCGCACTCGATCAAAGCGCAGTTCTTGGCCTCGCGGCGATGGGCCTTCATGTCGCCGTCGCGATAGGCGTTGAGGATCCGCAGCTCCAGCGGGTCGATGCCCACCGCATGGGCCACCTTGTCCATGTGGCACTCGATGGAGAAGTCGACCCCGGTGATGCCGAAGCCGCGCATGGCGCTGGCCGGCGTGCGGTTGGTGTAGACGCAATAGACGTCGGCATAGACGTTGGGGATCGTATACGGCCCCGGCAGGTGGCCGACGCTCTTGATGACGGCGTAGCTCGACAGGCGGGTATAGGCGCCGGCGTCGAAATAGCCGACGAACTTGCGGGCGACGATCCGCCCGTCATTCATCACCCCGTCGGTAATGTGCCAGATCTCGGCGCCGCGCGGCGGGCCGACCTGCATCTCCTCGCGCCGGTCGTAGCAATAGCGCACCGGCCGGCCCGTCAGCATGGCGCCGAGGATGGCCAGCGGCTCCTGCTGGGCGTCCACCTTGCCACCGAAGCCGCCGCCCACCGTGCCGCCCACGAAATGCAGCCGGTTGGACGGCATGTCGAGGATCTTCGCCGCCGTGCCCAGCGAGAAGAACAGCGCCTGGGTCGAGGTGTAGCAGGCGTAGCGGTCGTTGGTCTCGGGCACCGCGATGGCGCCGGCCGGCTCGGTCGGCGCGTGCTCGATGGGCGACATCTGGTAGCGGCCCTCGACCACGTGGTCGGCCCGCACCAGGGCGGCCTCCACGTCGCCGAAGCGCAGCTTCTGGTGATCGTATCTCTCGTGATAGTCGAAGAGATTGTTCGGATAGGCGTCGTTGACCACCGGCGCCCGCTCCGACAGCGCCTCCTCGACCTCCAGCACGTGCGGAAGCACCTCGTAGTCGACGCGGATCCTGGCGATCGCCTCGAAGGCCTCGTGCTCGCTGTCGGCCACCACCGCGACGATCGGCTCGCCCTTGTAGCGCACCCGCTCGGTGGCCAGCGTCGGCTCGTCGTCCTTGCCGAAATCGAGCAGGCTCAGAAGCGTGTTCAGGTTCACCGGCACGTCGGCGCCGGTGATGATGCGCCGCACGCCGGGGCTGCGCTCGGCTTCCGTGGTGGAGATCGAGCGGATGCGGGCGGCGTGGTGCGGGCTGCGCAGGCATTTGAGATGCAGCAGCCCGTCGAAGCGGTTGTCGTCGAAAAAGACCGAACGCGCCGTGACGTGGCCGAGCCCGTCCTGGCGCTGGGTCGGCTTGCCGATCTCGTTGAGGTTGTCGTCGCGCTCGTCGGCGAACAGGTCCTTGCGGAATTCCATCATGGCTCTGGACCTCACGCGCTCTGCCGTCCGGCGCCGCGGGCCGCGGCGGCGAGGATGGCGTTGATGATGGGCTCGTAGCCCGTGCAGCGGCAGATATTGCCCGAGATCGCCTCGACCACCTGCTCGCGGGTCGGCGACGGCACCCGGTCGAGCAGCGCCTTGGCGGCCATCAGCATGCCGGGCGTGCAATAGCCGCACTGGGCGGCGAAGCCGTCGAGGAAGGCGCGCTGCAGCGGATGCAGCTCGGCGCCTGCAAGCCCGGCAACGGTCTCGATCTGTCGTCCCTCGACCGCCTCGGCGAGCGTCAGGCAGGACAGGTGCGGCTCGCCGTCGATCAGCACGGTGCAGGTGCCGCAGGTGCCCTGGCCGCAGCCAAATTTTGGCGAGGTGTCGCCGACCTCCTGGCGCAGCGCGTCGAGCAGGTTCTGGCCCTCGCCGACGAACACCGCCTCCTCGCGGCCGTTGAGCCGGAACTGGACTGGTTTCTTGGCCATTACGCTCTACCCCTTCATGGCGTGTTGAGCAGCACGCGCCTGAGCATGGCGGGCGCCACTTCCCGGCGGTACCAGCTCGAGGCGATGGCGTCGGTCGGCGGGTCGAGCCCTTCCGTGGCCGCCGCCAGCGCCGCCGAGATGCCGTTGGCGTCCAGCGCCTGCCCCTCCAGCGCGCGCTCGACGGCCACCGCCCTCACCGGCATCGGCGCCATCGAGCAATAGGCGACGCGCGCGCCCTGCACCCTGCCGCCCGACTGCGGCAGGTGGGCAGCAATGGCGATAACCGAGGCGCCGCTGGGATGGACGCGGCTCAGCTTGCGGAAGCGGAAGCCGTCGCGCGATTGCGGCCGGCGAACGGCCACCCCGGCAACCACCCGGCGCGGGCCGTCCGCGCTGCGCTCGCGCTGGAATTCCTCAAGAGGCACCTCGCGCCGGCCTGCCCCGTCCACCACATGCACCGTGGCATCCAGCGCCAACAGCGCGGCGGCGAGATCGCCATATGGCGTCCGGGCGAACAGATTGCCGCCCACCGTCGCCATGTTGCGCACCGCCGGACCGCCGACGAGCAGCGCGACCGGAGCCAGGAATTCGGTGTCGCGGTTGGCGGCAAGCGCGCCCATGGTGACGCCGGCACCGATCATTATGCGGTCGCCCTCCGGCCGGATCGCCCGCAGCGCCGGGTCGGTGGAGCGCACCAGGGTCGTGATGGAGACGTCGCCCTCGTTGACCGCGCGCATGACGAAGGTGCCGCCGCCGAGGTAACGCGCCCCCCGGTCGCCCGCCAGCGCCTGGGCGGCCTCCCCGAGCTGGCCGAATGTCCTGACACTCAAGCTCATTGTCGCACTCCGTTACTGGGTGAGGCCGAGATGCCGGCGGATGGCGTCGAATCCCGCCTGGAATATGGTCTCGGCGACCAGCCGGGCCATCTCCTCTTCCTCGCCAGGCCGGGCGTCGAAACTCGCCTCCCACTGCCAGAAGCTGCGATTGCCGTCGGTCACCGGCAGCAGCCGCACATGGGCGACGTAGTTGAACAGGGGCACCGGCGTGTCGAGCAGGCAGTAGGAATAGGCCATCTCCATGTCCGACAGGGTCAGCAGTTGCTCGCGAAGCTCCGAGCCGTCGGCGAGGTGGATGCGGCGCACGCAGCCGACCTCGTCTGCGGCGCGACGGCGCTCGACGGTGCTGTCGCTGATCGACGGGTGCCACCGTTCGAACCCGTTGAAGTCGCGCAGCACCGGCCACACCGTGTCCACGGGAGCGTCGAGAATGGTGCTGCGCACGACCTTGACCACAATCGCCCCGCCTAGCCGCCGAAATGCCGCTTCAGCGAGTCGAAGCCGCCCTGGAACACGTTGCGCCCGATGCCGGCCACCAGATCGTCGGCGGCCTCCGGCGCGCAGTCGAATTCCGCCGACCACTCCGCGAAGGTGCGCTCGCCGTCGGTGACGGGGGTGAGCCTCAGCGTCGCGACGTAGTTCTGCAACGGCATCGGACTGTCGAGGATCGAGTAGGTGCAGAACATGTCGTAGTCGCTCAGGCCCAGCAGCTGCTCGCGTATGCGGTCGCCGTTCTGAAGGTAGAAGTCGCGCACGCAGCCGACCCGGTCGGCGGGTTCGCCGTTCTCGATACGGCTTTCGCGGATCGCCGGGTGCCAGCGCGGCAGCCCGTTGAAGTCCCGCACCCGCTCCCAGACCCGGTCGGCCGGCGCGCCGATGACGCTCGATACATAGACGCGTGGCATGCCCCCCTCGCCCCTTACTTGCGCGTCTTGGCGGAGGACCGACGCCCGCCGCCCGAGCTGCCCGACGAACCGGAACCGCCCTTGCCGGACGAGCCGCCGGCTTCGGGCTGATCGCCGCCGCCACCGGCGGCCACCTGCTCCTTGGGCT
>JBJHBG010000178.1:0-4811 GCA_050485385.1 Geminicoccaceae bacterium | reverse complement strand
GCCCAGTACACGGCGGCGGCATTGGTGGCGGAGCTGCGCATGCGCGCCGTGCCGGCGGCGATCCAGTCGATCCCCACCTGCGCCGGCACCGAGGACCACGTACCGATGGCGCCCTTGGCGGCGCGGCGGCTGCGCTTCGCGGTCGATACGGCTGCCACCGTGGTCGCGATCGAGGCGCTGTTGGCGGCCCAGGCGGTCGATCTGCGCGGGCTGGAGCCGGCGCCGGCGCTGCGTGAGCACCATGCGGCGATCCGCGCCGCCGTGCCCGTGATGGTCGAGGACCGGCCGCTCGGCGACGACATCCGCGCGGTCGAGCATCTTTTGGCGGGCTTGCCCGACCCGCTTCGCCCGGCGATGCCGGAACCAGTTCGTTCGAGCCCTTCGTAGGAGGATAGGCGAGATGAAACGTCGTGCGATCTTGGCCGGTGGCGCCGGTGCCGCGCTCACGGCCTCCGCGTTCCCGAAGCCTGCCCTGTCGCAGGGCACCATCCGCTGGCGCATGGTGACCTCCTGGCCCCGGAACCTGCCCGGCCCCGGCATCGCCGCCCAGATGCTGGCCGACCGCATCGAGGCACTGTCCGGCGGGCGGATCGAGATCGAGCTGTTCGCGGCGGGTGAGCTGGTGCCGGCCACCGGCGTGTTCGACGCCGTGGCCGAGGGCACGGCGGAGCTGTTCCACTCGGTGCCCGCCTATTGGGGCTCGAAGTCCAAGGGCATCCTCGTCTTCGGCTCGCAGCCCTTCGGCCTCAGGGCCGACGAGCAGGTGGGCTGGATGGTGCATGGCGGCGGCCAGGCGCTGTACGACGAGATGTACGCCCGCTTCGGCATCAAGCCCTTCCTCTGCGGCAATTCCGGACCGCAATGGGCCGGCTGGTTCCGGAACGAGATCACCTCGGTCGACGATCTCCAGGGCCTGCGTTTTCGGACCACGGGTCTCGCCTCGGAGATGGCGTCGAAGCTCGGCATGGCGGTGCAGGCGATGGGCGGCGGGGCCATGTTCCAGGCGCTCCAGTCCGGCACCATCGACGCCGGCGAGTTCATCGGTCCCTGGAGCGACAGCGCCCTCGGCTTCCAGCAGATCGCCCGCTACTACTACTGGCCGGGCATCGGCGAGCCGTCGTCCGCCGAGGAGTGCGGCCTCAACATGGCGGTCTACGAGAGCCTCGACGACGAGTTGAAGCTCGCCGTCGAGCTGGCCTGCGAATCGCTCTACAACCCGGTCTGGACCGAATACACCACCAAGCACGCGGAAGCGCTCCGCCAGCTGGTCGCCAACGAGGGCGTGCAGGTGCGGAAGCTGCCCGACGAGGTGGTCGTCGCCATGGGCGAGGCGGCGGGCGAAGTGATGGCCGAACTGAGGGAGGATTCCGACGAGCTGGTGCGCCGCATCGTCGAGAGCTTCCTCGCCTATCGCAACGCGATGAACGACTACATGGTCTACGCCGACGGGGGGCACCTGAACGCGCGGGCCATGGACTACGCGTTCCCGACTTGAGCGCGTTCGCCACTGCACCGGGGGCGGGCGAGCCCGCTCCCGGCCGGCTGATCCGCGTCGCCGACCGGCTCGACCTGGTGAACCACACCATCGGCATTACCGCCCGCTGGCTGACGCTCTTCATGGTGCTGGTGCAGTTCGCCGTGGTGGTGCTGCGCTACGTGTTCGGCACGAGCTTCGTCTGGGCGCAGGAACTGGTGCTCTACCTGCATGCCTTCCTGTTCATGCTGGCCGCCGGCTACACGCTCCTGGTCGACCAGCACGTGCGGGTCGACGTCTTCTACTCGCGGATGGACGCCCGCCGCCGTGCCGTGGTCGACCTCCTGGGCACGCTCTTTCTGCTGCTGCCGGCCTGCGTCGTCATCGTCGCCTATAGCTGGCGCTTCGCTTGGCGCTCGTGGCTCATCCTGGAAGGGCCGATCTCGGTCGGTGGCATCCCGGCCTCGTTCCTCTTGAAGTCGCTGATCCCGCTGTTCGCCGTTCTCTTGCTCCTGCAAGGCCTGAGCCTGGCGCTCCGCAGCCTCGCCCACCTCCGGGCCCGGCCTTGATCGCCCAGAGCCTCGATCTTTTGCTGTTCGCAGCGCTCTGCCTGCTGCTCCTGGCGGGCTATCCCGTCACCTTCACGCTCGCCGGCCTCGCCGTCGCCTTCGGTTTCCTCGGGGCGGCCCTCGGCGCGTTCGATCTCGGCCTGCTCGGCGCTCTGGCCCAGCGCACCTTCGGCATCATGAGCAACGACGTGCTCATGGCGATCCCGCTGTTCGTGTTCATGGGCGTGGTGCTCGAGCGCTCGCGTATCGCCGAGGAACTGCTGGAGGAGATGGGGCACCTGTTCGGCACCATGCCGGGCGGGCTCGCGGTCGCCGTCATGGCGGTCGGCGCGCTGCTCGCCGCCTCCACGGGCATCGTCGGTGCCACCGTCGTCACCATGGCGCTGATCGCCCTGCCGACGATGCTGCGACACGGCTACGGCAAGGGCTTCGCCGCGGGCTCGGTCTGCACCGCCGGCACGCTCGGCCAGATCATCCCGCCCTCGACCATGCTCATCATCCTGGCCGAGGTGATGTCGACCTCGTTCCAGCAGGCGCAGTACGCCCAGGGCCTCTTCTCCATCCAGACCATCAGTGTCGGTCAGGTGTTCGCGGCGGCACTGGTACCGGGCCTCGTCCTGGTCGTGATCTACACGGCCTTCATCCTGATGGTCGCCCGCCGGGTGCCCGACCTCGCCCCGGCCATGCCCGCGACGGCGAAGGTCGATCTGCGGCGGCTCCTCGCCGTGTTGGTGCCGCCTATCGTCCTCGTCGTCGCCGTTCTCGGCTCGATCCTCGGCGGCATCGCCACGCCGACCGAAGCGGCGGCCGTGGGCGCCGTGGGCGCGTTGATGCTCGCGGGCCTCCGGCTGACCCCGAGCCTTTGGACCAGGGCAGCGGTCGCCCTGGCGCTCGCCGCCATCGCCGCGATGCTGGTTCTGACCGCGCAGGTGGACCTCCGGGTCGGCCGCCGGGCACCGTCGCCGGCCGAGATCTTCTGGGTCCGGGTGGCCATGGGTCTCGCCGGGCTGGTGGCCGCGGGCCTGCTCGTCTGCCTCGTCCAGGCGCTGCGGGCGGGCGTGCTCGTGCCCGTCCTCACCCGGACCATGACCATCACCTCGATGATCTTCGCCACGATCATCGGCGCCAGCCTGTTCGCGCTGGTATTCCGCGGCCTCGGCGGCGACCATCGCATCCACGGCATCCTGGAGGCGATGCCGGGAGGGCCGGAAATGGCGCTCCTGTTCGTCATGCTGCTGATCTTCCTCGCCGGCTTCTTCCTCGACTTCGTCGAGATCAGCATCATCATCCTGCCGATCACCACGCCCGTCCTGCTCTTGATGGGGATCGACCCGATCTGGCTCGCCGTGCTGATCGCCATCAACCTGCAGACGAGCTTCCTCACCCCGCCCTTCGGTTTCTCGTTGTTCTACCTGCGTGGGGCGGCGCCGCCGGAGGTCACCACGCTCGCGCTCTACAAGGGCGTGATACCCTTCATCCTCTTGAATTCGCTGGGGATCGTCGTCATTTACCTGGTTCCGCCGCTGGCCACTTGGCTGCCCCGCACCTTGTTCTGAGCCCCGGTTACCCTTCGTTACTTGAAACCGAGCGCCACGGCCGTACTTTGGTCGACGACCCAGCCACGGGAATATCGATGTCGACGTTGCGTCAAATCCTCTTGACCTGCTTGTTGTTGGCGGCCGTCGGCGGGGGCTGGTGGGCCTGGAACGAGTACGGTCCCGGCGGTACCGAAGCTGCGTCTGGTGGGCCGCGCGGCGGTGGCGCCACGGCTGTCATGGTCGGTGCACCCGAGCAGCGGACGTTGCTGGAGCGGGTCGAGGCGGTGGGCACGACCCGGGCGCGCCAGGCGGTGGAGATCGTCCCGCTCGACGAGGGTCAACTGGTCGAGATCCTGTTCGCGCCGGGCGACAACGTCGAGGCGGGTGCGCTCCTCGCCAGGCTCGACGCCGACATCCAGCGGGCCGACGTCGAGGAGGCGCGAGCGCTGCTGAAGGAAAAGGACCTGGCGCTGGAGCGCGCGCGGACGCTGCGCAGCACGGCCGCCATTCCGCAGGCAACCATCGAGCAGCTCGAGGCGGAGCGCGCTGCGGCCGTCGCACGCCTGGAGCGGGCGGAGCGGCGGCTCGCCGACCGCGACGTCAAGGCGCCGTTCTCCGGGATGGTCGGCCTGCGGCGGATGGATGTCGGCGCGCGCGTCACCGAAAGCACGGTGCTCACCACGCTCGACGACCTGTCCGAGATCGAGATCGCCTTCCAGCTTCCCGAACGGCTCTTCGGCCGCGTTCGCGCCGGCCAGGCGGTCAGCTCCCGCGCCGCCGCCTTCGGCCCCGACGTGTTCGTCGGCCGTATCGCCACGATCGACAGCCGCATCGACGCCACCGCCCGGAGTTTCCAGGTCCGCGCCATCCTGCCCAATCCCGATCTTGCCCTGCCGGCCGGCATGTTCATGCACCTCGACGTGGTGCTGGAGGAGCGCACCGCCCTGGTCGTGCCGGAGGGGGCCGTCGTCACCGAGGGCGACACCGCCCACGTCTTTACGGTCGAGGACGGCCGCGCTTCTCGGCGCGTGGTGCGCCTCGGCCATCGCGAACTCGGGGTCGTCGAGGTGCTAGACGGCCTCGACGGCGGCGAAACCATCGTCGTCCAGGGCGTGACCCGCGTGCGCGACGGCGTGCCCGTGCAGCCGCTCGAGGCGCCCGACGACGGCACCCCATCGGCCGCGCCGGTCGTCGTCGGCGGCAATGGGGGGGCGCCCGCATGACCATTTC
>JBJHBG010000177.1:0-5255 GCA_050485385.1 Geminicoccaceae bacterium | reverse complement strand
CCGCCCGAGACCCCCCGAACGGCCCGAAAAGCACATCGAGCGCGTTCGCGTACCCGCGCCCAACCCCGCCGCCCCGCTCATCACTCGTTCAACGGCGCCGAGAGCGGGGTAGTTCGAGGTCTCCAAGAGACTAGCTTTTGCTCTATTTGTGTTTGATCTTCAAGAAAATTTAGAAAAAATATTTCCTGTATTTGTGCATCAATTTCAGGATGCTAATTTAAAACAGAGTAAATTAGCGGTAGAAAACTGCGTGAAAAATTATTCAAAGCAATTAAATATAGATATTAAAACATGGTCTTCTTCTAAATAGAAGTTTAAATTCTTCATTAGATGACATATCTACATACAAATCAGATAATCGTCTGAATGTGCTGCTCCATCCTTGAGATTCAGGCGGCTTGGTGTTGGGTGTCAAGCTCTGGGTCTTGGAAATTCTCGTGGGCGTTGGACTGGGGGTAGGCCCGTTCTTTGCCTCTTTCCGATGCAACTCCGACGTCGATCTGACCGAAGACTCCAAACGTCCGGCCGACCACGATCACCGCAGCGGGGGTCGTCCTCCACCCGCACGCCGCCAATTGAGCCCTTCACGTTCGCCCGCCGCCCATGCATCAGTCGAGGTCTTGCTTCAGGAGCCTCGCCCATGTCTTCCCGAGACCGCTACGCCCCCGTCGATGCTGCCGTGGTGCCGCGTTTTGCCGATGTGGCTACGTTCCTGCGCACGGTGCGGGCGGAGCCGGCGGCGGAGGTGGATATCGGCTTCGTCGGCGTGCCGTTCGACCTCGGGCTCAACTACCGCACCGGCCCGCGCGAGGGGCCGGCGGCGGTGCGCGAGGCGTCGCGCGTCATCCGCCGGGTGCATCCCACGAGCGGCATCGCCCCCTACGATCTGTGCGCCGTGGCCGACCTCGGCGACGCGCCGGTCAACCCGATGGACAAGGACGCCTCGCTCCAGGGCATCGAGGCCTTCTTCGCCCAGCTCCGCGCCCTCGACATCCGCCCCATCGCCATCGGCGGCGACCACACCATCCCGACACCGATCCTGCGGGCACTCGCCAAGGACCGGCCGGTCGGCCTGCTCCAGATCGACGCCCACCCCGACACCCTGGACGAACTCTGCGGCACCAAGGTCAACCACGCCACCTTCGTTCGCCGCGGCATCGAGGAAGGCCTGATCGACCCGGCGCGCACCGTCCAGATCGGCCTGCGCGGCAGCCGCTTTTCCGCCGACGACCTCGGCTTCGGCATCCGCGCCGGCTGCACCGTCCTCACCTACGACGACTACGAGGACATGGGCCGCGCTGAGGCCATCCGCACCATCGACGCCGTGCTCGGCACCGGCCCCGTCTACGTCACCCTCGACGTCGACGGCATCGACCCCGCCTTCTGCCCCGGCACCGCCGTCCCCGAAATCGGCGGCTTCACCCCGCGCGACGTGCAGATCATCCTCCGCAGCCTCGAGGGCAAGGACATCGTCGGCGCCGACGTCTCCGAAGTGGCGCCCTGCTACGACCCCACGGGCATCACGGCGCTGACCGCCGCCAACATGCTGTTCGAGCTGCTGTGCGTGACGGCAGTGGCGGTGGAAAAGGCAAGGGGTAGGGGGCTTTAGGCCCCCTACGACCCCCGGCCGACGGCCATGCCGTCGGCAACTCAATGGGGGGCGCGGGGGGGCCAAAAGCCCCCCGTTCCTTGCCTTTCTCAGCTCAGCCGGCGCGTCAGGCCGGCGAGGCGTTCCATGAGCAGGAGCAGTACGATGGCGGCGACGATGAGGACGCCGGAGGCGGCGGCGACGCGGACGTCGAGGCTGGATTCCATCATGCCCCACATGCGGATGGGGAGCATGTCGGTGCGGGCGCTGCTGAGGAAGAGCGAAACGGGCACGTTGTCGACCGAGGCCATGAAGGCGAGGAAGGTGCCGGCGGCGATGCCGGGCAGGATGATCGGCAGGGTGACGCGGCGGAAGGTGTAGAGGGGCGAGGCGCCGAGGCTTTTGGAGCTGTCGAGCAGGGCTTGGTCGAGTTGGGTGAGGCTGGCGAGGGTGGTGCGCAGCACGAAGGGAGCGACGACGACGAGGTGGCCGGCGGTGAGCCAGAAGAGGGAGGGGCGCTCGCGGAGCATCGAGATCAGGATCAATGCTGCGAGGCCGAAGGCGAGGAGCGGCAGGACCAGGGGCGACATGAAGATGGTGTCGGCGGTGCGGCCGAGCGGGTTTTGGTGGCGATGCAGCCAGAGGGCGGCGAGGGTGGCGACGACCATGGCGATGCCGGCACTCCACGCGGCGACCGTGAGGGTGTTCCAGGCGGCGGTGTGGATGTGCCCTGAGCGGGTGGGATCGAACAGGTCGGCGTACCATTGGAGGGAGAGCCCCGGCGGCGGGAAGCGCAGGCTGGCGTCGCTGGTGAACGAGGTGATCAGCACGACGACCACGGGTGTGACCAGGATGAGCAGCGCCAGCCCGCCGAGGCCGAGGACGAGTGCCCAATAGGCGAGATCGCCGAAGCGGCGGCCGTCAGCCATGGACGCGGCCTCCGGCGAGCCGGCCGGCCCAGCCGATCAGCGCGACCACGGCGAGCACCGAGACCAGGAGCGAGATCGAGACCACGGCGGCGAAGGGCCAGTCGTAGACGACGACCGACTGCTGCCAGATGACGAGCGGCATGTAGATCAGCCGGCCGCCGCCGATCACCGACTGCGAGATGAAGGCGGTGGTCGAACTCGCGAACACCAGGAGGCAGCCGGCGGCGAGGCCGGGAGCACTCAACGGCAGGATGACCTTGGTGAAGGTGCGCCAGCGGCTGGCGCCGAGGGCCGAGGAGGCGTCGAGCAGGTTGGGGTCGATGCGGTTCATGACGGCCAACAGCGGCAGCAGCATCAAGGGCAGTTCGATCTGCATGAGCGCGATGACGAGGCCGAGTTCCGTGTGCAGCAGGCGCAAGGGCTCGGGGCTGAGGCCGAGACCCAGCACGAGCTGGTTCACCAGCCCTTCGCGGCCGAGGATGACGATCCAGGCGAAGGTGCGCACCACCACCGAGGTGAGGAGCGGCAGCACGATCAGGATCAGCAGCAGCCGGCGCAGCTTCGGGCCGGCTTCGAGGTAGAGCAGCGCCAGCGCCATGCCGAGCACGGCGGTGGCAGCGACCGTCTTGAGGCCCAACAGCAGCGTGTTGCCGGCAACCTGGAGGTAGAACGGATCGCCCAGGAACCGCCACCAGGTGTCGACACCGAGGCGGGTCATGTCCGCGTCGGCCTGGAAGCTCACCCACAGCAACAGGCCCAGGGGTGCCGCGAAGAAGCCCAGGAACAGAAGGGCCATCGGCACGACCAGGGGCCAGTCGCCGAGGTCGAGCCGGAGCGGCCGGGGGACCGCTCCGGCGTAGGGCAGGGCCGTGCTCAGGCCGCGACCTCCCGGTTGAAGCGCTCGATCCAGCCGGGGCGCTGGGGGTTGATCACCGCCCAGTCGTGGCGGACGAAGTCGTCGAGCTCACTGAGCGAGGCCATCGGCAGGCTGTCGAGCAGTTCGACGTCGGCGTTGACGGGGATGAAATTGTTGGGCTCCTCCATCAGCGCCGTCTGCACCGGCGCGCTGACCACCGTGTCGATGTATTTGTAGGCTTCCTCGGGGAACTCCGCGTCCTTCGCCAGGTGCATGGTGGTGACGAAGGCGATGGCCCCGGTCTCCGGCATGGCGAACTCGATGTCGACGCCGCGGCCCCGGAGCGTCGCGACCGACTGGGTGTTGGTGTACATGACGTCGATCTCGCCCTGCTGGAACAGGCCGACCATCGCCTGCGGCTGGGCGACGGTCGCGACCTGCGGCAACACTTCGCGGATCTTGTCGAACGCCGGGTCGACGTCGGTTTCCGAGCCGCCGAACACCTTGGCGATCTCGATCAGGGAGGCGGTGCCGAAGGTGGTCTGAAAGCCCGTGAGCCCGAGCCGGCTGACATAGGGCTCCTCGAAGAGATCGGCCCAGCTCGTGGGCTCCGGCAGCCTGGACGGGTTGTAGGCGATGCCCACCACTTGGGCTGCGACCGGCACGCCGTAGGTGCCGACGAAGGCCTGCGGCAGCTTGTCGGCGTTGGTGAGCTTGGAGGTGTCGAACGGCTCGAACAGGCCCATCTCCTCGCCCGAGGCGGCGGGGCCGGGGTCGAGCACGAACACGTCGAAGGGGGCAAGGCCGCGCGCGGCGCGGGCCTTGGCGATCTGGTCGACGGCGTAGAGCGGGTCGAGGTCGAGCTGGATGCCGTGGGCGTCCATCAGGGCCGGGGCGACGATGGCGCGGAAGGCATCGTCCCAGGTGCCGGGATAGACCGCGGCCGTAACCCGGCCGGAGGCGAGCGCCGGGCGCGCGAGCCCGCCGGCCGTGGCGAGCGCTGCGGTCGACATCAGGAAATGGCGGCGGCGAAGGTGCATGGGTTCCCCTCCTTGGTGGAACGAACAATCAGACAGGATCGGCCGGAAAGATCGCGGGCCGCGCCTCGGCGGCGAGGCCGCAGAACAGGTCGTCGCCGAAGGCGGCATCGCCCGCCGCGCGCAGGCGCACGTGCTTGATCGCGGTGCCGTCGGCGGCTTCCAGATCGAACACGGTGAGCCCGCCGAGCGGCAGGGCGAGGCGGCGCTTCACCGGGAAGCGGTTGGGTGCGGGTTGCATCGAGAGATCCAGGCGCTCCGGCCGCACCGAGACGACGACACGGGAACCGGCGGCGATGGCGGTGGGGGCCGGTATGTTCACGGTCGCACCGGCGTCCAGCCGCACGGTCGCCTCGCCGTCGTGGCGGGCCAGCACCGCACCCCGCAACAGGTTGGTCGAGCCGACGAAGCCGTTGACGAACAGGGTGGCCGGCCGGTCGTAGACGTTGACGGCGGTGTCGAGCTGCTCGATGCGGCCCTCGTTCATCACTGCCACCCGGTCGGCGATGCTCATCGCCTCCTCCTGGTCGTGGGTGACCAGGATGGCGGTGAGGCCGAACTGGCGTTGCAGCCGCTTGATTTCGATCTGCATGTCGAGGCGGAGGTTCTTGTCGAGGGCGGCGAAGGGCTCGTCGAGCAACAGGATGCCCGGATCGATGCAGAGGGCGCGTGCGAGCGCCACGCGCTGTTGCTGGCCGCCGGAGAGCTGGCGCGGCAGGCGGTCGGCGAGGTGGCCCATCTGCACGACGTCGAGAAAACGCCGCACCTTGGCCTGCACCTCCGCCTTCGGCCGGCCGCGTGCGGCGAGCCCGTAGCCCACGTTCTCGGCCGCGGTCATGTGCGGG
>JBJHBG010000176.1:0-5465 GCA_050485385.1 Geminicoccaceae bacterium | reverse complement strand
CCTCCAGTGCGACCGCTTCGCTGTCGCGCAACCGCTCGACGGTGGCGGCATCGAGGCCGGTCTCGTCGGCGAGCGGGTGGTGGACCAAGGCGATCAGGTCGAGCCGGTCACGGACGGCGTGGACCTGATCCGGCATGGCGCCGAAGGCGAGGCCGTCGATGACCACCGGCACCGCAGGGTCGAGCCCCGCCAGCCACGCCTCGGTGGCGGCGAGGTCGGCGGCGCTCGGCGAGGGGAAGCTCGCGGGCAGCTCGGCTACGGCGACGTCCCAGCCACGCGCGCGCAACCCCTGCACGATACGGCGGTCGTAGACGTAGCCACCGGTGGCGAGATCGAGCGGCCCCGGTGCAGCGAAGACCAGCCGGTTCATGCAGATGGCAGCGAGCCCTCGTAGCTCGCCCATGCCACGTGGGATTCGTGCAGCGTCACGGCGAGCCCGGCCAAGCCCGAGGCGTGCGGGCCGAGGTCGCCTCGGGCGATGCGTGCTGCCATGCGGTCGAAGACGACGCGGGCCAGAAACTCGGTGGTGGTGTTCCGGCCGGTGAAGGCGGGCTCGTCGTCGAGGTTCTTGAAGTTCAGGTCGCCCAGCACCGCCTTCAGAGCGTCGATGGCGCGGCCGATGTCGACCACGATGCCATCGGCATCGAGTTCCGCCCGCCGGAAGGTAACGTCGACGTTGTAGGTGGCGCCGTGCAACGCCTGCGCCGGGCCGAACACCTCGCCCCGAAAGCTGTGGGCGATCATGAAGTGGTCGCGAACGGTGACGCTGTACACCCGAAGCCCCCGGTCGTTGGTCCTGGGGTCACCTATAGTGGACGCGCGCGCAGAGTACAGACCGACGCCCGGCGGCAAGCTCGGCCATGAACGCCGGCAGGTCGTCGAGCTCGAGGTCGGCATCGATCAGCCGGTCGAGGCGGGCATCGTCGAGCAGCGCCAGCGCCCGCTCCAGCCGTCCCCGGTGGTCGACGCGGCCGCGCATTGCCGGTGCGACATGGCCGACCTGCGAGCTGTGCAGGCGCAGGCGGCGGGAGTGGAATGCCTCGCCGAGCGGCAGGGCGACGGACGTCTCGCCGTACCAGCTCAGTTCGACCACCCGGCCCTCGAAGGCGAGCCTGCCGAGCGACCACACGAGACCTGCCGGCGCACCGCTGGCATGCACGATCAGATCGAATCCGTCGCCGGCCGTCGCGGGTGTGGCGAAGGCGAGACCGAGGTCTCGCGCCAGCGCTGCCTTCGCGGCGTCGACGTCGACCACCAGGGGTGCGTGGCCGCAGCGCCGCAAGAGATGGGCCGTGAGGGCCCCCACCACCCCGCAGCCGACCACGGCGATGCGCTCGCCGGGCCGGGGCTCGGCATCCCAGGTGGCGTTGAGCGCGGTTTCCATGTTGGCGGCGAGCACGGCGCGGGCGGGCGGCACCGCGGCGGGCAGCGTTACCGCCGCGGCGGCCGGCACGACGAAGGCGCTGGCGTGGGGATAGAGGCAGAACACGGTCTCGCCGATCCGCTCGGGCGCACCGTCCACCACCTCGCCGACGGCGGCGTAGCCGTAGCGAACGGGGGCGGGGAAGTCGCCCTCCTGGAAGGGGGCGCGCATCGCCGCGTGCTGGCTCTCGGGCACCCGTCCCTGAAAGACGAGCCGCTCGGTGCCGGCGCTGACGGCGCTGAACGACGTGCGAACCGCCACCTCGTCCGGGCCAGGCGGTGCCCGATGGAACGGGCGCACCTCCCCCTGACCGGGGGACGTCACCCAGAAGGCGCGCGCCGCAACGCTGGTGCGGTCGGACACCGCCGCTCTCCCGCCGTGGAACCTCGAAGCGGCGCCGGACCGTGGCCCGCGCCCGCACGGACGTTGGACCCCATCGCGGCGACCGCGCCGGGAGCATAGACGGATCGTGGGTTCGTTCCAGCCGTGGGCGGCGGCCGGTCGGACGGCGCACCGAGTGGCCCGGGCTCAGGCCACGACGGCGGCGGGCTTGGCGCTGACGATCACCCGGCTGACCGGCACCGCCTTGCACCCCTGCGTCGCGACCAGGGTGAGGGTCGTGCCCGATGCCTCGATCCGCTTGGTGAAGGTGCGCGCCACCGGCAGGCGCTGGTGGCGGCAGTCGAGCAGCACGGCGGCCACGACGACCGAGGCGTTGAGCGTCAGCGTACGCTTGCGCGAAAAGTCGTTCTCGAAGGTGAAGCGGTAGCCGTCCGCGTCCTCCTCCACGCTGATGAGGCGACCGTCGGGCAGCGCGACGTCGCGCGCATGCGCGAACCGTCGCATGAGCCCCTCGGTTTCTTCCAAGGAGAAAACGACGTAGCGGGCTTCCACGGGCATCGGCGCGAGACTCCGTTTGTCACCGAACGAGGATCGTCCGCTGCGGTTAATCTAACCTTACCGCCGCGCGGATCGGTGGTCCTCGCGTATGTACTCCGTTATGCTGCCGTGCGTTCCGCCGACCGCTCGCCCGATGGCAATCATGACGACCCGCACGCTGCTCAGCGGCGCCCTGCGCCCGCCCGCCCCCCTGCCCTATCGCCCGCCGGCAGCACCGGCGGACGGCGATTGGGAGGAGGCGGCGGAACGTCATCGCCATCGGCTGCGCGACGAGCGCACCCGTCGCGCCGAGCCGTGGACCGCGGCGACCCTAGCCACCGCCGTGGGCGAGGCCACCGCCCGTGCGATCGAGACGCAGGCAGGCGTCCTCGATCTGCTCGACGCCGGCCGGCTCGACGAGGACGACCCGGTGCGGGCGGCAGCCAGAGCCCTCGACGGCTGCGCACTGGAGCCCGGCTTGGCCCTGCCGCTCGAGTGGCTGGGCGAGGCTGCCCCGCCGATCCTGCATGCCCCGCCGCGGCTGCGCGACCGGCGCGTCTACCGCCACCGCTGGCGAGCGGCTCAGGCGTGGAGCGCCAAGCCGGTCAAGCTGTCGCTCTTGGGTCCCTGGACGCTGGCTCACGCGCTCGACGACCGGGTCTTCGGCGCGGATCGCCTCGCCGCTGCCCAGGCACTTGCCGACGCGCTGAACCCCGGCCTGCGCGATCTCGCCGACGCGGGCTGTCCGGCGGTGGAGATCGTCGAGCCGGCATTCGTCGGCGAGGTGTCCGTGCCGGAGGAAGCGCTGGAGACGGTCGCCCGGCTGTTGCACCGCGTCGGCCCGGACACGGCCCGCTGGCTCCGACTGGTCGCCGGCGATGCGGTGCCCGGCTGGCAGGGGGCGGCTCCGGCCAGCCGGCTCGACGCCGTCGCGGGCGTCCTGGAGGACTTGCCGGTCGACGGTGTGGTGGCCGAGGCCGAGCCGTTGCTCGGGGCGGGCGGTCCGGTGGAGCGCTGGCGACGGGTGCGCGTGGCGCCCCTGGTCGTTGCGGCCGATGCGCGGCCGGCGGAAGCCGTGGAGCGGGCGGTTGCCTGGCTGGTCGAGGCGGCAGGCCGGCTGGAGCCGTTCCGCCTGTCGGCGGCGGTCGATGGCGGCGGCAGCCGGGCGACGGTACCGCTCGCCGTACGGCTGGGCTGGCTCGACGATGCGGTACGCGCCTTGGACCCATGAGCGTGCGGCCCTTGCACGGGCGGCGGCGCCGCGCTCAATAGCCGCCGAACCCGTCCGCTGGAGACCACCCTCGATGACCGCGACCGACGCCGCCCTCGATGCCTGGATCGAGGCCAACCGCGATGCCTCGCTGGAGCGCCTGAAGGCGTTCGTCCGCTTCCCGTCGGTCGGCACCGATCCGGCCTACGCGGCGGAAACGCGGGCCTGCGCCGAGTGGGTGGTGGATCAACTCCGGGGCATGGGCTTTGCGGCCCGCACCGTGGCGACGCCGGGCCAGCCGATGGTGGTGGCGCACCACGACGGGCCGGCCGACGACGACGTGCCGCACCTGCTCTACTACGGCCACTACGACGTGCAGCCCGCGGACCCGCTGGAGCTTTGGACCTCGCCGCCGTTCGATCCGACCGTGGTCGACGGACCGCACGGCGAGCGGCTGATCGGCCGCGGCGCGGTCGACGACAAGGGCCAAGTGACGACCTTTCTGGAGGCGTTCCGCGCCTGGATCGACACCACCGGCACGCTGCCCTGCCGCGTCACGGTGTTCCTCGAGGGCGAGGAGGAGAGCGGCAGCCCCTCGCTCGACGCCTTCCTCGAGGCCAACGCCGAGGAGTTGAAGGCGGACGTCTGCATCGTCAGCGACACGAGCATGTGGGACGTCGACACGCCGGCGCTGACGACGCGGCTCAGGGGGCTCGTCTATCTGCAACTCGACCTCGAGGGTCCGGTGCGGGACCTGCATTCCGGGGCCTTCGGCGGGGCGGTGCTCAACCCGCTGAACGCGCTGAGCCGGATCTGCGCGGCCCTGCACCACGACCAGGGCCAAGTGGCCGTTCCCGGCTTCTACGACGCGGTGCGGCCGCTGCCGGAGGACGTGCGCGCCGCTTGGGCCGGGCTCGGCTTCGATGCCACCGGGTTTCTCGGTGAAGCCGGACTCCGGCACGAGCATGGAGAGCCCGGTTTCACGACGTTGGAGCGCACCTGGGCGCGGCCGACGCTCGACATCAACGGATTTTGGGGTGGCTACACCGGCGAGGGCGCGAAGACGGTGATCGCGTCCAGGGCATCGGCCAAGATCTCCTGCCGGCTGGTCGCCGACCAGGATCCGCACACGATCATCGCCAGCATCCAGGACTATGTGGCCGAACTGGCGCCGGCCGACGCCAAGCTACACTGGACGGTGCTCGGCGCCGAGCCGGCGATGCAGGTGCCGACCGACGGCGCCTACACCCAGGCCGCCGCACGTGCGCTGCAGCGTGTGTTCGGCAGGCCGGCGCTGATGATCGGCGGCGGCGGCTCGATCCCCGCGGTCGGCATGATCAAGCGGCGCCTGGGCCTCGATTCGGTGCTCATGGGCTTCGGTCTCAAGGACGACCGCGTTCATTCGCCCAACGAGAAGTTCGAGCGGCGGTGCTTGGAGAACGGCATCCGCAGCCACACGGCCCTGCTGGGCGAGATTGCGCGGCTGGCGCGCCGGTAACGGGAGGGGGTGGAAGCGGCGTCGGGCGGGGACGCGCTAGCCTGCCGCGCCCTCGGGCTGGTCGCGGGTCGCCAGGGCTTGGCGCAGGATGCGGGCGACGTCGGCGCGGCGAGACCTGCCGGGGACCGGCGACACCGGCGAGCTCGAGTCGTTCGCACGCACACGCCGCGGTGTCGAGGCCTACCTCGAGCCGCGCACGAACTTGTATGCGGCGTCGTTGCTACTGGTGGCCGACGACGGCGAATACCTGCGCCGGGCCATTCGCGACCCGCAGCACGCGGCCGCGCTGTGTCGACGGCTCGAGATCCCACTCTACGAGGCTGCCAAGGTCGGCTATCCGCGGCGACTGCGCGACTTCGAGCGGGGCAGCCCTTCCCGACGCGTCGAACTGTCGGACCTGCCACCTTGGCCCGGGGACGAGCCTCGGGGCGACGCCGGTTAGGCCTCCACCACGT
>JBJHBG010000175.1:0-5630 GCA_050485385.1 Geminicoccaceae bacterium | reverse complement strand
TCCCGTCTCCTCCCACACCTCTCCGTGTGGGGGCCGCCCGCCCCCCCCCCCCCCCCCCCCCACGAAAAGGAGGTTACGAGGACACTTCAGCGATAGAAGAACTCGACCAGGACCATGGGGATGGCCGGGACGTAGGTGCAGAGGAGGAGGACGACGACCAGGAGGGCGATGAAGGGGAGGTTGGCGCGGGTGACTTCCCAGATGTCGGCCTTGGCGATGGCGCAGGTGGTGACCAGCACGCTGGCGACGGGTGGGGTCTGTTGGCCGATGGAGAGGTTGAGGCAGAGGACGACGCCGAAGTGGATGGGGTCGATGCCGGCGGCGAGGATCAGGGGCATGACCACCGGCACGACGAGGATGATGGCTGCCGCCGAGTGCAGGAAGAGGCCGATGACGAGGAAGAACACGTTGAGCAGCGCCAGGATGGCGTATTTGTTCTCGGTCATCGCCAGGATCAGCCCTGCCAGTTGCTGCGGCAGGCGCATTTCGGTGAGGTAGACACCGACCAGGGCGGAGGATGCTACCAGCAGCATCACGACGGCCGTCTGGGTCGAGCCCTCCACGATGGCGTTGGAGAGAAAGCGCAAGTCGAGGTCGCGGTAGATCACGCCGCCGATGAAGAGGGCCGCGACCACGGCGAGGGCAGCGCCCTCGGTCGCGGTGACGATGCCGCCGAAGATGCCGCCGAGGATGATGAGGGGCAGCAGCAGCGCCCAGGCGGCCTCCTTGCCCGTCTGGCGCAGGCGCTTCCACTGGAACACTTCCTCGACCGGCCAGTCGTAGCGGCGGGCGAAGTAGTAGCAGAGCGCCATCATGAGGAAGCCGGTGAGGAGGCCGGGCACGATGCCGGCGACGAACAACTGGACGATGGAGACCTCGGCCATGACGCCGTAGAGGATCATCGGGATCGACGGCGGCAGGATGATGGCGAGGGTCGCCGAGGACGAGGTGACGGCGGCGGTGAAGGGGCGCGGGTAGCCGCGCTTGTGCATCGCCGGGATGAGGACGGGTGCGGTGGCGGCGACGCCCGCCACGGCCGAGCCGGAGAGTTCCGAGAAGAACATCGAGACGCCGACGTTCACCATGGCGAGGCCGCCGCGGATGAAGCCCAGGAGCGCCGAGGCGAACGCGAACAGGCGGCGGGAGATCGAGGACGCGTTCATCAGGGCGCCGGCCAGGATGAACATGGGGATGGCGAGCAGCGGGAAGCTGCGGGCACCCTCGTACATGGCGAGCGCGACGTTGGGCAGGATGTCCATGCCCATGGTGCCGAGCATGGCGACGACGCCGACGGTGCCGAGTGCTACGGCAATGGGCACGCCCAGGAGGATGAGGGCGATCAGGCCCACCAACATCAAGAGGATGATCATCGCCGCGCCTCCGCCGTGCCCGGCAGCACGCCCTGGTGCTCGCGCTCGATGCGTTCGGCCTCGGCGAGTGCCTGGTCGATCTCCTCCTGTTCCTTGGAGATCCCGGCGCGCACCTTGGCCATGTGTTCGGGCAGGCTGAGAAGCTGGGCGACGATTAAGAGGACAGCGCCGATGGGGATGACCGACTGCGCGAGCGTCAAGGGCACCCAGCGGAGCGAGATGAGGCTGAGGCCGCTCAGGACGTCGAGGACGATCATGCCGGCCCAGGCGAGCACCGCGAAGAAGGCGATGGTGACGGCCTCGGCGAAATACGCGGCGACGACGCGCCAGCGTTCCGGCAGGGCCAGGACCACGCTGTCGACCGCGATGTGGCCGCGCTTCAGGGCGGTCAGGGCACCCGCGTAGTAGGTGAGCCAGACCAGGAGGATGGAGGCGACCTCGTCGTACCAGCGGGGCGAGGCGCCGCCGAGATAGCGCCAAGCCACGGCATAGACGACGATGGCCGTCAGCAGCACCAGGAGCACGCCGGAAAAGAAGGCGAGCGCCACCTCGAGCACTCGCGACACCCGCTTCAGCACCGTGATCGCTCCATGGTCAGGGCTGGGGGTGCCGGCGCCTTCGGCACCCCCGTCAGGTCACGCGGTCAGGAGCCGGCGCCGAGGGCGATGGCCTGGTCGATGAGCGCCTGGGCGCCCTCGACCTCGGCGGCGAACGCCTCGTAGACCGGCCGCGACGCCTCGATGAAGGCGTCCTTGTCGGCCTCGTTCACCTGGGTGCCGGCGGCGGTGATGACGTCGACCAGTTCCTCGTCCATGCGGGCGGCCTGCTCGTAGACGTAGGCCTGCGTCTCCCGCGCCACCTCGATCAGGGTCTGCTGCACGTCCTCGGGCAGCCGGCCGAAGGCGGTACCGGCCGTCAGATAGGCCGGGGTGTAGACGTGGCCGGTCATCGACAGATAGCGCTGGACCTCCTGGAAGCGCTGGCCGGCAATCTGGGCCAGCGGGTTCTCCTGGCCGTCCATGACGCCGGTCTGCAGGGCCATGAACACCTCCGACAGCTCCATCGGCGAGGGGCTGGCGCCATAGGCCTCGAACATGCGGACGCGCCATGCCCCGCTCGGCGTCCTCAGCTTGACGCCCTGGAGGTCGTCTGGGCCGACGATGGGCCGCAGGTTGTTGGTGATGTGGCGAAAGCCGTTCTCCCACACCGCGAGGACGTTGAAGCCCTGCGCCTCGAGGATGGGGTTCAAGGTCGGCCAGAAGAGCTCCTCCTCGATCCGCATCATGTGCTCGCGGTCGCGGACGAGATAGGGCAGCTCGAACAGGCCGAACTCGTCGGCGACCGACGACATGATGGTCGACGGCAGTGCCAGGTGGACGGTGCCGAGGCGGAGCTTCTGCAGCAGTTCGCTGTCGTTGCCGAGCTGGCTGGAGTGGTAGACCACCACCTCCCACTCGTCGCCGAGGCGCGCGTTGGCCTGTTCGGCGAAGTGCTCGGCCGACACCTGGAACAGCGAGGTCGGGCCGCCGACATGGCCCAAGGTGATCTGGCGTTGGGCGGCGGCGGGATGGGCGACGGCGACGGCGAGTGCGGCCGCCGCAAACAGGCGCAAAGGCGTAAGCATGGTCATGGCCTCCCTGGTTCGGCGGTTCTGTGACCGCCCGTCACGTCATGCGGCGTGGCGCGCCGGTTCGGCCCCCTTCGCCGTTGCCGCGAGGTGATCGATCGCCGCCTGCACGCCGCCCGAACGGTGCGGCACGCCCGCGAGCTTCAGGCCCATCTCGACGCCGGAGAGGGTGCCGAGCAGCATGAGGTCGTTGAAGTCGCCCAGATGGCCGATGCGGAACACACGGTCCGCGAGCTTCGACAGCCCGTTGCCGAGCGACATGTCGAAGGTCTCGTGGATGACCTTGCGCAACCCGTCGGCGCTGTGACCCTCGGGCATGAGCACGGCCGTGAGCGAACCCGAAAAGTGGTCCGGGTTCCGGCAGAACACCTCGAGCCCCCACGCCTCGACGGCCTTTCGGGTCGCGGCACCGTGACGGGCATGGCGTGCGAACACGTTGTCGAGCCCTTCGGCTTCCAACAGGTCGATGGCCTCGGCGAGGCCGTAGAGCAGGTTGGTCGCGGGCGTGTAGGGGAAGTAGCCCTTGGCGTTCGAGGCGATCATCTCCTCCCAGTGCCAGAAGGCGCGCGGCAGCTTGGCCGACTTGGCGGCCTCGAGGGCCTTCGGGCTCAGGGCGTTGAAGCTCAGCCCCGGCGGCAGCATCAGCCCCTTCTGCGAGCCGCCGACCGTCACGTCGACGCCCCACTCGTCGTGGCGGTAGTCGATGGAGGCGAGCGACGAGATGGTGTCGACCATGAGCAGCGCCGGGTGGCCGGCGGCGTCGATCGCCTGCCGCACGCGGTCGATGCGCGAGGCAACGCCCGTCGAGGTCTCGTTGTGCACGACGCAGACGGCCTTGATCGCGCGGCCCTTGTCGGCGCGCAGGCGCTCCTCGATGCGTGCCGCGTCGATGCCATGGCGCCAGTCGCCCTCGACGAAGGTCGGCTGCACGCCGAGCCGGAGCGCCATCTTGTGCCAGAGTTGGGCGAAGTGGCCGGTCTCGTACATCAACACCTCGTCGCCGGGCGACAGGGTGTTGGCGAGGGCGGCCTCCCAAGCGCCGGTACCGGAGGCAGGGAAGATGACGACGGGGCCGGAGCACTTGAAGACGCGCTTGACACCCCCGAGCACGCGCAGGCCCAGCTCGCCGAATTCGGGGCTGCGGTGGTCCATGGTCGGATGGTCCATCGCCCGGAGCACCCGGTCCGGCACGTTGGTGGGGCCTGGAATCTGAAGGAAGTGGCGGCCCGCCTTGCGCATCTCGATCGCTCTCCCGTGGGTGGGGCACGATCCGCACCCCACGCTTGCGCGCAATGAATTATGCATTAAGAATTTCGTCAAGCCCTCTCGCGATCAGAGAACGCCCATGACCGCCGTCACCGTCCGCTCGCCCCTGGAAGCTCGGCTCCGCCGGCACGTCCGAGGCGAGGTGCGGTTCGACGCCTTCACGCGCGGGCGCTACGCCACCGACGCCTCGCACTATCAGGTCATGCCGCGGGGTGTGGTGGTGGCGGCCACGGCCGACGACGTGCCGGCCGTCCTGGAGGTCGCGCGCGAGGAAGGCGTGCCGGTCACCGCCAGGGGCGGCGGAACGTCGCAGTCCGGTCAGACGGTCAACACGGGCCTCGTCGTCGACACCTCCAAGCATCTGAACCGTTTGTTGGACCTCGACGTCGAGGGGCGCCGCTGCGTGGTCGAGCCGGGGCTCGTGCTCGACGAGTTGAACCGGCTGTTGAAGCCGCACGGCCTTTGGTTCCCGGTCGACGTTTCCACCTCGTCGCGGGCCACCCTCGGCGGCATGGCCGGCAACAACTCGTGCGGCGGCCGCTCGCTCCGCTACGGCACCATGCGCGACAACGTGTTGGCCCTCGACGCGATCCTCGCCGACGGCACGCCGCTCCACTTCGGCGAGGTGGACCGGGCCGCCGTCGCCCGCAACGAGGCGACGCCGGACGGCGGCCTCTTCCGCGATCTTCTGGCGCTCGGCGCCCAGGAGGCCGACGAGATCCGGGCGCGCACGCCGAAGGTGCAGCGCCGCGTCGGCGGCTACGGGCTGGAGACGCTGCTGCCGGACGGTGCGACCAACAACCTCGCCCATCTCCTGGTCGGCTCCGAGGGCACCCTCGCCTTCACCACCAAGCTCGAGCTGAAGCTTTCGCCGCTCCTGGGCGCCAAGGTCATGGGGGTCTGCCACTTCGGCTCGTTCCACGCGGCGATGGACGCGGCCCAGCACCTCGTGACGCTCGCGCCCATCGCCATCGAGCTGGTCGACCGCACGATGATCGGCCTCGCCCGCGACATCCCCATGTACCGGGCGACGGTCGACGACGTCGTCCGGGGCGATCCGGCGGCGATCCTGATCGTCGAGTTCGCGGAAGACGCCGCGGAGAACCGCCGGCGCCTGGACCGCCTCGCCCAGCTCATGGGCGATCTCGGCTTCGGCTGGGACCGGCCGGAGGCCAAGTGGGGCGGCGTGGTCGATCTGATGGAGCCGGCCCGGCAGGCCGCCTTGACGGAGGTGCGGAAGGGCGGGCTCAACATCATGATGTCGATGAAGGGCGAGGGTAAGCCCGTCTCCTTCGTCGAGGACTGCGCGGTGCCGCTCGAGCACCTCGCCCCCAACACCCCGCCGCGGACCCCGGTGTTAGAGCGGC
>JBJHBG010000174.1:2861-5793 GCA_050485385.1 Geminicoccaceae bacterium | reverse complement strand
GGACCAGCAGGCGCGTGCCCTCGGCCGGCCGCTGGCGGCGCAGCCGGGCCGGCAGGCGAACCAGCACGTCGAGGCCGCCGGCATCGACGAAGGCACCGCCGAGGTCGGGGGCAAGGCGTGTCAGCCGGGCGACGAACAACCCTTCCTCCACGCCGTCGATACGGTCGAGCACGCGCACCTGGGCAAGGCGGCCGTCCTCGACGCGGCCCAGCGTCCAGGCGAACGGAGCCGGCTCGACCACGAGGCGGACGCTCAAGCCTCGCCCCGCCAGCCGAGGCCACGGAGGACGCGAAGCGTGACCTCCAGGGGCAGTCCCACGACGTTGGACCAGCTGCCGGCGATGTCGACGACGAAGCCCTCGGCACGCCCCTGGATGGCGTAGGCGCCGGCCTTGCCGCGCCACTCGCCACTGGCGAGATAGGCGTCGATCTCGGCCGACTCGAGCCGCTTGAAGCGCACCCGCGTCAGCGTCACCTTCGAGCTCTCGCGCCCCGACGGCGACCGCACCGCGAGTCCGGTCAGCACCTGATGACGGCGACCGCTCAACAGCTCCAGAAGCTGGCGGGCGCGCACCGGATCGTCGGTCTTGTCCAGGATGCGGCGCCCGCAAGCGACGACGGTATCGGCGGCCAGGACGAAGGCATCGGGCTCAGAGGCTCCGACATCGGCGAGCTTCGCCGCCGCCAAGCGTGCCGCCAGCACACGCGGCAACTCGCCTTTGGCCGGCGCCTCGTCGACCGACGGTGCGCGGACGGCGCTGGGCTCGACGCCCACCTGACGAAGCAGTTGCAGCCGGCGGGGCGAGGCCGAGGCCAGGACCAGCCGCTGGGCAGGCATCCTACTTGAAGCGGTAGGTGATGCGGCCGCGGCTCAGGTCGTAGGGCGTCATCTCGACCGTGACCCGGTCGCCGGTCAGCACGCGGATGCGGTTCTTGCGCATGCGGCCCGAGGTGTGCGCCAGGATCTCGTGGTCGTTCTCCAGCTTCACGCGGAACATGGCATTGGGCAGCACCTCGGTCACGGTGCCGCCGAACTCCATCAGGTCCTCTTTGGTCATGCTCTCTCCATTCAGGAATTGGACCGGCCGAGGCTGCCGGAAGACAGCCTGGCGGTGAGTTGGCTTGCAGATGACGGCAATGCGAGGCGGAATCAAGCTTCACGGTAGTGCTGCACCCATGGTGTCGATGGATGCCGGGGACTTTTGGCCTCCCCCTCCGCCCCCATGGTGGTAGCCGTCGCCGCCGCCGCGCTATGGAGCCGGCGAGCCCTCCGGCGGGAAGCGCTTGTAGATGCGGTCCATCAGCTCGTCCCGCAGCGCGCGATAGGCATCGAGCCGTACCGACCGGCTACCACGGACGAGGCTCGGATCGGGCATGTGCCAGAAGTCGACCTCGACCGAGGCGTCGCGCATGTACTCGACAGCCCGGTGGTGCGCCTCGGGCGACAGCGAGATGACGACGTCGAAGAAGTCGTCCTGGAGTGCCGCGAAACTCTGCGGCACGTGACCCTTGAGGGTGATGCCGATCTCGTCGAGCACCTCGGACACGAAAAAGTCGGGCTCGCCGGCTCGCACGCCGACGCAATCGACGTAGATGCGGCGGCCGTGGAAGAAACGCATGATCGACGCCGCCATCGGCGAGCGAATGGCGTTCATGGTGCAAGCGAAGAGGATGCTCCCCGGCAGGTCGGGCAAGGGTGTCAGCCGCGAACGTGCAGCACGCAGATCAGAGTGAACAGGCGGCGCGCCGTGTTGCGGTCGAGCTCGATGCGGTCCGCCAAAGCGTCGATCAGTTCCTCCGAGCCTTCGTCGTGCAGGCCGCGCCGGGCCATGTCGATCGCCTCGATCCGGCTCGGCGTCGCCGACTTGATGGCGTTGAAATAGCTTTCGCAGATCAGGAAATAGTCCTTGATCAGTGACCGGAACGGTCGCATCGGCAGGCGCAACTCGACGGGCTCGCCGCGGTGCGTCGGCCGAACGTCGATGATCAAGGTCGCGTCCCTGAGGCCGAGCCGCAGGTCGTAGGGGCCGGGCGGGCCATCCAGCAGGCGGAAGCGGTTGGCCTCGAGAAGGTCGAACATCGCCACTTGCCGTTCGTGCTCGACCTCGGGCGACCAGCGCACCAGCGTCTCGTTGTCGAGCGAGACCGAGGCGATGCGGCAAACCGTCTCGTCGTGGATCGGCTCGAGCCGGTCGGTCATGCCGCACCCCCGCACCGCCGGACGGCCACCGCCGCCGCATGCGCGCCGAGACCCTCGGCGTTTGCCAGCCGCTCGGCCATCGGCCCGAGCACGGCGAAGGCCGCCTGGGGGCAGCGCAGCACCGTCGTCCGCTTCATGAAGTCGACCACCCCCAGGCCGGAGGCGAAGCGGGCACTGCGGCCGGTCGGCAGCACGTGGTTCGGCCCGCCCACGTAGTCGCCGATCACCTCGGGCGTGTGGGGGCCGACGAACACGCTGCCGGCATGGCGGATGGCGGCGACCAGGGGCTCGGGATCGCGGGTGGCGATCTCCAGGTGCTCGGGCGCCAGTCGATCGATCAAGGGTACCGCCTCGAGAAGGTCGTCGACGATGACGATGGCGCCGTGCCGCTCCCAGCTCGCCGCCGCCACCTGCCGCCGCGCCAGCCCTTCGAGTTGGGCCTCGACCTCGCCCACCACCGCCCCGGCGAAGGCTGCATCGTCGGTGACGAGGATCGCCTGCGCGGTCGGGTCGTGCTCGGCCTGGCTCAGAAGATCGGCGGCGATCCAGGCGGCCGGCACGCTGGCGTCGGCCACGGCGACGATCTCCGACGGCCCGGCGATCATGTCGATGCCGACGCGGCCGAAGACCTGCCGCTTGGCCTCCGCGACGTAGGCGTTGCCGGGGCCGACGATCTTGTCGACGGCGGCAAGGCCGGCGGTGCCGAGGGCGAGCGCGCCGATGGCCTGCGCGC
>JBJHBG010000174.1:0-2851 GCA_050485385.1 Geminicoccaceae bacterium | reverse complement strand
CCCACGCGGTAGACCTCGTCGATGCCGAGCAGGTGGGCGGCAGCGAGCACCAGCGGCGCCACCTTGCCGCCCGGCGTCGGCACGGCCATCACCAGCCGCCGGCAGCCCGCCACCTGGGCCGGAATGGCATTCATCAGCACGCTCGAGGGATAGGCCGCGAGCCCGCCGGGTACGTAGAGCCCGACCGCGTCGATCGGCCGCCAGCGTTGCTCCATGGTCACGCCGAGGCCGTCCCGCTCGACCAAATCCTTTGGCTTCTGCAAGACGTGAAAGGCGCGGATGCGCTCGGCGGCGAAGGCGAGCGCCTCGCGGTCGGCCGGATCGACTTGGCGTACGGCGGCCGCGATCTCGGCCGCATCGATGCGCAAGGACCAGCCCTCTGGCAAGGGGCCGTCGAAGCGCTCGGTGAGCTGGCGCACGGCCGCCTCGCCGCGCTCGGCAACGCTCGCCAGGATGTCGCGGACGACGGTACCGACGTCCTGGGCGGCTTCCCGCCTCAGGTCGACCAGCGCGTCGAACCGCGTCCCGAAGTCGGGCTCGGACTGGCGGAGCACCAGGGGCATGGTCAGGCCACCGCCACGACGCTCGAGGGTGCGGTCGCCGGACGCGGCTCGCCGAAGTCCTCCAACACGCAGTCGATCCGCGCCACGGTGAGGCGGATGGCGGCGCCGTCGGCGAAATAGAGGGTGATCGCCGTGCAGCCTTCCTCGCATTCGGGTTCCGGCAAGGGCGTCTCGCAATCGTCGGGGTCGGGATCCTCGCAAGCGGAATCGGCCATGGTCAAAAAGCGATGCTCCTCGTCGAGCGAGCCGGGCTCGAGCCCCCGCCAAAGGGCCGCACGCACATGGTCGACGACGAGCACGCTGGTGCATTCGGTAAGCTCGCCCTCGGCCTTCACCCGCTCGTGACGATAGCGGGCGAAGGCAGCCATGAAGCGCCCCGTCTCGGGGTCGAAGGCCATCTCGCGTAACGGCACGCGCGCATCCAGCAGCACGCCTGCGATGACCTGCAGGTCGTCGGTATCGACCGCCTTGAGGCGCAACCGCGCGCTCATGCGACCCGCTCGATCTGGGCGCCACAGGCGCGCAACTTGGCCTCGAGGCCGGCATAGCCCCGGTCGAGATGATAGATGCGGTGGACTTCCGTCGTCCCGCTGGCGGCAAGCCCCGCGAGCACGAGCGAGACCGACGCGCGCAGGTCGGTCGCCATCACCGGCGCCCCCTTGAGCTGGTCGACCCCGCGCACCAGAGCCGACGGCCCCTGCACCGTGATCTTGGCACCCATCCGCGCGAGTTCCGGCACATGCATGAAACGGTTCTCGAAAATGGTCTCGGTGATCATCGCCGCCCCGTCCGCCACACACATGAGGGCCATGAACTGAGCCTGCAAGTCGGTGGCGAAGCCGGGAAAGGGCTGGGTCATCACGTCGACGCCCGCCGGACGCCGGTCGGTGCCGTCGACGACGATGCCCTCCGCCGTCGTCTCCAGCACGAGCCCGGTCGCGCGCAGCTTGTCGAGCGCGTCGCCGAACAGGGCGAGGTCGGCGCCGTCGATCTCGATCCGGCCGCGGGTGATGCCGGCAGCCATCGCGTAGGTCGCGGTCTCGATGCGGTCGGGGATGATGCGATGGGTCGCGCCGTGTAGCCGTTCCACACCCTCGATGCGGATGTCGGGCGTGCCCGCCCCCTCGATCCGGGCACCCATCGCCTGGAGGCAGGCGGCGAGGTCGACGATCTCGGGCTCGCAGGCGCAGTTGTGCAGCTTGGTCGTCCCCCTGGCGAGCGTGGCTGCCATCATCAGGTTCTCGGTCGCGCCGACCGACGGCATCGGCATGCGATAGGTGCCGCCCTGGAGGCCCTTGGGCGTCGTCGCGTGAATGTAGCCACCGTCGAGGTCGATCGCGGCACCCATGGCCTCCAGGCCGCTCAGGTGGATGTCGACCGGACGGGTGCCGATGGCGCAGCCGCCGGGCAGGGAGACGCGCGCGTCGCCCGCCCGCGCCACCAAGGGACCGAGCACCAGCACCGAGGCGCGCATCTTGCGCACGAGATCGTAGGGTGCGGTCGTCGACAGGAGTTCCGGGCAATGCAACGCCATGCGTCCAGGTGCTCCAGCCTTGTGCACCGCCTCGACGCCGAGAAGCTGCAACAGACGCCGCATCGAGGAGATGTCGGCGAGGTCCGGCACGTTCTCCAATTGGAGCGGCTCGTCGGCGAGCAGGGCCGCCGCCATGATCGGCAGCGCCGCGTTCTTCGCGGCACTCACGGCGATACGCCCTTCGAGGCGCTTGCCGCCCTCGATCAAGATCCTGTCCATCGGCTCCACCTTTCGCGATCGGGCTTGGTTCTAGGCGAGCGGCAGCGCGGGCTCAACGGCCGGCGCCGTCCTCCTCCGCTGCGGCCTCGCGCGCCCGCTGCCGCGCCTTGCGCTTCTTCAGGTTCGCCCGCATCTGCTCGGCAACGCGCGCCGCGCGCGCGGCGCGCTTGGCAACGCCCGAGGCAGCCTCGGCCGGGTCCGTCTTCTCGCTCATCCGGGCCCTCTTCGCTTGCAGCCCCCAAGGCCCTGTGGCATACCGCGCCTCGCTCGGAGCCGCCATAGCTCAGGGGTAGAGCGCACCCTTGGTAAGGGTGAGGTCGAGTGTTCAAATCACTCTGGCGGCACCATCGCCTTTCCCGACCATTCCCCCACGATCCCCACGACAAAAGGGGCGACCGGATCGGCCGCCCCTTCGCATCGGTGTGGCCTTCGCCGCTCAGCCGAGGGCCTGGACGGCGCGCTTGGTCATGACCTTGACGAGGTGCGCGCGGTAGGCGGCGGAGCCGTGCATGTCCGCGTTCAACCCGTCGGCGGC
>JBJHBG010000173.1:0-6097 GCA_050485385.1 Geminicoccaceae bacterium | reverse complement strand
GCCAGGAGGGCTCAGGACCCCGCCGGCAGCGCGGCCAGGATGCCGCGGCGCCAGGGGTTTTGCCGCCCCCCCGCCTACCACTCCCGGGGGGTCAGCCCGAATGCCACCCACACCAACTCACCCCCCCGGGCTGTGGGTGGCCGGGCGCCCGTGCCCGCCAACCCGGCACCGCTAGGCGCTGAGATGCAACGGACGTTGTCGACCCTCGCGGCCGGCTGGGCGCTGCTCGGTGGCCTGCTCTTGCTGGCCATCGTGCTGGTGACCTCGTGGAACGTCGGCGCCTTCCTGCTCGGGGTCCGGGGGCTGCCGGGCTACGAGGACGCGGTGCGGCTGCTCTTGAGCGCCGCCGCCTTGATGTTCTTTCCCTGGTGCCAGGCCCGTCGCGGGCACATCGCCGTCGATCTGTTCGTGGGCGCCATGCCTCGGCGGGCGCGTGACGGCCTGGACCGGTTGTGGCTGGCGGCGACCGCCGTCATCGCCCTGTTCCTCGCCTACTGGATGGCCGTGGGCCTCGTGGAGACGCGCGCCGACCGTGCCGCCACCAGCATCCTCGGCTGGCTGGAGTGGCCGTTCTACCTGCCGGGCGTCGTCTCGCTGCTGCTCTGGGCGGCGGTGGCGGCAGGGCAGTGCATAGGTGCCTCCGCCGCCAGGGACGCCGCCCGTGGAGCGTGAACTGGTCGGTCTCGCCGGGCTCGCCGTCTTCTTCCTCCTGCTCGTGCTGCGCCTGCCGGTCGGCCTCGCCATGCTCGCCGTCGGCATCGGCGGCAACTACGCTTTGTCCATCGTCGCCCCCTTCCTCCGTTTCGAGCCCTATCTCCAGAGCTTCAAGACGCTGCTCTGGTCGAACGTGGCCAACTACGAGCTGTCGGTCGTGCCGCTGTTCGTGCTGATGGGCCACCTCGCCGGCCACGCCAATCTGAGCCGCGATCTGTTCCAGGGACTGAACGCGCTCGTCGGGCGGCTCCGGGGTGGGGTGGCCATCGCCGCCATCGGTGCCTGCGCCGGTTTCGGTGCCGTCTGCGGCTCGTCCCTCGCCACCGCCTCCACCATGGGCCGGGTCGCGCTGCCGGAGTTGCGGCGGCTGAACTACGATGGGCGGCTGGCGACGGGCGCGCTGGCCGCCGGCGGCACGCTCGGCATCCTCATCCCGCCCTCGGTGGCGTTGGTCATCTACGCCATCATCGTCGAGGCCTCGATCATCCGGATGTTCCAGGCGGCGGTGCTGCCGGGCCTCCTCGCGGTGGTCTTCTTCATGGGCGTGATCGCGCTCGCGGTACGCCTGAAGCCATCGCTCGCCCCGCACCGGGCAACCATGCCGCGCGTCGAGCGCAACCGGGCCCTTTGGCGGCTTCTGCCGGTGCTCGCGATCTTCGGCGGCATCATCCTAGGCCTCGGCCTCGGCTTCTTCACGCCGACCCCGGCCGCCGCCGTCGGCGTCATGGCGATCCTCGTCTACGGCCTCGTCCTCGGGCTGTTCGGCGAAGGGCTGACGATCCGGAAGATCAAGGCCTCCCTGCTCGATACCGCCAGCACGTCGGCGATGATCTACTTCATCCTGTTCGGCGCCGAGGTGCTCAAGGGCTTCTTCACCCGCGCCAACCTGCCGACGGCCCTGGCGCAATGGGCTGGCAGCAGTGCCCTCGATCCGTGGACGATCCTGATCTCGATGCTGGTCATCCTGATCCTGCTCGGCTGCTTCATGGAGAGCCTCGCGATGATCCTGGTCATCGTGCCGTTCTTCTGGCCGACCCTGATGGAGCTGAACGGCGGGGCTTTCGTCGATGCTGCCTCCGCCGCCTACGGACTAGGCACCGAAGAGCTCAAGGTCTGGTTCGGCATCCTCGCCCTGGTCGTGGTCGAACTCGGCCTCATTACCCCGCCGGTGGGCCTCAACGTCTTCATCATCAGTGGCCTGGCGAAGGATACGCCGATGCGCGAGACGTTCCGCGGCGTCGTGCCGTTCTTCGCGGTGGAGATCGTGCGCATCGGCCTGCTGTTGGCCTTCCCCATCATCGTCCTTTGGATCCCGCGGCTGTTCACCGGCTGAGCGGCAACGCCGTCCGGGGCGGCCCCGGGCGAATTCGAGGCGGAGGACTGGCATGAAAACCCAAGTCGGCATCATCGGCGGCGGTCCGTCCGGGCTGCTCTTGAGTCAAATCCTCCAGCTGCACGGCATCGCGAGCGTGATCCTGGAGCAGCGCTCGCGCGACCACGTGCTCGGCCGCATCCGCGCGGGCGTCCTCGAGCAGGGCCTCGCCGACATGCTGCGCAAGGCCGAGGTGGGCGAGCGGATGGACCGGGAGGGCGAGGTCCACGCGGGCGTCGGCATCGCCTTCGGCGGCGGGCTCGCCCGCATCGACCTTGCAGGGTCGACCGGCGGCAGGACCGTCATGGTCTACGGCCAGACCGAGCTCACCCGCGATCTCTACGCCGCCCGCGACCGCATGGGCGGCACGGTCGTCCACGAGGCGGCGGACGTGACACCCCACGACCTCGACGGCGCCGCACCGTTCCTGACCTATCGCAAGGACGGCCGGGTCCATCGCGTCGACTGCGACTTCGTTGCCGCCTGCGACGGCTTTCACGGCGTCGGGCGGACGTCGATGCCGCGCGACGTGCTGCGCGAGTACGAAAAGGTCTACCCGTTCGGCTGGCTCGGTGTGCTGGCGCGGACGCGGCCGGTCCACGACGAACTGATCTACGCCAGCCACGAGCGGGGCTTCGCCCTGTGTTCGATGCGCTCGCCGACCTTGAGCCGCTACTACGTGCAGGTACCGCTCGACGCCCGGCTGGAGGACTGGCCGGACGAGCGCTTTTGGGCCGAACTGAAGGCGCGTCTGCCGGACGAGGTCGCGGGCCGGCTGGAAACCGGCCCATCGATCGAGAAATCCATCGCGCCTTTGCGCAGCTTCGTTGCCGAGCCGCTTCGCCACCGCCGCCTGTTCCTTGCCGGCGACGCCGGCCACATCGTGCCGCCGACCGGTGCCAAGGGGCTGAACCTCGCTGCCTCCGACGTCCACTACCTGTCCGAGGCTCTGATCGGCTTCTACGCGCGCGGCGACGAGGCGGGCCTCCTCGGCTACTCCGAACGGGCGCTCCGACGCGTCTGGAAGGCCGAGCGCTTTTCCTGGTCGATGACCACCATGCTGCACGTCTTCCCCGAGGACGGGGCCTTCGGCGCCCGGCTGAAACGCGCGGAACTGGAATTCGTCACCGGCTCCGAAGCGGCGATGACGGCCATCGCCGAGAACTATGTGGGCCTGCCCTACTAGAGCGACGGGGCAGGGGATGGGTGGCGCGAGGCTTCGCGCTGTCTCGGCCCCCGACGGCCGATTGCCTAGCGGTTGATCGGACTGTTATACGAACGGCCAGCCGGCAGCGCGCCGTTGCCGGAATGCGGTTCTCTCGCAACGAAGGATGCGGCTCGGGTGCTCCGGCCGGACGACTGCGGTAAATCCGCTGATCGAGGCGGCCCGACCCGCCCCTTGCCGCGTCAGGGGCGAGCCCGTTGTCGTCGCGCCCGGCCGAGGCCGTGCCTTCGCTCATGAGCGAAACGTGGCTGTCCAACGGTGCGGCGCGGCGGCTGTTCCTCGCCTGTCAGGGCCTCGGCCAGCCGCCGTCCGGCCCGGTGGCCAAGGCGGACCTCCTGACGCTGGTCGAAGCGCTCGGCTACGTGCAGGTCGACAGCATCAACACCGTCGCCCGCGCCCACGACATGATCCTCCGTGCACGCCGGAGCGGCTATCGGCCGACCCAGCTTCGGCGTCTCCTGGAGCGGGACCGCGCTTTGTTCGAGCACTGGACGCACGACGCGGCCGTCATCCCGACGCGGTTCTTTCCGTATTGGGGGTTACGCTTCGCACGCGACCGCGAGCGGCTGGCCGAACGGTGGCGGCGCTGGCAGGGCGACGGCTTCGTCGCGGAGTTGGCGGCGGTGCTCGAGCACGTCCGCGCGAACGGCCCGGCCTTGGCGCGGGAGGTCGGCGACGGCCCGGCGCGCCCCGCGGGCGGCTGGTGGGACTGGCGGCCGGCCAAGACGGCGCTCGAATATCACTGGCGGACGGGCACGCTCGCGGTCGCGCGCCGCGACGGCTTCCAGAAGGTGTTCGACCTGACCGAACGGGTGATCCCCGACCGCTACCGCACGGCAGCGCCGAGCGACGCGGTGACGATCGACTGGGCCTGTGCCGCAGCACTCGACCGGCTGGGATTCGCCACCTCGGGCGAGATCGCCGCGTTCTGGCGAACGGCGACACCGGCCGAGGCGGCCAGTTGGTGCGCCGCCCGCGCCAAGTCCGGCGAGATCGTCGAGGTGCTGGTCGAGAGCGCCGGCGGCCGGCCGCCGCGTCGGGTCTACACACGGCCCGAAATGCTCGAGCGCGCAGCCTTTCTGCCGCCGGCACCGAGCCGCATACGCGTGCTCAGCCCGTTCGATCCGGTGCTGCGCGACCGGGCGCGAACCGAGCGGCTGTTCGGCTTCCACTACCGCATCGAGGTGTTCACGCCGGAGGCCAAGCGCCGCTACGGCTACTACGTGTTTCCGCTGCTGGAAGGCGAACGGCTGGTCGGACGTATCGACATGCGCGCGCGGCGCGACGCGGACGCGCTCGTCGTGCGCGCGCTTTGGCCCGAGGTTGGCGAACGCATCGGCCCACGGCGGCTCGCTCGGCTGGCAGCCGAACTCGACCGCGTCGCCCGCTTCGCCGGCTGCGCGCGGGTGGCCTTCGAGGACGGCTGGCTGCGGGAGCCGCAGGTCGGATGATGCAAGGGGAAGTTGGATGGGATCGTCACGTTCCCCCTAGCCGGCTTCCCTCAACTCGTCCCGACCGGTGCGTTGGGCGTCCTGCATCCGTGCGTAGAGGCCGCCCTTGGCCATCAGCGAGCGGTGGTCGCCTTCTTCGGCGACACCGTCGGCGGTGAGCACGACGATGCGGTCGGCGTTGCGGATGGTGGCGAGCCGGTGGGCGATCACCAGCGTGGTGCGGCCTTCGGCGAGCGCTTCCAGCGAGGCCTGGATCTCGGCCTCGGTCTCGACGTCGAGCGCGGAGGTCGCCTCGTCGAGGATGAGGACCGGCGGGTTCTTGAGGAAGATGCGGGCGATCGCCACGCGCTGCTTCTGGCCGCCCGACAGTCTCACGCCACGCTCGCCGAGGACGGTGTCGAGCCCGTCCGGCAGCGTCTCCACGAGATCCGCGAGACGGGCGCGGCGGATCGCTTCGACGATCTCGGCCTCGCTCGCCTCCAGGCGGCCATAGGCTACGTTCTCGCGCAGGCTGCCGGCGAAGACGAAGACGTCCTGCGCGACCACGCCGACCTGCCGGCGCAGCGAGGCGACGGTGAGATCGCGCACGTCGTGGCCGTCGAGCGTCACCCGGCCCGCGTCCACGTCGTAGAAGCGCGGCACCAGCGCGAGGAGCGTGGTCTTGCCCGCACCCGACGCGCCGACGAAGGCGACGGTCTCGCCCGGCTCGACGCGCAGCGAGACGTCGTGGAGCACGGGCCGCCCCCCGTCGTAGCCGAAGCCGACGCGCTCGAAGGCCACCGCCCCCCTGGCGCGCTCGATGGCGACCGCACCCGGCCGGTCGACGACGTCGGGCACGATGGCGAGGAACTGCTGGTAGCGGCGAAAGCCGGCGATGCCCTTGGGATAGCTCTCCAGCACGTTCGAGATCTTCTCGAGCGGCTGATAGAATACGTTGATCAACAGGAGAAAGCCGACGAAGCCGCCGATGGTCAGGCTGCCCTGGGCGACGAACCAAGCGCCGGCCAGTAGGATCACGACCTGCAACAGCCGCATGCCCAGGTAGTTGATCGAGATGGTGGCGGCCATCAGCCGGTAGGCCTCCAGCTTGGCGCGGCGGTAGCGGTCGTTGTCCTGAGCGAAGAGCCGGCGCTCGTGCTCCTCGTTGGCGAAGGCGCGCACGACGCGCGCACCGCCCACCGTCTCCTCGATGCGGGCGTTGAAGGCGCCGACCCGCTCGAACTGTGCCTCCCAATTGGCGGTGAGGCGCCCGCCATAGCCGACCACCAGCCAGACGACGAGGGGGGCGATGCAGGCGGCGACCATCGCCAGTTGCGGATGCACCCAGACCATCAG
>JBJHBG010000172.1:0-6317 GCA_050485385.1 Geminicoccaceae bacterium | reverse complement strand
TCGCCGTCATGCGCAAGCTCGTCCTGCTCGCCAATACCCTGCTCCGCAGCAACCGAACCTGGACCCAGAAACTCGCTTGATCATCACGGATACTCTAGCGGGCCTTCCGAGAGGCTCGATCCTCCTCCGCCCTCGCCGCCCTCGCCGCCGTCGTTGGTGGCACGATCGACCCGTCGGCGGCCGATCACGCTCGTCTCGCGGTGCCGGGTGCGGCCTATCGTCCGTCCATCGCTCCGCGTCGGAGCGGAATCCTTCGGGAAAGGACGAAACGATGGACATGCAAGCCACCATGATCAACGGCGTCGATACCGCCGCCCTGGTCGCCACCATCGACGCGGTGAAGGCCGATCCGAGCCTCGCCGACTTCCGCTTCCGCGCCGCCAACCATTGGCTGGGTGGCGACCACAACCGTTCGACGATCGAGGGGTTCCGAGGTGCGGGTGGCGAGCACGACCACGCCGCGCCCTTCGTGCTCGACAATGCCGAGCCCCCGGTGCTGCTCGGCGCCGACGCGGCGCCCAATCCCGTCGAGTACGTGCTCCACGCGCTGGCCGGCTGCCTCACCACCACCATGGCCTACCACGCCGCCGCCCGCGGCATCGTCGTCCGTTCCATCCAGTCGTCGCTGGAGGGCGACCTCGACCTGCGCGGGTTCCTCGGCCTCGACCGCCATGTGCGCAAGGGCTTCTCCGAGGTGCGGGTCCGGATCCAGGTGAGCGCCGATGCCGATGCCGCCACCCTGCGCAGCCTCGCCGGCTTCTCGCCCGTCTACGACATGATCTCGCGCGCGCTGCCGGTCGAGGTGGTGGTGGAGAAGGTCTGACTTCGCCACGCGGTGCCGGGTCCGTCAGGCGGCCGTCTGGTCGGGCTCGGCACCGTAGCGACGGCGGACGTAGTCCTCGACGATCGCCTGGAACTCCTCGGCGATGCCGGCACCGCGCAGGGTCAGCCGCTTCTCGCCGTCGACGAAGACGGGGGCTGCGGGCTGCTCGCCGGTGCCGGGCAGGCTGATGCCGATATCGGCATGCTTGCTCTCGCCCGGACCGTTGACGATGCAGCCCATGACCGCGACCTTGAGGTCCTCGACGCCGGGATAGCGCGCCTTCCAGACCGGCATCTGCGCCCGGAGATAGCCCTCGATGCGCTCGGCCAACTCCTGGAAGGTGGTGCTGGTGGTGCGCCCGCAGCCCGGACAGGCCGTGACCTGAGGGGTGAAGGAGCGCAGGCCCAAGGATTGCAGCACTTCCTGGCAGACCTGCACCTCGGTCACGCGCGCCTCGCCCGGCCGGGGCGTCAGCGACGCGCGGATGGTGTCGCCAATGCCCTGGGTGAGCAGCAGTGCCAGGGCCGAGGTGGTGGCGACGACGCCCTTGGCGCCCATGCCGGCCTCGGTCAGCCCCAGATGCAGCGCGTAGTCCGAGCGGCGCGCCAGTTCCCCGTAGACGGCGACGAGGTCGGGCACGCGGCTGACCTTGGCCGAGAGGATGATGCGGTCCCGGGCAAGCCCGATGGCCTCGGCCTTGGCGGCGTTGTCCAGCGCCGAGCGGACCAGCGCCTCGCGCATCACGCCATCCGCGTCCTGCGGCTCGGCCAGGGCGGCGTTCTCGTCCATCAGCGCCTGCGCCAACTCCTGGTCGAGCGAGCCCCAATTGGCGCCGATGCGTACCGGCTTGCCGTACTCGATGGCCCGCTCGACGATCATCTCGAACTGGCGGTCGCGCTTCTCGCGAAAGCCGACGTTGCCGGGATTGATGCGGTACTTGGCAAGGGCCTCGGCGCAGGCCGGGTGGTCCTTCAACAGCTTGTGGCCGTTGTAGTGAAAGCAGCCGACCAGCGGCACGTCGACGCCGAGCGCCATCAGCCGGTCGCGGATGTGTGGGACGGCGGCGGCGGCCTCGTCGTTGTTGACGGTGACCCGGACGATCTCGGAGCCGGCCTGGGCCAACTCGCGCACTTGCCGCACGGTCCCGGCGACATCGGCGGTGTCGGTGTTGGTCATCGACTGGACGACCACGGGCGCACCGCCGCCGACGACGACGCCGCCGACGTTCACGGCGTGGGTCGGATGGCGGACGATCTCGGCAAGCGCGACCATGACAAACCTCGGCTGGGCGGTGGCTTATGGGGCAGTGTGGTCAGTTCTGGGCGAATTGGGAATGCAGACGATCCGCCCCCAGTGGGATGTCGCGGCGGACCTGCCCGGTGCCGCCCAAGGGCCGCAGCACCTCGCCGTCGACGATGACGTGGAGACCGCCGGCATTGCCGGTCCAAAGCGCCAAGTCCTCGCGGTTCGGCACGAAATAGGCATCCCCCGGCTCCATCGTCCGGGTCCACACGTAGCCGCGATCCGTGCTCCTGACCTGCACCCAGCTCGGCGCGCTGGCGACCAGCACGACGCGGCCCCCGCCGTCCTGGTCGCCGAGGGGGCGCGGCTCGACGCCGCCCGTCTGTTGGGCGATCACCTGCATCAGATCGCCGCTGCCGCTGCCGGCGGCCGTCTCGCCGTCGGCCTCCGCCGCCGCGGCGGCCGGCGCGTCGTCGAGGATGGCGCTGAGCATCACGTCGGGGTCGGTGTCGCCGTCGGCGAGCGGCGGCCCGTCGTCGTCCTCCAGGCCGAGCAGCGTGCCGGCGCCGGGTGCGGACGGCACGGGCGGCAGGTCGGGCAGGTCGAGCTGGGCGAGCGGGCCGTCGACCGGCGCTTCGGCGACTGCTTCGGGCGCCGGCGCGGCCGCCTGCAAGCTGTCGTCCGCCGCTGCCGGCTCGCCTTCGGTGGTGGTCGCCGTGAGGCCCAGATCCGGGATCCGGCCGCGGTCCTGCCACGTCTGCCAGCCGACGTAGACCACGGCTGCCAGCAGGATGGACACGCCCGCCAGGACCAGGGGCGGGCGGTGGCTCTCGGGCAGGGGTTCGCGGTAGTGCAGGCGCGGGCTTTCCGGCAGCCGGTCGCCGGCGCGCTTCACCTCGTCGACGATGGCCTCGCCGTCGAAGCCCAGATAGTCGGCGTAGGAGCGGAGAAAGCCGAGCGCGTAGGCGCGGCCGGGGATTTTGGCGAGCTCGCCGTCCTCCAGGTCGTGCAGATAGGGGGCCCGGATGCGGAGGAGGTCCGCCACGTCGCGCACGTCGAGACCGCGTTCCTCGCGGGCTTGGCGCAGATGCGTGCCGATCTGCCGCAACAGCGGCTCCTGCGCCATCGGCACGGCGCCGCCGGCGACGGCGGCCTCGGCCACCGGATGCTCCTTGCGCTCCTTCGATCGAATCCGCACGGTCCCTCGCTCGTCCGCAACGTTACCAGGGCCACCATCGGCTCAAAACAGGCCCTCGTCCGGCAAATCGACGTGGCGATCACGCACATATGCCGCCAGCGTATCACGCACCGAATGGACCGGCAATTCAGCCTGGGCGCGCAGAAAACCCGCCGTCGCACCGACGTCGAGCGATCGGATCACGGCCTTGATCGGACCGATGCTGGCCGGCGTCACGGAAAGCCGGCGGACGCCGAGCGCCACCAGAGCGATGGCGTCCAGGGGCTGGCTCGCCATCTCGCCGCAGACCGAAAGCTCGACCCCGGCCCGTCGGCAGCGCTCCACCAATTCGCGTACCAGATGCAGCACCGACGGCGCCAGCGTGTCGTAGCGGCCGTGCAGTCGCGGGCTGCCGCGATCGCAGGCGAAGAGGAACTGCAACAGGTCGTTGGTGCCGATCGACAGGAACGCGACGCGCTCCAACAGCCGGTCGAGCTGGAACATCAGGGCCGGCACCTCCAGCATCGCGCCGACGTCGACCCGATCCGGCGTGACCTCGCCGGTGCTGCGGGCGCGGTCCAGTTCCCGGTCCAGCAGCGCCTTGGCACGGTCGAACTCGGCGACCTCCGCCACCATCGGGAACATCACCTTGAGCGGGCGGTTGCCATGGGCGCGGATCAGCGCCCGAAGCTGCTGGCGCAACAGGAACGGCTGGTCGAGGACGAGGCGCATCGCCCGCCAACCCATCGCCGGGTTCTCCTCCTGGGGAAAGCGCCAATAGGGGAGGATCTTGTCGCTGCCGACGTCGAGGGTGCGGAAGGTGCAGGGCCGGCCGTCCAGCGCCTGCACGATCCGGCGATAGAGCTCGGTCTGGTCGCCGAGGTCGGGGTAGCTGGAGCGGACCATGTAGGCCAGCTCGGTGCGGTAGAGGCCGATGCCGTCGGCGGCGGTGTCGTTCAGCGCGTCGAGGTCCATCAAGAACGCGGCGTTGAGCGACAGGCCGACCGCGATGCCGTCGCGGCTGACGCTCGGCAGGTGGCGCAACTCGCGGATGCGGGCACGGGCCGCCTGCCTGGCCTCCAGCGAGCGGGCGAAGACCTGCTCCACGTCCTCGTTCGGCCGCAGGAAGAGCTGACCGTGGTCGGCATCGAGCGCCACCACGTCGCCGTCGTGCACCGCCGCGAAGGCGCGGTCGACGCCGCCGAGGACCGGAATCTCCAGCGCCCGGGCGATGATCGTCGCGTGCGCCGTGTGCGAGCCTTCCTCCAGCACCAGCCCCTTGAGCTTGGTGCGGTCGTAGTCCAGCAGTTCGGCCGCGCTCAGCGTGCGCGCGATGACGATGCAGCGTTCGGGCAACTCCTCCGGCGCCCGGCCGCGCGGCGTGCCGACGAGGTGGCCGAGGAGGCGGTTGGCGAGATCGTCGAGGTCGAGCAGGCGTTCGCGGAGATAGGCGTTGGCCGACTGGCTCAGCCGGACGCGAGTCTCCTCCTGGACGCGGCGCACCGCGGCCTCGGCGGTGAGGCCGGTCAGGATCGCCTCGTGCAGCCGGCGGAACCACGAGCGGTCGTGGCTGAGCATGCGATACGCCTCGAGCACGTCGCCGTGCTCGCCCAGGCCCAGCCCGGCGCTCGCCACCAGCCGGTCGACGTCGAGCCTGAGCGCCTGCATCGCCCGCTCCAGCCGGGCGGTCTCCAACTCCGGGTTCTCGCTGACGAAGCGGGTGACGCGCGGCGGCGGGTGGTGCAGCACGGCATTGCCGAGCGCCACGCCGCGGACCAGGGCGGTGCCGACGAGGCGCTGCGGCGGTGCGGCGATGCCGGCGAGGTCGCGGTAGGTGTCGGCGTCGACGAGGCCGCCCGAATTCAGCATCTCGCCGAGCAGCGTGGCGATGATCTCCAGCGCCTCGACCTCGTCCTCGGCGTAGGTCCGTGCTGCCGTGTTCTGCACCACGACCACGCCGACCACCTCGCCGCCGCGCAGGATCGGCACGCCGAGGAACGAGCGGTAGATCTCCTCGCCGGTCTCCGGGAAATACTGGAACCGTGGGTCGTGCTGCGCTTCCGACGTGTTCACGATCGCCGCCGTCTTGGCGATGTGGCCGACGAGGCCCTCGCCCGCGCGGATCCGGGTCTGGTGGACGGCGTCGGTGCGCAGGCCTTGCGTTGCGAACAGTTCCAGCACGTTGCCGCTGCGCCGGACGTAGATCGAGCACACCTCGGCCACCATGTCGGTGGCGATGAGGCCGACGATGCGGTCGAGCCGCTCCTGCGGCCGGATGGGGGCCGCGGCCAACTCCATGATCCGGCGCAGGAGGCGGCGGGCGGCGCTCAACTCCGGCGCGCGCGGGTCCGTCGGCAAGGACGACGAGGCGCCCCAGCCCGCACTCACGCCGCGGCGTCCGTTCGCTCGAGCGCCGCCGCCGCCTGGTCGAGCAGTGCGGCCAGGATGTCCGCCACGGGCTCCACGGCCTTGACCATGCCGACGCTCTGCCCGGCCATCAACGAGCCGTTCTCGACGTCGCCGTCGATCACCGCGCGGCGCAGCGCACCGGCCCAGAAGTGCTCGATGGCGAGTGCCGCCTCGTCGAAGACGATCTCGCCACTGCGGAAGCGGCGGATCGTCTCGACCTGCATCGTCTGGAAACGCTCGGTCGCCGTGTTGACCAGGGCGCGCACCGGGATCACGCGGAAGGCCGGGTCGACCTGCACGGTCGGCAGCGCGTCGCGGGCGCTGGCGCGGACCAGCGCCTGCTTGAAGCGGGGATGGGCGATCGATTCGGCGGCGCAGGCGAAGCGGGTGCCGAGCTGGCAGCCCGCCGCCCCCATCCGCACATACGCGGCAACCGCCTCGCCGTGGCCGATGCCGCCGGCCACGAACACCGGCACCTCGCGCACCGCCGGCAGCACCTCTTGGGCGAGCACGCTGGTCGCGACCGGGCCGATGTGGCCGCCGGCCTCCGCACCTTCGACGATCAGGCCGTCGACGCCGGCCCGCACCAGCCGCTTGGCGATGGCGACGGCCGGCGCGAAGGTCAGCACCTTGGCGCCCGCCCGCTTCGCCCGCGCCACCTGGACC
>JBJHBG010000171.1:0-6416 GCA_050485385.1 Geminicoccaceae bacterium | reverse complement strand
GGCACGGCGGGTGCGCTGCGGGCCTCGAAGCTGCGTGGCCGCCCGCTCGGCGCGCGCCGCGGCCTGCCGCGGTCGGGCGCCCGGCTCAACCTCGTCGAGACCCTGCGCGCCGCCGCCCCCTGGCAGCCTCTGCGTCGCCGCGCATCCGGCGGCACTCGCGTCGAGGTAAGGCAGGACGACTTCCGCATCGTCCGCTTCGAGCAGCGTGGCGAGAGCACGGCGATCTTCGTGGTCGATGCCTCGGGCTCGTCGGCGCTGCACCGGTTGGCCGAGGCCAAGGGTGCTGTGGAACTGCTGCTGGCCGACTGTTACGTCCGCCGCGACCGGGTGGCGGTCGTGGCGTTTCGCGGCAGCGGTGCCGAACTGGTGTTGCCGCCGACCCGCTCGCTCGCCCGTGCGAAGCGGGCACTCGGCGGCCTGCCCGGCGGCGGCGGCACGCCGATCGCCGCCGCCCTCGACGCGGCGGCGACCCTTGCCGAACAGGCGCGCCGAGCCGGCCAGACGCCGGTCGTGGTGCTGCTCACCGACGGTCGGGCCAACGTGGCGCGCGACGGCACCGGCGGCCGGGCACGGGCGCAACAGGACGCCCTCGCGGCGGCGCGGCGGATGGCCGCGGGTGCCGTCATGGGCCTGTTGATCGACACCTCGGCCAAGCCCGAGCCCTTGGCGAGGGACCTCGCCGCCGCCATGGATGCCCACTACTTGGCGCTGCCGCGCGCCGATGCAGCCATGTTGTCGCGGGCGGTGCGCACCTCCGGCGTGCTCGACGGGCGCCGCTGATGTACTGCCGAAGCGAGCGGCCGGACTGGGAGGTCGACGGTCGTGACTGGCCCAACCGGGCGGCCAGCCGCTTCGTCGAGGCGCGCGGGTCGGTTTGGCACGTCCAGGACATGGGCACCGGGCCGGTCGTGGTGCTGGTCCATGGCGTCGGCGCCGCCACCCATAGCTGGCGCGACCTGGCGCCGCTCCTGGCCGAGCGCTTCCGCGTCGTCGCCATGGACCTGCCGGGTCACGGCTTCTCCGCGCCGGTGCCGTTCTTCCGCCTGTCGCTGCCGGCCATGGCCGAGGGGGTCGCCGAACTCCTGAAGCTGCTGGACGCGCCGCCCGCCTTGGCGGTGGGGCACTCGGCGGGGGCGGCGATCCTCGCCCGCGCCTGCCTCGACGGTCGCATCCGTCCGCGCCTGCTGGTCGCCCTCAACGGCGCCTTCCTGCCGTTCGCCGGACCGCTCGGCCCGGTCGCCTCGCCGCTCGCCAAGCTGCTGTTCCTCAACCCGCTGGCGCCCCGTTTCTTCGCTTGGCAGACGGACCGCCGCGCCGCCGAGCGGCTGATCGGCGGCACCGGCTCCCGCCTGTCGGCCGAAGGGGTCGAGCTCTACGCCCGTCTCGCGCGCCGCCCGGCCCATTTCGGCGCGGCGCTCGGCATGATGGCCAACTGGAACCTGCGCGGCCTCGAGACCGAAATGGCTCTGCTCGGCCGCCCGCTCGCACTCGTCGTCGGCAGCGAGGACAGGGCCATCGACCCGACCGAGGCGGAGCGCATCCAGCGCACCGTCGCCGGCGCCCGTCTGGAACGGCTGGAAGGGCTGGGCCACCTCGCGCACGAGGAGGACCCGCCCAGGGTCGCGGGCCTGATCGACCGACTTTGGGCGGAGGTCTGACTGGGCGTCGGATCCGGGCTGGTCTCCGGCGCGGGTGTCGTGTAGAGAGTCAATCTATGTTGACAGAAGCACCGTCTCGTCCAGTTGACACAAGTGCGCGCACCGATGGCCGGCCGCATGCGCTCGTCATCGGCAGCGGTTTCGGCGGCTTGGCCGCTGCCATTCGTCTCGGTGCCAAGGGCTACCGCGTAACGGTTCTGGAGAAGCTCGACGCCCCGGGCGGCCGCGCCTACGTCTTTCGCCAGAACGGTTTCACCTTCGATGCCGGGCCCACGATCATCACCGCTCCTTTCCTGTTCGAGGAGCTGTGGCAGCTCTGCGGGCGGCGGCTGGAGGACGACGTCCGGCTGGTGAAGATGGACCCCTTCTACGAGATCCGCTTCGCCGACGGCTCGGTCTTCACCTGCTCGGACGACCCGGCACGCATGCGGGCGGAGATCGCGAAGTTCGCGCCCGGGGACGTCGCCGGCTACGAGCGGCTCATGGAACTGAGCGAGGAGATCTTCCGGATCGGCTTCGTCGAGTTGGGGGATCGGTCCTTCGGCTCGCTGATGGACATGGCCAAGGTGGCGCCGGGCCTGATCCGGCTCCGGGCCGACCGCAGCGTCCACGCGTTCGTCTCCAAGCATGTCGAGGACGAGCGGGTGCGGGCGGCGTTGAGTTTCCATCCGCTGTTCATCGGCGGCAACCCGTTCGAGGCCACCGCGATCTACCACCTGATCGCCTTCCTCGAGCGGCATTGGGGCGTGCATTTCGCGATGGGGGGCACCGGCGCCCTGGTTGCCGGGATGGTGAGCCTGATCGAAGGCCAGGGCGGCGAGGTACGGCTGAACCAGGAGGTGGCCGGCATTACCGTCAAGGCAGGCCGCGCCACCGGCGTGACGCTGGCGAGCGGCGAGGCGATCCGTGCCGAGGTCGTCGTCTCCAACGCCGACAGTGCCTGGACCTACCAAAAGCTGCTGCCGGCGTCGGCGCGGCGTCGCTGGACCGACAAGAAGCTCGCCAAGGCCCGCTACTCCAACAGCCTCTTCGTCTGGTACTTCGGCACCGACCGCCGCTACGACGCCGTCGGTCACCACACGATCCTCATGGGGCCGCGCTACGAGGGGCTGATCCAGGACATCTTCACCAACAAGGTGCTCGCCGACGACTTCAGCCTCTACCTGCATCGGCCGACCGCCACCGATCCGTCGCTGGCGCCCGCCGGGTGCGATGCGTTCTACGTCCTCTCGCCGGTGCCGCATCTCGACGCCGACGTGGACTGGGCCGCAGAGGCCGAACCCTACCGGCGGAAGATCGCGGCCTTTCTCGAGGCGAAGCTCCTGCCCGGCTTGCAGGATGCCGTCGTCGCCTCGCACGTGGTGACGCCGCCCGACTTCCTGCACCGGCTCAACTCGATCAAGGGCGCCGCCTTCGGGTTGGAGCCGATCCTGTTCCAGAGCGCGTGGTTCCGGCCGCACAACCGGAGCGAGGAGGTCGATCGGCTCTACCTCGTCGGCGCCGGCACCCACCCGGGCGCCGGCGTGCCCGGTGTCATCTCCTCCGCGAAAATCCTCGATACGGTCGTGCCGGATGCAGCAACCCTCGCTTGACGCGCCGCTCGCGGCCGACGCCGATCTCCTTGCGTGCAAGGCGATGATCCGCACCGGCTCGCGCAGCTTCTATGCCGCCTCCTTGGTGCTGCCGCAGCCGGTCCGTCGGCCGGCCTACGCGCTCTATGCCTTTTGCCGCGTCGCCGACGACGTGGTCGACCGGCACGACGCCACGCCCGCGACGATCGCCGGCCTCCGGCGCCGGCTCGACCGGCTCTACGCGGGCAACCCGATGCCCGACCCGGTCGACCGCGCGCTCGCCGACGTGGTGCGGCGCTTCGCCCTGCCGCGCCCCCTGCTCGACGCGCTGATCGAAGGGCTGGAGTGGGACGCGACCGGCCGCCGCTACGAGACGCTGGAGGACCTGCATGCCTACGGCGCCAGGGTCGCGGGCACGGTGGGAGCGATGATGACGCTCCTCATGGGCCGCCGCGATCCCGATGTCGTCGCCCGCGCCTGCGACTTGGGGTTGGCGATGCAGCTCACCAACATCGCCCGCGACGTCGGCGAGGATGCCCGCAACGGCCGGCTCTACCTGCCGCGTGCCTGGATGCGCGAGGCGGGCATCGATCCCGACCGCTGGCTCGCCGAGCCACGGTTCGATGCGCGCTTGGCCCGGGTGGTGCAGCGTCTCTTGGAGGCGGCCGACTTGCGCTACGCTGCCGCCCATCGGGGCATCGCCGAACTGCCCCTGGCCTGCCGGCCGAGCATCCACGCCGCCCGCCTGCTCTACGCCGAGATCGGCCGCGAGTTGGAACGGCGCGGCCGGGATTCCGTGTCGCTGCGGGCCGTCGTGCCGGCAAGGCGCAAGGCATGGCTCTTGATGCGCGCGTTGGCGGCAACGGTGGTTGCCGCGCGGCACGACCACGGGCCTTGTCTCGCCGAGGTGCGGTTTCTGGTCGACGCCGTGGCGAACGCGCCCCTGCCGCAGGCCGTCGCGGCGGTCCGGCCGTCGGCGGGCTCCATCGACGACAAGGTCGGCTGGGTCGTCGACCTGTTCACCCGGCTGGAACAGCAACAGCTCGAGCGACTGGGCTCACGGTCCTGACTCAACCTCCCTTGGGGGCAACCGGCGGCCAAATGCGTTGCATCACTTCGTCCTTCTGGACGAGCGCATGCTGCAACGCGGCGGTGACGTGGATCACCGCGACCACCACCAAGGCGTAGGCCGTGAACTTGTGGACGGCGGAAAGCGTGGTCGCAGCATCGCCGAGACTGGGCACGAGCGGCGGGATACCCAGGAAATTCAGAAGCTCGATCGGAAAGCCGCCGCCGACGACGCGCAGATAGCCGGTAATCACCATCGTGAATAGCAGGACGTAGAGCAGCGCGTGGGTGAGCTTCGAGACGCGCCGGTGGATCGACGGCAGGCTTGCGGGCAGCGGGGTGGGGGGATGCGTCAGCCGCCACGCGAGGCGGCCGACCAGAACGAGGATGAGCAGCGTGCCGCCGTTCTTGTGCACGATGAAGAGCTGGTCCTGTATCGGCTTGAAGGCGTCGTGGGTCATGGCGATGCCCACGGGGATCATCACCAGGACCCAGGCGACGGTCAGCCAGTGGAACACCCGCTGCACGGTATCGTAGCCCTCGTGGCCCGCTGTGCGCATCGTCGGTCCTTTCCGGGTTCGATGTCCCCTAGCACCTATGGTCGCAGATGCCGTCATCAACCGCTGTCCGGCGGATCGGGTTCCGGCGCGGCGAAGCTCAGCGCAGCGTGCGCGGCATGCGGAAGGGGAGGAGTAGGCGCACCCAGGTGCGTGCGAAGCGGTCGAGCGACAGGCTCTCGTGCATCGCCGTGACCGGCCGGCCGAGCAGCGTGCCGGCGACCAGCGAGCGGGCGTAGAAGGGCGTGTCCTCCAGCGTTTCCACCACGCGCGGCACGGTTTCGCTCTGGGTCGCCCGCGCGACCCGCCAGCGGGTCAGGGGCAACGCATGCCGCTCGGGCGGCGCGAAGCGGTGAACGCTGCCGTCGGCCTCGATCCGGAGGCCGAGCGCGGGACCGTGGCCGTCGCGTGGTGTCACGTCGTAGAGGATCGCCGCCGCCCCGTCGCCGAGATCGGCCCTGGACCAGTCCCACCGCGCGAAGTCGGTCTCCAGGGGACGCGCACCCCAGTTCGCATCCAGATAGCCCACCCCCGACCAGGACCGACGCGGCCGTTCCAGCTCCACCTCGACACGGGCCGCGGGTGCGATCGGCGACCATTGGTGGCCGCCTGCCGCATGCAGCGTCTCGACATGGCCGGTGAGGACTGGCGCATGCAGGCGGATGCGGCCCCGGATGCGTTGCGGGAGCGGCGCGCCGACCTCGTCGACGTCGGCGGTGAGGGTCCGGCCGTCCCACGCCAGTCGGCTCGGGCCGAGGCGCAGGCTCGTCGCCGTGCGCTCGACCGCGCCTTGCCGCCGCTCGGTCATCGCCCAGCGCTTGCCGCCGGCCCCGTAGAGCGCGACGTTGAGGGCCGCGTGGTCGAGCGGTGCCTTGCGGCCGGCCCAGGCGTAGTAGGGCGAGAACACGCTGCCGACGAGGGCGATGAGGGTGAGCCCGCTCCTGCCGTCGTCGCTCAGCGCGTCGACGTACCACCAGCGGTAGCCGCCGGCACCGACCGGCGTATCGAAGCGAGGTAGCGTAGCGTCGCACTCGCCGCGAGCCGGCCCGAGATCGCCGCCATCGGCACCCCCGGTCCCGGATGCACGCTGCCGCCCGCGAGAAACAGTCCCGGCAGCCGTGTCGTCGCCCCCGGACGCTGGAACGACGCCATCCAGCCGTGCGACGCCCGGCCGTACAGCGCTCCCCCCGTCGCCGGGAACAGCCGCTCGAAGTCGTTGGGCGTGGTGGTCGCCGTCGTTTCGGCCCGGCGTTCCACCTCCAGGCCGAGCCGTGTCAGGTGCCGGAAGGTCCGTTCCGCGCATCGCTCGATCTCCTCGTCGTCGAAGGTTCGGACGTCGCCCGCCGCTGGCGCGTTCACCAAGCAGAGCAGCCGCTCGCCGTCGCCCGGGGGCATCGCGTCGCGATCGGTCCGGTCGTGCGCGCAGACGTAGACCGTGGGCGTCTCCGGCAGGCGGCCGTGCTCGAAGATTGCCCGGATCTCGGGCGGTTAGTCGTCGGAAATGATGACGGTGTGGCGCTACCGCGGAAAGCCCCGCGTGCGCGCCACCAGCGACCAGGTGA
>JBJHBG010000170.1:0-6626 GCA_050485385.1 Geminicoccaceae bacterium | reverse complement strand
CCGTCGATGGGCCTCGGTCACCGCGTCGGCCTGGGTGGTCAACAGTCCCGCGAGCACGGCATGGCCGCCCGGGGCGAGGCTGATGGCGAGGTCGGGCGCCATCTGGCAGAGCGGCCCCGCCAGGATGTTGGCGAGGATCAGGTCGAAGCGGCCGGTGCGGCGCAGCTCCGGCCGGTCGTAGCCGTCGGCGACGCCCGTGCGCAGACGCTGGGCGACGCCGTTCCTCCGGGCGTTGACCTCGGCCGTGGCGGCCGCCAGCGGGTCGAGGTCGACCGCGAGCGCCCGCGCGGCGGGCCAGCACCTCAAGGCGGCGATGGCGAGGATCGCCGTACCGCAGCCCATGTCGAGCACGCGGCGGAAGCGGTGGCGGCGGGCGAGCCGGTCGATGGCCGTGAGACAGCCGTGCGTGGAGCCGTGCTCGCCCGTGCCGAAAGCGAGCCCCGCGTCGATCAGGAGCGGGTGGGTGCCCGTCGGCGGCGGCGTGTCGACGTGGCTGCCGTAGACCCAAAAGCGGCCGATGGCCATCGGTGGGAAGGCACGGCGGGTCGCTTCCAGCCAGTCCTGCGCCGCCAGCCGCTCGACCGCGAAGTCGGCCTCGCTCGGTGCGTCCTCGCCGATGGCGTGCTCCAGCCGCCAGCGCAGCTCGTCGAGGTCGGGCACGTGACGCACGATCAGCTCGCACACCCAGCGGCCACCTGCTTCCTCGAACGCGGCCATGCTCTCGCAGGCGTCGTCGACCACGGCAAGCACCGCGTCGACGTCCTCGGCGGCGACCGGAAAACGAACCTGCCACAAGTCCGGCAGAGGCTCCGCGTCGCCCAACAGCTCGTCGTCGACCGCTACCGTCATCGCGCCGGCTCCACGAAGCTCTCGATCACCTTCTTCCGTCCCGCCTTCTCGAAGGCGATGTCGAGCTTCGCCCCCTCGATCGCCTCGATCCGGCCGTAGCCGAACTTGGTGTGGAACACCCGCTCGCCGACGGCGAAACGGCCGCCGGCGGCAACCTCCTCGGCCACGGCGTCGAGTACCGGGCCGTGGCGCTGCCGCGCCCGGTTGAAGCGCTGCAACGGGTCGCCGTCACGCTTCCTCGGTAGGCCGGGCGAGCGAAAGGACGCGGTGGCGAAACCATCCCGCCGCAAATGCTCGCAATGCTCCGGCGGCAGTTCCTCGACGAAGCGGGACGGCAGGCTGGAGACCCAGCCCTGGTACATCCGCCGGTTGGCGGCGAAGAGGATCGTGCAGTGCTTGCGGGCACGGGTGATGCCGACATAGGCGAGCCGGCGTTCCTCCTCCAACGCGGCGCGGCCGCCCTCGTCCAACGCCCGCTGGTTGGGAAACACGCCCTCCTCCCAGCCACCCAGATAGACGTGGTCGAACTCGAGCCCCTTGGCGCCGTGCAGGGTCATGACGCTGACCATGTCGCCCTGGGGGTCGCTGGCGTTGTCCATGACGAGCCCGACGTGCTCGAGAAAGCCGCCGAGCGTCTCGAACTCGCCGACCGCCTGCACCAGCTCCTTCAGGTTCTCCAGCCGGCCGGGCGCGTCGGGCGATTTGTCCTGCTGCCACATGGCGACGTAGCCCGACTCCTCCAGGACGATCTCGGCCAGTTCGCGCGCCGACAGCGTCTCGACGGCGTCGCGCCAGCGGGCGAAGGCCTGGAGCAGGGACGTGAGCGAGCGGCGCTGCGCGGGCTTCAGCTCGTCGGTGAGGACCAACTCGGCGGTCGCCGCCACCATGCTGCGCTCGACGGCACGGGCATGGGTCCTGAGCAGCACCAGCGTGGCCTCGCCGAGCCCGCGCTTGGGCAGGTTGACGATGCGCTCGAAGGCGAGGTCGTCGTCGGGCTGGGCCACCACCCGCAGATACGCGATGGCGTCGCGGATCTCTGCCCGCTCGTAGAAGCGGAGCCCCCCAACGACGCGGTAGGGCAGGCCGATGGCGATGAAGCGCTCCTCGAAGCTCCGGGTCTGAAAGCCGGCGCGCACCAAGACGGCGGCATCGGCCAGCCGGCCGCCCGCGCGCTGCAAGGATTCCAACTCCTCGCCGACGAAGCGCGCCTCCTCCTGGTCGTCCCACAAGCCGGCCACCCGCACCGGCTCGCCCGCCGCGTCCTCGGTCCAAAGCGTCTTGCCGTGCCGGCCCTCGTTCTTGGCGATCAGGCCCGAGGCGCAGCCGAGGATGTGCCCGGTGGAGCGGTAGTTGCGCTCCAGGCGGACCACCTCGGCGCCGGGAAAGTCGCGCTCGAAGCGCAGGATGTTGCCGACCTCGGCGCCGCGCCAGGAATAGATCGACTGGTCGTCGTCGCCGACGCAGGTGATGTTCTTGTGGTGCTGGGCGAGCAGGCGCAGCCAGAGATACTGGGCGACGTTGGTGTCCTGGTACTCGTCGACGAGGATGGCGCGAAAGCGGCGCTGATACGCCTCCAGCACGTCGGCGTGTTGTTCGAACAGGGTGAGCCCGTGCAGCAGGAGGTCGCCGAAATCGCACGCGTTGAGCGTACCGAGCCGCTCTTGATAGCTCGCATAGAGTTGGACCGACCGGCCGAGGGCGAAGTCGCCGTGCTCCGAGGCCGGCACCTTCTCCGGCCGCCAGCCGCGGTCCTTCCAGCGCTGGACGATCGAGGACAGCACCCGCGCCGGCCACTTCTTCTCGTCGACGTCGTGGTCGCGGACGACCTGCTTCAACAGGCGGATCTGGTCGTCCGCGTCGAGGATGGTGAAGTTGGGGGTGAAACCCAGCCGCTCGGCATGGCGGCGCAGGAGGCGCGCGCCGATGGCGTGGAAGGTGCCGAGCCACATCCCCTGCACCGGGCGGCGGATCAGGGCCTCGACGCGCGCGTTCATCTCGCGCGCCGCCTTGTTGGTGAAGGTGACGGCGAGCACCTCGCCGGGCCGTGCGCGGCCTTCGAGCAGGAGATGCGCGAGGCGGGTGGTCAAGACGCGCGTCTTGCCGGTCCCGGCACCGGCGAGCACCAGCAAGGGCCCGTCGCCGGCGGTGACGGCGCGAAGCTGCTCGGGGTTCAGGCCCGCGAGGTGCGGTGATGGTGGAGCCGGCGCGACGGTCGGCGTCTCGCGACTCGGCGGGCGATCGAGCAAGCGGTTCTCCCAAGGCGAAGTCGGCCAAGAGTTAAGCACGTTCCGGCCCTGCTGCACGAGCCTCGGTGACGATCGGCATCCGCGATTTGGCGTGGCCCTGCCGCGCGCCGAACTCCGAGTTGATTTGACATGTTTCTAATAAGTAACTATTATTCCATGTTCGTGCGCGGGTCTCGTCCACGGTCCCTATGCAAAGGCATGATCTCATGGCCAGGACGTATCTGGGCTCCTCTCGGTCGATCCCGACCCTCGATCGGTACCGGTCCGCAGCTTGCGGGACGGCCGCCGGTACGTCGTCAGGAGGCGACGTCGCCCGGGGGGTGCACCGGCGCCTCCGCCCCTGCATCGTCGCGCTGGCAACTGTGTTCGCGCTCGGGGTGGTCGTGGCCGAGGCCGCCACCGTGAGCATCGGCAGCGTCGGTACACTGACACGATCCAAGACCTCGACGGTACCGACTGCCGGCACTGCGGCCGTTTCGACCCATACCCGGTCGGTCGACGGTCCGATCGTGACCAACGGCGTCGTCACCACCACGGAGAACGGGGCGGCGATCGGCAGCGTCGCGATCCCGGGGGGCATCACCGTCGCGGGCGGGCTCGGCGACTTTTTCGTTTCGCGCAACTACGCGCCGGCGGTGGGCTCGGGGGTGCGGCCGAAGGTGGCGCCCTATTCGCTGTCGCAGCTCAACACGTCGAACTCCGTGCTGGTCGGGGGGCCATTCGCCGGAACCCCGACCTCCAGCCGTGCCGAGGCCTCCGTCCAGACCTTGCTGGGAGGCGCACAGACCGACATCAGCGTGTCGCAGCGCGTTGCGGTCAATCGAACGGCCGCGGCGATCGCCACCGATCCTTGGTCGTTCGGACCAGGTACCGAGACGGTCATCGACACCGAGTTGGTGGCCGGTATCGAGATCGTTGCCGCCGACGATGCGATAGGCTTCGGGGTCAGTGGAATGGAGGTCTTCGCCGGCTCGACCATCCCCGGCCTCGAACGTCTGTACGTGATCGGGCTCGGCGTCGTCGGAGCAACACCCGACGACCTGTTGGTATTCGTCGAATCCAACCCGCTCCTCGGCTGGGACGACACGGAGCTGGCGGCAGCTCTGAGCACCGCATTCGTCCCCGGTGCTCCCGGCAGCTTCGCGCTCGGCAGCGACTTTGCCCTTCCGTCGGTACATCTCGCCTTCGCCAGCGCCTTCGACGTAACGGTGGGCGCTGCGGCGTACGGTCAGGCGACGGTCGTCCCGTTGCCTGCCGCGGTGTTGTCGATGGTGAGTGCGCTCGCCGTGCTCGGTGGTTGGCGTCTGCGGGCAGCGCGCCAGCGGACTGCCGCTGCCTGATCGGGCAGCAGCCCGAGGCGCTGCTCAGACGGGCCGAGCCCCGTCGAGCAGCGCCTCCACGTCCGCCCGCCGGGGCAGGGGATCGATGGCCCCGTAACCCTGGGTCGAAAGCGCGGCGGCGGCATTGGCGAAGCGACCGGCGGCGAAGGGATCGCCGTGCGTCAGATAGTGCGTGAGGAAGGCGCCGTCGAAGGCGTCGCCCGCCCCGGTCGCGTCGACCGCCTCGACGGCGAAGGGGGCGATGCGCTCGCTCCGCTCCGGCGTGGCGACGAGCGCACCGTCACGGCCGAGGGTGAGGCCGACCAGCTTGGCGCCCTGGGCGAGATAGTGGGCGGCGACGGCCTCGGGGTCGTCCAGTCCGGTGAGCAGTCGCGCGTCGTCGAGGCTGGGCAGGACGATGTCGGCCTGGGCCACGGCGGCGGCGATCACCGCCCGCGCGCGCGGCAGGGGCCAGAGCGCCTGGCGGAGATTGGTGTCGTAGGCGACCAGCACGCCTGCTGTCCGGGCCCGTGCCACGGCCTCGAAGCAGGCATCGCAGGCGCCCACGCTGATGGCTTGGGAGATGGCCGAAAGATGCAGCAGCCGGACCCCTTCGAAGAGGTCCGCGGGCAGGTCGTCCGGCGCCATGCGGCTCGCGGCGGAGCCGGCACGGAGATAGGTGAAGCGGTGCCCGTCCGCCCCGTGCTGCACGACGTACGCACCGGTCGACGCCTTGGAATCCCGCACCACGGCCGTGGCGCCGACCCCCTCCCTTTGCCAGAGGGCGAGCAGGGCGTCGCCGAAGCCGTCGGCGCCGAGCCGCGTCCAATAGGCGGTGCGCGCACCCAGCCGCGCCGCGGCGACGACGCAGTTCGAGGTGTCGCCGCCGAAGCCGAGGCGGTAGGTGGCGCCGTCGCTCGTCCGGTCCTGGTTCAGCTCGACGAGCGGTTCGCCCAGGCCGAGGATGTCGATCATCGGTCCGAAAGATCCTTCCTGACGTGTCCAACCTGTTCTAAATCAGTGGCGACAAAATGTCGCTCGTTCGAGCCGACTTCCAGAAAAAGGCTCGAACGCAAGGATTTGGTGGCAGGGCAAGGCTGAGCGTGCGGCGCAAACAAGGACCTGACCGGCAGGTTGGGCCAGGGAGCGGTTGAGCGGCTATGCAGTTCCATGGCACCAAAGGCGACATGCGGATGGGTGGACTCACAGCCGAACGAGGGTGCCTCCGGCTCACGCCGACCAAGGCGGTGCGCTGCTTGGTCTGCGGCGTGCGCGAGGCGTCGTTCTGCGCGGTGCTGTCGGCCGGCGAATTGGAACAGCTCCACGCCATGTCCTCGCAAAAGACGTTCGAGCCGGGCGAACTGATCGTCGAGGAGGACGCCACCGTCCGTCAGGTCGCCAACGTTTTGACGGGCACGATCAAGCTGTTCAAGCTCCTGCCCGATGGTCGCCAACAGATTACCGGTTTCCTGTTCGCCGGTGATTTTCTGGGTCCGATGCTGTCCGGCGAGTACGCGACGTTCGCCGAAGCGGTGACCCGCGTCGAGCTTTGCCTGTTCGATCAGGATCGGCTGCGCGACCAGATGGACGCGTGGCCGCATCTGGAGCGGCGGCTGTTCGAGGATGCGACGGCGACCCTCGATCGCGCCCTCGACTGGATGCTGCTGCTCGGCCGCAAGACGGCGACCGAGCGCGTCGCCTCGTTCTTCGTCATGCTGGCCGAGCGGGCGGTCGCAGGCGGCGAGCGCAGGGACAGCGTGGTCGTCGAGGTGCCGATGAGCCGGTGCGACATCGCCGACTATCTGGGCCTCACGATGGAAACGGTCAGCCGACAGATCTCGAGCCTGCGGCGGCAGGGGTTGCTCGAGGTCGCCGGTGCGCACGCGATCGAGGTGGGCGATCTCGAAGGCCTGCGACGTCTCGCCGAAGGCGACACCTGACGCGCTCCCACGAACGTCCAACCCAGTGGTTGATTCAGGTCAACGCCGCGTCCGGGGCATGTCCTATCCTGGCCTCGTCCTCGTGACAGGCCCGGCGCACGTTCCCCCCCTCCACGCGCCGGGCCTACTTCGTTCCAAAGGCGTGCGCGATCCGAGGGTTCCTGCTAGAGTATCCGTGATGATCAAGCGAGTTTCTGGGTCCAGGTTCGGTTGCTGCGGAGCAGGGTATTGGCGAGCAGGACGAGCTTGCGCATGACGGCGACGAGGGCGAG
>JBJHBG010000169.1:0-6974 GCA_050485385.1 Geminicoccaceae bacterium | reverse complement strand
GGGCGCGTGCGAGCGCCACGCGCTGTTGCTGGCCGCCGGAGAGCTGGCGCGGCAGCCGGTCGGCGAGGTGGCCCATCTGCACGACGTCGAGAAAACGCCGCACCTTGGCCTGCACCTCCGCCTTCGGCCGGCCGCGTGCGGCGAGCCCGTAGCCCACGTTCTCGGCCGCGGTCATGTGCGGGAACAGGGCGTAGCTCTGAAAGACGATGCCGATGTTGCGCCGCCCCGCCTGCAGGTGGTCGACCCGGCGGCCGTCGACGCTGATGGTTCCCGCCGTTTGCCGGAGAAAGCCGGCGATGGCGCGCAGAAGCGTGGTCTTGCCGCAACCGGAGGGGCCGAGGAGCGCTACGACCTCGCCCGGCTCGACATGCAGCGTCACGTCGTCGACCGCGAGGAAGCTGCCGAAGCGGTGGCTCAGCCCCTCGACGTCGAGCCGCACGCCGGCAACGTGCGCCGCGCCCTCCGCCTCGGCTGCCCTCGCCAATGCCCTCGCCAACGTCCTCTCCTCAGCGGTCCCGCCTGTGGTATCCCGCTCGTATGCAAGCACCGGGCCACGAGGGACGGAGGACGCGGATGTACGGATTGGACGGCAAGGTGGCGCTGGTGACGGGTGGCGGCGGCGGTATCGGCAAGGCGGTGGCGCTGCGGCTCGCTCGGGAAGGCTGTGCCGTGGGGCTCGTCGGCCGTAACGGCGCGGCGCTTGCCAGCGTAGCGACCGAGATCCGCGGCCTGGGGCGGGCCGCCGCCGAGGCGGTGTGCGACGTCGGCGACCGCGCCGCCGTGGGGCCGACGATGGATCGATTGCAGGCGGCCCTCGGCCCCGCCGACGTGCTGGTGAACAACGCCGGCATCATCCGCTTCGGGACCATGCTGGAGACGACGCCGGAGGACTGGCACGCCGTCTTCCGCACCAATGCCGACGGCACCTTGTGGTGCTGTCAGGCGGTGGTGCCGGGTATGGTCGAGCGCGGCCGTGGTCGGGTGATCAACATGGCGTCGTGGATGAGCAAGAAAGCGGCACCCTTCTACGGCGCCTATGCCGCCTCCAAGTTCGCCATCCTCGCCGTCACGCAGGCCTTGGCCCTGGAAGTCGCCGGCTCGGGCGTGACGGTGAACGCGATCTGCCCCGGCATGATCGTCGACACGACGATGCGCGACGAGAGCGAGGCGAAGGGTCGCGAATTGGGTCTGCCGCCCGCTGGCGAACGGGTGAAGTCCATCCCCCTGCGGCGCCCCGGCTATCCCGAGGACGTGGCCAGGCTGGCGGCATTCCTCGCCTCCGACGAGAGCGCCTACATGACCGGGCAGGGCGTCAACGTGACGGGCGGCCTCTGGCTGCACTGAGCGCCGTGAGGCCAGTGCCGGCGACCAGATGAACCCAAAGAAATTTGACAATTTTGTGACAAGTATCGAGCTAAAGGTGTGACGTGGGGCGGTTCCATGCGCCCGAAAGTAGAAGCGGGACCGCCCGCCGACGAACGCGACACCTGAGGAAAGGGAGGAACATGAGGGGACACATCGCATTGCCGACGACCCTGTCGGTCTCTGCGGCGCTGGTCGCCGGGAGCGCCGTGCTGCACTCGGCGCCGGCCGACGAACTCCTTGTCTACAGCTCGGTCTTCGCGCGTTACGCCGACGGCATGGCCGAGGCCTTCCAGGCGGCCAATCCCGGCGTGACCGTGCACGTGATCAACCCCGGCGGTACCGAGGCGATCCTCGTCCGGCTGGAAGCCGAGCGCGACAATCCCCGCGCCAGCATCATGCACTCGGGCGGCAGCACGGAATATCTCTACGCCAAGGAGGCCGGGCTGATCGAACCGGTCGACCTCGGCGACCTGGTGCCGGAGACGGTCGCACTGGGCGAGGGCGAGCTGCGGCTGCGCGATCCGGACGACTATTTCTACGTGTTCAATCCGTTGTTCACCGGCCTGATGGTGAACACGCAGCAGTTGGAGCGGCGCAACCTGCCGATGCCGACCAGCTGGGCCGACCTGCTGGATCCGGTCTACGAGGGGCACATCGTCAGTGCCAGTCCGCTGCGCTCGTCGACCGCCGTCACCGCGTTGACCACCATCTACGCCAGCTACGGCCACGATGAAGCCGTCGACATGTTCGAGCGGTTGCACGCCAATGTCGGCCACTACGTCGATTCCACCTCGCAGATGTACGCGCTGACGGCGCGCGGCGAGTTCGCTATCGCGCTGGTCAACAACCGCCCGACCTTCGAGTACATGCACGAGGGCTATCCGGTCGAGTTCGTGTTCCCGAGTGACGGCAGCATGATCATGGACAACAGCGTCGCCATGGTGAAGGACGCGCCCAACCCGGAGCTGGCCCGGCAGTTCATGGAGTTCCTGTTCTCGCCGGAATGGCAGGCGCAGGGCGCCGAGTTCCTCTACACGCCGGCGGTGCCGGGCGTGCTCGACGTGGACTCGGAATTCTACTTCGTCAGCCTCGACAATCTCGCCGACCAAGTCGAGCGCCTCGTCTTGCCCGAGGACGAACTGCAGGTGCGCGCGCGCGAGGTGATCGCCGAGATGTGGGAGGCCTTTCTACGCAGCTGATGCGCCGACGGCCCCGCGCCGAGCGGGGCCGTTTTGCGGCTCGCCCCGGTGTTCGCCCCGCGCGGGCGGGCTGCCCGTCCCTCGACTCCCTTTGTGTTGGGCTGCGGAATGGCCACCTACTCGATCGACGAACTCGCCACCACCAAGCCACCGAAGGTCGGCTTCAACTGGCTCTATCTCTGCTACGCGTTGAGCGCCGGCTTCGTGCTGCTGTTCCTCGGCTGGCCGCTGTTCACGCTGCTCGCCGAATCGATCGGGCTGATGTTCGGCGATGACCCGATCCGCGCCTCGCTCTACTGGTACATGCTGCGCATCACCTGGAACTCGATCCAGCTCGCGCTCATCACGACGGTAATCTCGCTCCTGATCGCGGTGCCGTTGGCAATCGCGATCGCCAAGCTGCGGGTGGCGTTCGCGCTCGGCTGGACCGTGCTTTTGGTGGTGCCGCTGGTGACCCCGCCCTTGATCTCCAGCTTCGCGACCCTGCTCCTGTTGGGCCGCGCCGGCGCACTCACCGAGATCTGGCTCGACCTCGGTCTGCCGGAGTTCTCGATCTACGGCCTGCCGGGCCTGGTGGTCACCCAGGTCCTGCACTTCATGCCCTACGCGCTATTGCTGCTCCTGGCCGGCATGCGGACCATTCCGGCGCATCTGGAGGAGGCGGCCATCAGCCTCGGCGATTCCGTCGGCGGCATCATGTGGCGCGTGGTGCTGCCCTACATCGCACCCTACACGCTGATGGGTGCGCTGCTCATCTTCCTCAGCTCGCTCGGCGACGTCGGCGCGCCGCTCCTCATCGGCGGCGACTACCGCGTGCTGCCGGTCGAGATCTACTCCAACTTCGCGAGCTTCCTCGGCGACCAGCGGATTCCCATCCTGTTCAGCGGCTGGATCGTGCTGCTGTCGGTGGCCATCCTCTTCTTTGCCCGTGGCGTGCTGAAGAAGACCGAGTTGAAGCACAGCTTCCGCGAGCGCACGCTCGACTACGACGCACCGTGGCTGCGCCGGGCCGGTACCGTCTTCTGCGCCGTCGTCACCGTCGTGTTCCTGCTGCCCTACGTGGCGATCATCGTCAGTTCGATCGCCACCCTCTGGTTCGGCGGGCTGATGCCCGAGGGCTTCACGCTCAGGCACTACGTGCAGGTGTTCCGCGACGTGCAGCCGATGATGGCGTCGTTCGTCCTGGTGGCGGGTGCCCTGCCGCTCTGCCTGTTCGTCAGCGTGTTCATGGTGCACATGAACCGAACCCTGCCGCGGCTCGGCGTGTTCGACTATCTGAGCCTGTTGCCGTTCGTCATTCCGGGCGTGGTCATCGGCGTGGGTTTGGTGCGCGCGTTCGGCGGCGTCACGGTGTTCGGCATCGATTTTTCCGTGACCGCGCTGGTCCTCGTCATCGCGCTAGCCGTGCGGCGCCTGCCCTACGTCGTGCGCGTGCTGTCGGCCGGCTTCGCTCGGATCGACCGCAGCCTGGAGGAGGCGGCCTGGAGCCTCGGCGCCTCGCATCCGCGCACCTTCAAGGACGTGGTGCTGCCGCAGCTCAGGCTCACCATCTACGCCTGCGCCGTGATCGGCTTCGTGCGGCTGATCACCGAACTCGGCGCCACCTTGATCCTCTATCCGCCCGGCTGGCGGACGATGACGGTCTACATCTTCTACTACGTGTCCGAGGGGCAGATGGGGCGTGGCGCTGCCATGGGCGTCTTGCTCATCGCCATCGTCGTGCTCGGCACGGCGATTTCCAACCGCTTCTCGAAAAGCCAGACGGAGAAGAACTGATGGCGGAGATCCGGCTTCAGGGGCTGACCAAGCGCTTCGGTCCGGTGGTGGCCGTCGACCGGCTGGACCTCGCGGTCAGCCCGGGCGAGTTCGTCTCGTTCCTCGGTCCGTCCGGCTGCGGCAAGACGACCACGCTGCGCATGCTCGCTGGCTTCGAGATGCCCACGGAGGGGGAGATCCATATCGGCGACCGCGACGTCAGCGGGCTGCAGCCGCAGGAGCGCAACATCGGCATCGTCTTCCAGGACTATGCCGTGTTTCCGATGATGAACGTGTTCGACAACGTGGCCTACGGGCTGAAGCTGCGCGGCATCCGCGGCGCAGAGTTGCGCCCGCAGGTGCTCGAGATGCTGCGCCTCGTCGGTCTTGCGGGCTTCGAGACCCGGCGCTCCTCGCAACTGTCGGGCGGCCAGTTGCAGCGGGTGGCCCTGGCGCGGGCACTGGTCATCCGTCCCGGCGTGCTGCTGCTCGACGAGCCGTTGAGCAATCTCGACGCCGCACTGCGTCTCAGCATCCGCAAGGAGATCCGCAAGATCCAGCGCGGCCTCGGCATCACCGCCGTCTACGTCACCCACGACCAGGAGGAGGCGCTCTCGGTCTCGGATCGGATCGCGGTGATGAACGACGGTCGGCTCGACCAACTCGGCGCGCCGATGGAGATCTACGATTCGCCCGAGACGGCGTTCGTGGCGAGCTTCATCGGCCGCACGACTCTCCTCGCCGGCTCCGTCGTCGAGGCCGACGGCCGCTTGGTCCGCATCCGCATCGATCGCGAGACGGCGCCCTTGGTCGCCGCGCAGCGGCGGCCGGTAACGGTCGGCGACGAGGTCTGGGTTTCGATCCGGCCCCACCATCTTTGGTTGGCGGCGGCGGACGACGGCGCCGCCAAGCTCGCCGCCGAGGTGGAGTACGTCGAGCCGCTCGGCCCCGCCGTGCGCGGCGAGTTGCGCACTGCCGGCGGCACCAGCTTCCTGTTCGAGGTCCACGACCCGCAGAGCAATCCGGTGCCGGAGGTGGGCGCGCGGCTGACCTTCACCGTCGACCCGGCCCGCGTCACCTATGGCCGGATGACCGACGCCGACCGTCAGGTGCTCGCGCAGGGTGCGGAACTCGGTGCAGCGGCGCTCTCGGCCTGAGCATTCGGGTCTCGCTGTAGCATACGGAAAAGAAGAGGGCCCGGGCGCTTGGCCCGGGCCCCGACATCACCCCACCATGGGCAGGTCAGTAGGCCATGGTGCGGCCGAATTCCGGATAGGCGTCGATGCCGAGTTCGACCTGGTCGATGCCGGCGTCCTCGTCCTCCTCGGCGATGCGGATGCCGACGGTGGCCTTGATGAGGCTCCAGACGATCAGGCTGGCGACGAAGATGAACACGCCGTAGGCGACCACGCCGACCGCCTGGATGACGTAGCTGGCGTCGCCGTTGCTCAAGGGCACGATCATGGTGCCCCAGATGCCGCAGACCAAGTGGGCCGGGATGGCGCCGACGACGTCGTCGATCCGGAGCTTGTCGAGCAGCGGCACCGACAGCACCACCAGCATGCCGCCGACCGCACCGATCAGGACGGCGAGCGGCATGGACGGTGCCAGGGGCTCGGCGGTGATCGAGACGAGGCCGCCGATGGCGCCGTTCAGCACCAGGGAAAGGTCGATCTTGCGGTAGATGGCAAGGCAGGTGAGGAGCGCTGCGACGACGCCGCCGGCCGCCGCCAGATTGGTGTTGGCGAAGATGATGGCGACGTTGTTGGCGGCTTCGGCCGTACCCAGCGCCAGCTCGGATGCGCCGTTGAAGCCGAACCAGCCGAGCCAGAGGATGAACGTGCCGAGCGTGGCGAGCGGCAGCGACGAGCCGGGCATCGGCACCGAGCGGCCGTCGGGGGTGAAGCGGCCCTTGCGCGCGCCGAGGACGATGGCACCGGCGAGTGCGGCCCAGCCGCCGACGGAATGCACGATGGTCGATCCGGCGAAGTCGGAGAAGCCCATCTCGTAGAGCCAGCCCTCGCCCCACTGCCAGGAGCCGGCGATCGGGTAGAGCAAGCCCGTGAGCACGACGACGAAGAGCAGGAAGGGCATGACCTTGATGCGTTCGGCCAGGGTGCCCGAGACGATCGACGCGGCGGTGGCGACGAACACCATCTGGAAGAACCAGTCGGACGAAGCGGAGAAGCCATCCTCCACGTTGGCCTCGGTGCCCGCGAACATCGCGAAGGTACCGAAGTAACCACCGTCGACACCCTCGTACATGAGGTTGAAGCCGACGATCCAGTACATCAGGCCGGCAACCGAATAGAGACTGATGTTCTTCAGGCACTGGACGCCCACGCTCTTCTTGCGGACGAGGCCGGCCTCCAGCATGGCGAAGCCGGCGGCCATCCACATGACGAGGAAGCCGCCGATGAGGAAGAGTAGCGTGTCGAAAACGTACTGCGTCTCGGCGGCCAGGGCCTCGACCGAGGCCGCCGCCTCCATGGCCGCAGCTACCGCCGCTTCGAGCGCCGCGACGTCGACGTCCTGCGCGAGCGCCGGCGCTGCGACCAGGCTCAACAGTCCGGCCGCGCTGGCGATTCGCCACGCGCGATTGGTTGGTTGCATGATGGTCTCCACCTTAGCTCCACCGAGGCCCATGCCCACGCG
>JBJHBG010000168.1:0-7161 GCA_050485385.1 Geminicoccaceae bacterium | reverse complement strand
CGAACTGCCGGCGCCGCCGGCAGTTCGCGAGGTCGCCGGTGCACCGATCACGTCGGTCGCGCCGACCGAGCCCGTGACGGCGCCCGTCGCCACGGCGAAGCCGGTGGTGGGCGTCGCGGCGGAACGGCTCGGAGCGGAGCCGACGCCGGCCGGTGCCGCAAGTCCGCCGCCCGCGCCGGCTGCGCAGCCGGCACCCCCGGCCCAGCAGGCGGTCGTGCCCGCACCGCTGCCGAAGGCGGAACCGCTCCGAGTGACGGCCGGCTTGGACGAGGTGTCGATCCACGTCGCCCGCGCCGCCGCCAGCCGTCAGCCGATGATCCACGTGCAGCTCCAGCCCGCCTCGCTCGGCCGGCTGGACGTGACCTTGGCCTTCGATGGTGACGACGCCGTCCGCGTCGTCGTCCGCGCCGACCGGCCGGAGGCGCTCGAGCATCTGGCCCGCCAGGGTCATCAGCTCGAACGAGCGCTCCAGCAGGCCGGCTTCGACGTCGGGCGCGACGGCATCCGCTTCGACCTGAACCCGCAAACCCAGCAGGACGGCACGCCGCAGCAACGACGCTGGACGCCGTTCGACCGCACCGGCGGGGAGCAGGGTGCCGACGCCGATACGCCGAACAGCGGCGCCGATGCCGCCCCCCTCGACCGCTCCCGTCTGCTCGATCTCAACGCCTGACCCCGGAGTAGCCCCTTGAGCAACCTCGCCATCGCCAATGCCAACGCCGCCGCCGGGTCGACCCGCGCGCCGAATCAGGGCTTGGGGCTCGCCGAGCAGTTCGACGCGTTCCTGATCCTCCTCACCACCCAGCTCAAGCACCAGGACCCGCTGTCGCCGATGGACGCGACCGAGTTCACCTCGCAGCTCGTCCAGTTCACGGGCGTCGAGCAGGCGGTGAACATGAACAAGAAGCTCGAGCAGATGTTGGGGCTCATGTCGAGCGACACGCTCGGGCCCGGGACGGCCTATCTCGGCAAGGAGATCGAGGCTCTCGGCAACCAGGTGCTGCTCGGTGAGAGCGGCGGCGCGCGCTTCGGCGTCACCTTGCCGCAGGGCGTCGGCGCCGCACTGGTGACCGTGCTCGATCCGAACGGCAACCCCGTCCGCGTTCTCCCGGCCGAGGCCCGACCCGGCGAGCAAACCCTGCAATGGGATGGCCTCGGCATCGGTGGCGCCCGCGTACCCGCCGGGACCTACACCCTCAGGGTCGACGCCGTCGATCCGACCGGCCGGCCACTCCAGGCGACCACCAGCATCACCGGCACGGTGACCGGGGTGGAGAGCCGCTACGGCACCGTGGTGCTCACCGTCGGCGACCGCGAGGTCGCCCTTTCCGACGTTCGTTCCGTCCGTCTTCCTGTCGCCGGCTGACCCGGCCTAGCCAAACCGAAGGACCCAATCCATGAGCCTCTTTGGATCCCTCTTCTCCAGCGTCTCGGGCCTCACCGCGCAGAGCAAGGCCCTGAGCATGATCTCCGACAACGTGGCGAACGTGAACACGACGGCCTATCGCAGCGCGTCGCCCCAGTTCGCCAACATGGTGACGCGCGCCGCGCACACCCTCACCTACAGCCCGGGCGGCGTGCGCGCCTACACCTCCTACAGCATGGAGAAGCAAGGGCTGATCCAGGCGAGTTCGTCGACCACCGACGCCGCCATCTCCGGCAACGGCCTGTTCGTGGTGCGCGACCAGGTGGCCGGTCCGGCCGAGCAGTTCTACACCCGCGCCGGCTCGTTCGAGCCCGACTTCTTCGGCAATCTGCGCACGCCGTCCGGCTTCTACCTGCAGGGCTGGGTGCTCGACGTGAACGGCAACATCGTCGACGTCAACGCGCTGGAGACGGTCAACGTCCGGCAGATCCAAGGCGTCGCCACGGCCACCACGGCGGTCGACATCGGCGCCAATCTCAACGTCGACAGCAAGACGCCCACGGCCAATCAGAACGTGCCGCCGGACACCTACGTCCAAGGCACCAACGACATGGCGCTCTGGCACCACAACCAGAAGAACGGCATCGTGCCCAACGACGGCATCCAGCCGGCCTTCACCCGCGACATCCGCATCTACGACAGCCTCGGCCGGCCGAAGATGGTGACCGTGGGGTTCCTCAAGGACGACAATCCGGCCAACCCCAACGAATGGTTCGTCGAAATCTACGCCGACCAGAACCTGTTGAACGGTGGCACCCACACCAACGGGCGCCTCGCCGCCGGCACCATCACCTTCAACGCGAACGGCTCCTTGGACACGGTCAACCTCACGCCCGGCTTGGCGGGCCCGAACGGCGAGGTCACCATCGACTGGAACAACGCCGACGGCAGCCAGAACAGCGTCGTCGCGTTCGACTTCGGCGACCCCGGCACCACCACGGGCCTGACCCAGTTCGCCAGCCCGAACAACATCGCCTACGTCAACCAGAACGGTGCCGAGGTCGGCGAGTTGAACGGCGTCATGATCGACGAGTTCGGCTACGTGAAGGCGTCCTTCACCAACGGCGAGGAGCGACGGCTGTACAAGCTGCCGATCGCCACCTTCCCCAACCCGGCGGCGCTCGATCCGCGCAGCGGCAACGTCTACGCGGCAACCGACCTTGCCGGGCAATACAACCTGCGCTTCGCCGGCATCGGCGGCGCCGGCACGATCGTTCCGTCGTCGCTCGAGGCTGCCAACGTCGATATCGCCGAAGAATTCAGCAAAATGATCATCACACAGCGCGCTTACTCTGCCAGCTCCAAGATCATCAGCACTGCCGATCAGATGCTCGACGAGTTGATCCGCGTCGTCCGCTGAGTGTAGCTAACCGTTTTTTACTATGATGACGGTGAGCATTTTACACTTCGTTGGGCTTTCTGGCGGAATTTGGGGGCGTCGTTGGACGCCCCTCGTGTTCGGGAGACCTGAAATGTCGGCTTATGCGGAGCGAACGGAGACCCAGCCCTTGGAGGTTCGAGACGCCCTGGACGATCTGCCACCACCGGATACCGAGCGGTGGGTCGCCAGTCGCAAGGCCCAGGTGGTGCGCGCCGTACGCGACGGTCGCCTGACCCTCGACGAGGCCTGCGACCGCTACGGGCTAACCGGCGAAGAGTTCCTGTGCTGGCAGCGGATGATCGAGCGGCATGGCGTCCTGGGTCTTCGCGTGACGCGCCTCCAGCGCTATCGCGGCTGAACCCCACCGTCGCCCGGCAAGACTTCGCCGACCGTTAACCTCGTATTAGCCATCCGGGCGCAGCTTGCCACCTGAAACGGAGCGTTTCGGGGGTCCGAAGGTGGCAAGCGACGCCGGGGTGATGGAAGCGACAGGGACGACGGCACCGGTCACGCTCGGCCGCGATCCGATGGCCGGCGTGCGTGCCTTCGTGCAACGGGTCGGCCCGGCACGGCTCGTGCCGCTCGGCGCCCTGATGCTCGGCCTCGTCGCCTTTCTCGGCTTCGTCGGCTGGAAGCTCACGACCCCGGACTACGCCCTCCTCTTCACCGGCTTGGAGCCAGCCGACGCCCTGGTGGTGACCGACCGCCTCGACGGCCTGCGCGTCCCCTATCGGCTGACCCCCGACGGCAGTGCCGTGATGGTGCCCGAGGGCGAGGTCCTGCGGCTGCGCATGCAGATGGCGCAGGAGGGCCTGCCCGCCTCCGGCAACGTGGGCTACGAGATCTTCGACGACCGCTCCACCCTCGGCACCAGCCAGTTCGAGGCCAACGTCAACCTCCTGCGCGCGCTCGAAGGCGAGTTGGCCCGGACCATCGCCGCGATGGACGCGGTCCGCTCCGCCCGCGTCCACCTCGTCCAGCCCAAGCGCGAGCTGTTCCAGCGCGACGCCGCCCCGGCCTCGGCTTCCGTCGTCGTGCGTCTCAACCGCCGCGACGGCCTCGGCGCCGAGCAGATCGCCGCCATCCGGCATCTCGTCGCCGGCGCGGTGCCCTGGCTGCAGGCGCGGCAGGTCACCGTGGTCGACGACCGTGGCCAACTCCTCGCCCAGGAGGACGACGACGAGCGGTTGATCCCCGGCCGCGCCGAGGCCTTCCAGCGCGCCTACGAAGAGCGGCTGAACGACCGCATCCGCGCCCTGCTGGAGCGGTCGCTCGGTCCGGGCCGGGTCCACGTCAACGTCACGGCCGACCTGGACTTCGACCACGTCACCGTGACGTCGGAGGAGTACGACCCCAACAGCCAGGTCGCGCGCAGCACGCAGATCGTCGAGGAGCAGAGCGAGCTGGTCGACCGCGACGGCGCCGCGGTGACGGTGCAGAACAACCTGCCGTTGCCCGACCCGGTCGAGGCCGGCGGCGAGGCAGGCACCAGCGAACGCACCTCGCGCAGCGAGGAAACCACGAACTTCGAGATCAGCCGCACCGTGCGCAACCACGTCCAGCAGGGCGGGCGGGTGCGCCGTCTCTCCATCGCCGTCCTGGTCGACGGCAGCCAGACCACCAACGCCGCTGGCGAGGTGGTCTACGCGCCGCGCAGCGAGGACGAACTCGCCGCGATCGAGACCCTGGTGATCAGCGCGGCCGGTGTCGACGAGACACGCGGCGACGTCGTGCGGGTCATCAATCGTCCGTTCGCCGTGGCCGACGTCGTAGCCGAGCCGGAGGAAACGCTGCTCGACGTGGCGCGCGGCCTCTGGGGCGTGTTCGGCCAAGCCCTCACCCTGCTCTTGATCACCCTGCTGCTGGCCCTGTTCGTCGGGCGGCCGCTCCTGAAGCGCGCCTTCCCGGCCGACGCCAGGCCAGCCCTCACCACGCAGAGTGGGCTGACCGTGACCAACGAAGGCCAGGTCCTGATCGAGCCGGGCAGTTCGGCAGCCCTCGCGGTCGAGACCGAGCGGACCGAGGAGATGCTGCAGATCAACCAGATCCGCGGCCAGATCCGGGCCTCCCTGCTCGGCCGCGTCACCGACCTGATCGACGAACACCCCGAGGAGGCCGTGCGGGCGATCCGCCACTGGCTGCAAGCGACGGACTGAACCGATGCCGACCATCACCAGCTACGAAGCGCTGACCGGCCCCGAGAAGGCGGCGATCATCATGCTCGCCGTCAGCGAGGAGCACGTCGGCAAGATGTTCGCCAAACTCGACATCGACGAGATCAAGGAGCTGTCGCAGATCATGTCGATCCTCGGCTCCGTCGATGCCGAGGTGGTCGAGCGCATCCTGAAGGAATTCGGCGAGAAGATGTCGTCGGCGGGCGGCATCGTCGGCAGCTTCGAAACCACCGAGAAGCTCCTGACCCGCTTCCTCGACAACGAGCGCGTCGACGCGATCATGGACGAGATTCGCGGCCCCGCCGGGCGCACGGTCTGGGACAAGCTCGGCAACGTCAACGAAGCCGTGCTCGCCTCCTACCTGAAGAACGAATACCCGCAGACCGTGGCCGTGGTGCTTTCCCGCATCCGTCCCGACCACGCCGCCCGGGTTCTCGGCAACCTGCCCGACGACTTCGCCCTCGAGGTGGTCATGCGCATGCTCCGGATGGAGGTCGTGCAGAAGGAAATCCTGGCCGATGTCGAGAAGACGCTCAGGGCCGAGTTCATGAGCAACCTCGCCCGCACCAACCGCCGCGACAACCACGAGGTCATGGCGGAGATCTTCAACTTCTTCGATCGCAACACCGAGGGACGCTTCCTCGGCATGCTGGAGGAGCGGAACAAGGAGGCGGCGGAGCGGATCAAGGCGCTGATGTTCACCTTCGAGGACCTCGGCAAGCTCGACGGCAACGGCATCCGCACGCTGATGCGCAGCGTCGGCAACGACCAGCTCACCGTGGCGCTCAAGGGCGCCAGCAAGCCGGTTCGCGACCTGTTCTTCGCCAACATGAGCGAGCGTGCCGGCAAGATCCTGGCCGAGGAGATGGAGACCATGGGACCGGTGCGGCTGCGCGACGTCGAAGAAGCGCAGATGGCGATGGTCAACACGGCCAAGGAGCTGGCGGCGCAGGGCGAGATCTTCCTCGCCGACAGCAAAGACGACGAGTTGGTGTTCTAGGCCATGGCGCACGCCTTCACCCCCGATGCGAGCTTCGGCATCCAACGCCGCACCCTCGGTACCACCGGCCAGCGCCGGCTCGTGGACCTGCTCGCCGAGCGCGAGCGGCCCGAGCCGGAGCCGGCCGCCGCACCGACCGCCGAGCCGGAGCAGACCGCCGAACCGCCGCGCATCGACGAGGCCGAGTTGCAGCGTCGGCTGGAGCTTTGTGCCACCGAGGTCCGCGCCGCCGCCCTCGCCGAAGCGCGCAGCGAACAGACGGCCGCCCTCGCCCGCGCGGCGGAAGCCGTCGCTGCCGGACTCGGCGCCGAGCTGGCCCGCCGCCGCGCCGGGCAACGGCAGGACACAGCCCGCATGCTGGAGATCGTCGCCGCGGTCGCGCGGCGCGTCGTCCCGGCGGCCGCGGCCAAGCTTCCGGTCGACGACCTTGCGTCGGCCCTGCAGAGCCTGTGCGCCCGCCTCGACAGGCGGCCCGAGGTGACGGTGGCGGTGGCCCGCGCCGTACAGACCGACCTCGCCGGCCTGCTGCCGAAGCTCGCCCTGGAAGCCGGCTTCGACGGCCGGATCGAAATCGTCGCCGACGACCGGCTGGCACCGGGCGATGCCCGCGTCGACTGGGTCGACGGCCGTGCCGAACGCCGCCTCGACGACCTCGTCGACGACGCCCTCGCCGTATGTGCCGGGTGGCTCGACGAGGCCACGACCGCAGAACCCGCAGCCCCGGCTACCGACCCGAAGAGGATGCCCTCATGAGCGACCAGGACACCACGCCCTCGACCGACCGTCCGGCGAGCCCCCCGGCGAAAACCGTCGACCGTAACCTCCAGGCCGAACTGGGTGCGGTCTACGAGGTGCCGGTGCAACTCGCGGCCGTCCTCGGCCGGACCTCGATGCCGGTCAGCCAATTGCTGCGGCTCGGCCGCGGTGCGGTCGTCGAGCTCGACCGCAAGGTCGGCGAGCCGGTCGACATCTACGTCAACAACCGCCTCGTCGCACGCGGCGAGGTCCTCGTGGTCGACGACCATCTGGGCGTCACCATGACCGAAATCATCAAGGGCGAGCAGTAAGCCTCCCCCTCCCCCGCCTGCCCTCAACGGAAGATCGCCATGCGTCTCCTCATCGTCAGCATCGACACCCCGCTGGTCGCCAAGGCCGTGGCCCTCGCCGCCAAGGCCGGGAG
>JBJHBG010000167.1:0-7229 GCA_050485385.1 Geminicoccaceae bacterium | reverse complement strand
GCCGGAGACCCTGGGACACCATCCAGCAATTCGTCAGCCAAGGAGGTTAAGAGGACAGATAACACCCTCTTCCATGGCTTTTCTCGGGCGCATTTTATCGGAGAACAATTCGCCATCTCGATGGCGGGGCAGCAATTTACCGTGCTACGGCGCTCGATGAAACGCCCGAGAGCAACGTAAAGGGGGTCTCGGGGTACGGTGAGCGGGTAATGACGCGCGACACCGACCGGATCGCGACGAGGGGGCCAGGGGGCGCAAGGCCCTCGAGCGCTTGCCTCCGCCCCGGGTCGGTGCTGGCCGAACGTCAGTCGGTCGCGTCGGTTGCGCCTCGATAGCCGCGGAAGCCCTCCAGCCGGTAGACGACGAGGTCGAGGCTGCGGTCGGCGTGGGTGGGGACGGTGGTGCGCAGGAGGGGTTCGGCCACCTCGAAGCGGGCGAGGATCGGGTCCGGCCGGCCACGGCTCATGACCAGGACGAAGGTGGCATCCGCGTCGTCCGGCATGGCGGTGACCAGTTCGAAGTGATTGGTGACGCGCCCGCCGGGGTTCCACGCCACCGCGCGGTGGAGCGGCCAGCCCGTGCGCTCCAGCACGTTCGCCATCAGCATGCGGTCGGTCATCAGGAGCCACGCGTCGGGGTGGGCTTGGAGCAGGGGCGCCACCTCGTCGCCGATCCGGTCGACGCCGCGGAGCAGGCGGAAGGGGTCCCAAAGCCGGCTCCAGCTCGTCGGCTCGTGCTTGTTGACCTGGGCGACGGCGACGACGGCGACCAGGATCGCGAGGTTCACGCCGACCAGCACCCGCGCCAAGCGGCGGCGTTCGGCTGCGACCAGCCACGCCGCGACGACGAGGGCGAAGCCGACGTAGACGGGGGCCGCCCAATTCGCGTTGGCGCGGTTCAACCAAGCCTGGGCCGCGATCGCGATCAAGAGCGGCAGCCCCAGGCCCAAGAGCAGCCGCAGCCGCGGATCGCGCCAGGTAGCCGGACGGACGGCGAGCCAGAGAAGCAGCGCGAAGGCCACGGGGCCGAACACGCCGACCTGGCTCGCCAGGAACTCGCCGAGTTCGGCGGCCCGCTCGAGCACGGGCTTGCCCGTGCCGACGGCGAGGTCGGCATTCTCGCTCAGATGCGCGATGGTGGGAAAGCCGTTCAGGGCGTTCCAAACGAGGTTGGGCGAGAAGGCGAGGAGGGCGGCGAGGGCGGCGACGGCGATGCCGCGACCGCGCACCCCACGGCGCCAGTGCGGATCGAGGGCGAGCACGAGGGCCGCCGAGGCGACCCAGGCGATCATGGTGTACTTGCCCAACAGGCCGAGGCCGACAGCGAAGCCCGCGAGCGCCCACCAGCCGAGGCCGCGCCCCGGCACCTCCAGGGCGCGGAGCAGGGCGTAGGTGGCGAGCGCCCAGCCGAGCAGCATCGGCGGGTCGGTCGAGGCGATCATCGACGACACGGTGACCGCCGGCATGGTCAGGTAGACCACGGCGGCGAGCACGCCCACCGCCATCCCGAACAGCCGGCGGCCGATGCCGAGCAGGCAGAGCGCGATGCCGAGATGCAGCAGCACCGATGGCAATCGCATCGCCCAGGCGCTGTGCCCGAACGCCTCGGTCGAAAGCCGCATCAGCCAGGGCAGGAGCGGCGGCTTCGAGTAGTAGCCGCCGGCAAGGTGCTCGCCGTAGATCCAGTACTGCGCCTCGTCGCCCGACAGCGGCAACGGATCCGCCCAGGCGTTGACCGCGAGCCGGACCAGCGTGAGAGCCAGAACCAGCGCGAGCGCTTGCCGCAGGCCGAACGGTGATGGCGGCATCTAGCGTCCCGGCGCAGGTGAAGCGATCGGGGGGCTCTTGGCCCCCCACGCCCCCCGGGAGGTGCAGGGGGGCAGGAGGCACGAAGCCCCCTGCGTCATCGACCTTCTCACGACCCTAGAACGGAATGTCGTCGTCGAAGCCGCCGGACGGGCCGCCCCGCCCCCCACCGCCGCCCCTGCCGCCATAGTCGTCGTCGCGCGGGCCGCCCATCTGCCGCCGCTCGCCCGGACCTTCCATCGACCCGCCGCCCTCGTCGCGCCCGCCGAGGAGCACGAGTTCGCCGCGGAAGCGGCCGAGCACGACCTCGGTGGTGTAGCGCTCCTGGCCGCCCTGGTCGGTCCACTTGCGGGTCTGGAGCTGGCCCTCGACGTAGACCGAGCGGCCCTTCTTGAGATAGCGCTCGGCGACGTCGGCGAGGTTCTCGTTGAAGATCACCACGCGATGCCATTCCGTCCGCTCCTGCTGCTCGCCGGAGGCGCGGTCGCGCCACCGTTCGGAGGTGGCGATGCTGAGCTGCACGATCTTCTGGTTGTTCTGGCTCATCCGCACCTCGGGATCGCGCCCGAGATTGCCTACCAGGATCACCTTGTTCACGCTGCCGGCCATGGCGTGTCACTTCCCTCCAGGGTTTGGGCGACCATAGCCGTCCCGACGTGGATCGTCATCCAGGCGCCGCTGGGGTCTGCTTCGCTCAGAACCCGGCGCCGTCGCTGTCGCGCAGGTACTCGCCCGCCGCCCAGCCGCGCAGGCCGTCGGCGGTCTCGATCTCGCACCAGCGGCGATCGGCCAGCTCCTCGCAGCCGTGGTTGCGGAGCTGCGTACCGAGCGGGGCGGTGCGCAGCACCGCTGCGGCGGTCGACGGCTCGGCGCGGAGATTGAGGCGGGTGGTGAGGTTCGCCACTTCCAGGAAGGCGGGAACGTCCGCCGCCGACTCGACGGCGTCCTCGGCGACCTCCTCGGCCGGTGGCGCCTCCGCTGTGAGCGTCACCGTCAAGTCGAAGGGCACGCTGCGGCCCTCCGCCGCCGCCGCACCATCCAGATAGACCCGGACGACGTGCGTGCCAGCCGTTTCGAGCACGGCGTCGTAGGCAACGCCGTCGAGGGCGCCGACATGCAGGGGATCGACCGCGTCGGGGCCGATGACGTCGAAGTTGACGCTGGCGCTCGGCGCCGACAGCGTTACCGCGAGCCGGTCGCCCGTGCTCGCCTCGACCAGATGATCGGCCCGAGCGGCGCCGCTCACCGTGCCGCTGGCAGTCGCGGTCGGGCTGCCCTCGGCGAAGGTCAGCGTCGTGACGGCGTCGTCGGCCCACGCAACGGCGGGGGCGAGGGCGATCAAGCCCGCCAGGGGCAGGGTCATGGAAAGGCGGCGCGCGGTGGTGGTCATGGCGGTCTCCGGTCCGGCATTCGGGCGTGTCGGCGGCATCGTCGCCGATCTCGCGACCAAAGGTCGCTCCCCTAGATGGCGCCGTCCGCCCGGTCCCGCAACGTCGCTCAAAGGCCGAGGCGTCGGCGCACGCGGATGCGGGCGTCGCCGCTGTCGCGGTCGCTGACACCCAACAGGCCGACCAGCCGGCGCATCAGGCTCGCCTCGTGGTCGTGCAGCATGCCGTCGGTGTAGACGACCTCCCAGACCATCTCGACGATGTCGATGCGCTCCTCCGGCGCAAAGCCCTCCTTGATGACCGACGTGAAGCCGTAGAGATCGACGCTCTCCTGCGCCATGACCTCGGCTTCCTCCAGGAGTTCGCGCGCTTCGTCTGCGGCGAGGCCGAAGCGGGATTGCAGGAGTTCCAGCACCCGCTCGCGCTCGACCTCGTCGAACTCGGCGTCCATGGCGCCGGCGGTGACGAGGAGGGCCGCTGCGGCGAGTTGGTGGCGGTCGTGGCTGGAAACCTCGGGGACGGGTTCGGGCTCGCGGGAAAAGAGCCGCTGGAGCTGTTCGAGCAAAGGCCTCTCCGTGCCGGTTGCGGTCGACGGTCGCACACAGGTTGGTGGGCGCATGGCCGGCGGCAAGCGGCCGAATGGCGACGATCCGGTCATGTGGCCGGTCATGTGGCCGGCCATCTCGAAATGCGGCAGCGTCGGGGTCGCGGCGGCCGGACCGTAATCGCCGGCCGCCGCCCTCCCCGAAAGCTCGCCCGAGGCGCTGACCCCGTCCTACGGCGACGTGACTGCCGCGAGGCCGATCCTGCCGTCGCAGAACCCGACACTCCGGCGGCCGGCGCGGCCGTCGTCGTCGGCTAGGCTCACCGGTGGTTGACGCGTGTACGTTACGCCCTGGCGCCGCGCCCGCGTTCTCGTCGACCTGGAAACCCACCCAACCTTTACCGTCACGGTTGCAGGAACGGCCGCGGCGCGACCAGTCGCAGGCAACGGACGTAGCATTCAACCACGCTCGCCGACCCATCACAACCGGGCTATGGTTGCATATGAAATCAATCTCGTGAGAGACCTGCCCATGTCCCTCGGTGTGCCGCTCGGTGAGCTGGAGCTCGACGCGTTCCTGCCCTTCCGCCTCGCGGTGTCCAGTGCGCGCGTCAGCCGGGCCCTGGCCCGGCGCTACGAGCGCCGCTTCGGCGTGACCATCCCGCAATGGCGCTGCCTCGCCGTGCTGGGCCGCACCGGCGGGCTGACGGCGTCGCAGCTCGGCGAGCGGGCACGGCTCGACAAGGTGCAGACGAGCCGCGCGGTCGTTGGATTGGTCGGACGCGATCTCGTGAACCGAATGCCGGATGCGGCCGATCGCCGGGCGGTACGCCTGTCGCTGACGGCGCTGGGCAAGGCGCTTTACGGCGACCTCGCGGCGGCGGCGCTCGCTTGGGAGCGGGAACTGACCGAAGCCCTCGGCCTGTCGGATCGCCGCGCGCTCGACCGCGTGCTGCACAAGCTCGACCTCGCCCTCGACCGGCTGGAGCGACGGGCCTGACACGGCACCGCCATCAGCTCAGGTCGACGGCGTGCGCCTTGAGATCGGTGAGGGAGCAGACGGCGAGCGTCTGCCGGTGTGTGCCGCGCAGGGCGACGCGCGGCGGACAGCCGGCCTCCAGCGCCTCCTGCCAGCGGAGCGCGCACAGACACCAGCGGTCGCCCGGCTGCAGGCCCGGAAAGTGGAACTCGGGCCGCGGCGTGGAGAGGTCGTTGCCGCGTCGCTTGCTGAAGGCGAGGAAGTCGGCGGTCATCACCGCGCAGACGGTGTGCAGGCCCACGTCGTCCATGCCCGTGTTGCAGCAGCCGTCGCGGTAGAAGCCGGTGAGGGGAGCGAGCGAGCATGCTTCCAGCGGCTCGCCCAGGACGTTCACGCTCGGCTGCCGTCCGGGCTCCATGTCCATGCCACCCCTCCTCGCCACGCCTTCGGCTCTTGGTCGCACGTTTCGCCGCCGCGGGAAACGCTCTACGCTACGCCCGTCCGACCGGGAGCGACCAGTGTTCACCCTCGCCGACCTGGAGGCTGCGGCCTCCCTCGTCCATCGCCACCTCCAGCCGACCCCGCACTATCGCTGGCCGCTGCTCGCCGAGGCGACCGGCACCGAGCTTTGGGTCAAGCACAAGAACCACACGCCGACCGGCGCCTTCAAGGTGCGCGGCGGGCTGGTCTACATGGACCGGCTGCGGCGGGAACACCCGGAGGTGCGGGGGGTGATCAGTGCGACGCGGGGCAATCACGGCCAGAGCATCGCGCTGGCCGGCCGCCTCGCCGGGCTCGACGTCACCATCGTCGTGCCGCGAGGCAACAGCGTCGAGAAGAACCGGGCGATGCGGGCCTTCGGCGCCGAGCTGGTCGAGCACGGCGACGACTTCGACGCCGCCCGCGAGCACGCCCAGCACTTGGCGGCGGCGAGCGGCGCCTTCATGGTCCCCTCGTTCGATCCCGGCCTCGTCCTGGGCGTTGCCACCTACGCGCTGGAGCTGTTCCGCGCGGTGGGCGACCTGGATGCCGTCTACGTCCCGATCGGCATGGGCTCCGGCATCTGCGGCCTCGTCCGCACCCGCGACCTGCTCGGGCTTTCGATCGAGATCGTCGGCGTCGTCGCCGAGGGTGCGCCCGCCTACCGGCTCTCGGTCGAGGCCGGCCACGTCGTCACCACGGACGCCGCGCGCACCTTCGCCGACGGCATGGCCTGCCGCGTGCCGCACCCCGACGCCCTCGCCGTGATCAAGGCCGGGGCCGCCCGCGTGCTCACCTTGGCCGACAAGGAGATCGCCGACGCCATGCGCCTCTACTTCGAGGCCACCCACAACGTGGCCGAAGGGGCGGGCGCCGCACCGCTCGCGGGGCTCCTCCAAGAGCGCGAGCGCATGGCCGGCAAGCGTGTCGCCACGATCCTTTGCGGCGGCAACGTCGACACGGCCGTCTTCGCCACCGTCCTCGCCGGCAAGACCCCCGAACCGTTCTAGGGCGCGGCGGGCGCCGGACCGGTCAGGGAGGGGCACGGTGCCGTTTCAGAACTCCACGCCCAACTGCCCCTTCACGCCATCGCGGAACGGGTGCTTGACCAGCGTCATCTCGGTCACGAGGTCGGCCGCCTCGATCAGCTCCTTCTTGGCGTTGCGGCCGGTGGCCACGACGTGCAGGCCGTCCCGGCGGGCCTGGAGATCGGCGACGACCTCGGCGAGCGGCAGGTAGTCGTAGCGCAGCACGATGTTGAGTTCGTCGAGCACGACCAGGTGGTAGGCGGGGTCCTGGAGCATCGCCTTGGCCTCGGCCCAGGCGGCCTTGGCGGCCTCGACGTCCTTGGCCTTGTCCTGCGTCTCCCAGGTAAAGCCGTCGCCCATCACCTTGACCGTGACGAGGTCGGGAAAGCGTTGCAGGAACTGCCGCTCGCCGGTCTCGCGCCGGCCCTTGACGAACTGCACCACACCCACCCTGAGCCCATGGCCGAGGCAGCGCATGACCAACCCCCAGGCGGCCGTGCTCTTGCCCTTGCCGGTCCCGGTGTGGACCAGCAACAGCCCCTTCTCGATGGTCTTCGAGGCGTAGAGCTTGTCCTTGGCCGCCTTGATCTTCGCCTTCTTGTCGGCGTGGGCCTTGGCTTCGTTCTCGTCGATCACACGGGCTCTCCAGGCGGCAGCGTTCGGCTCGGCTGCGCACCATCGTCGGCGACGCCGAGCCCCAGGTCCAGCCCCGCAACCGGCCGGGGGCAGCGGGATGAAAGACGGAACCGGGGGCTTTTGGCCCCCGCGCCCCCCAGCACCGCGGAGAACCGTGACCAAACCGCCCACTGCGCCCCCAACCCGTTGATCATGCAGGAGAAAAAGCCCCTCCAGGTTCGTTTCGATTTTTCGTGTTTTCGGCCGCCCCACACCCCCAAACAGACCAAAGGGGCACCTCGAAAAACCTCTTGATCGCAGGCCGTTGGCGTGAGTCGATGGTCATGACGAGCGGGAGAGCGGCATGGCGGGTCAGCGGGGTTTCTTCGA
>JBJHBG010000166.1:0-7498 GCA_050485385.1 Geminicoccaceae bacterium | reverse complement strand
AGGACGCCTGCCGGCGCTACGAAGCGGGGCTGAACTGCGGCGCCGAGGCCAACATGGCGAAGATGCTGGCGGCCGATGCCTCCAACGAGGCGGCCAACGTCTGCCTCCAGACCCACGGCGGCTTCGGCTTCGCCGAGGAGTACGACGTCGAGCGCAAGTTCCGCGAGACCCGCCTCTATCAGGTCGCCCCCATCTCCACCAACCTGATCCTCTCCTACCTCGCCGAACACGTCCTCGGCCTGCCGCGCTCCTTCTAGCCGCTACGCGGCCGGGAGCGTGTCGCCCCAAGGGACGCACGTGCAGTGCGGCCCGGCCTCAGCTCGCGGAGGAACGCGTCGAGGCGCGGCGCGCCGATCGCGATGTCCAGGGGGGCGAGATCCGGTTTCGTGCCCTTGAGCCGCTTGGCGGCGACGGCCGCTTCCGCGAACGCCTGCGGGGTCGGCGTCCGATCGTAGAGCCGCAACCATTCCCCACCGACGACGGCTTGGAGATCGAGGGTGAAGGGCTGGCGGCGCATCGCTACCCGCTACGCCAAGCTCGCTGCCAACTACGCGGCGACCGTCGCCATCGTCAGCCTCGTGACTTGGTGGCTCCGATTGGGCCTCGACCCTAGTCCGCGCCCTGCTGGGCGAAGATCGGCGACGTGCGGGTACCGGCGGCGTCGGCCTCGACATCGTCGCTCCAGCGCCAAGCGCTGGGGTCGGCGAAGAGTTCGCGCAGGAGCTTGGCGTGCAGCATGTGGCCGCTGCCGCGCGCCTCGATCCGGCCGAGTAGCGGGCCACCGAGATAGAGGTCGCCCACCGCGTCGAGCGCCTTGTGGCGGACGAACTCGTCCGGCCAGCGCAGCCCGCCCGGGTTCAGCACGGTGTCGTGGGCCACCACCACGGCGTTGTCGAGCGAGCCGCCGAGCGCCAGTCCCTTGGCACGCAGACTGGCGACGTCCTCGGCAAAGCCGAAGGTGCGGGCGGCGGCCAGCTCTTTCCTGAAGCTCGCCATGTCGACCGCGTCGAGGACGATTCGCTGCACGCCGATCAGCGGGTGGTCGAAGTCGATGGTCATGTCGACGGCGAAGCGGTCACTGGGTACCAGCCGCGCCCCGCGCTCGCCGTGGCGCACGGACACGGGCTTCAGCACCTCGACGAAGCGCCGGGGCCGGTCCTGCTCGACGATGCCGGCACAGCCGATCAGAAAGCAGAAGTCCTTGGCGCTGCCGTCGAGCGCCGGGACTTCGGGCCCGTCCAGAGCGATCTCGACGTTGTCGACGCCCCAGGCCGCCAGCGCCGCCATCAGGTGCTCGACGGTGTTGACCGCAGCACCGTCGAAGCCCTTGAGCTGGGTGCAACGGGTGGTGTCGGCGACGTGCTCGATGGTAGCGGCGATCGGTGCCGAGCCGCACAGGTCCTCGCGCCGAAAGACGATGCCGGTGTCGACTGCCGCCGGCCGCAGCGTCAGCGCCACCTTGGCACCGCTGTGGATGCCTGTGCCGACGCAGCCGATCGCGCTCTTGAGACTGCGCTGCATCGGCGGTTCGGGGCTGAGGCGGAAGCTGACGGTCATCGGTAAGTCCTTGGTCGGTCCCGCCGGTGCGTCCGAGACGCACCGGCTCGATTGGGACGTTACCGGTGGCGGATGCGAGCTTCAAATCAACCTGTGTGACGGTTTTCGACGAACCGTGCACGAAGCCCGCGCTCCCTCCGCCTCAGGCGTCGGTGCGCTCACGACGGAGAAAGGCCGGCAGTTCGCCCTCGCCCGAGGGCTCGGCGGTGATGCGCGGGCTCTCGCCGCCCTTGGGCGACCGCCCTTCCTTGGCCGCCGCCGTCTCTTCCTCGCGCTTGCGATAGAGGCCCTGCGCCATGCGTCGGAACAACGACCGCGTCTGGCCGTCCTCACCGGCCGTGGCCTCGACCGGCACGTGCGGCTGGAACGGCGGCCGCTCGTGCCCCGTCGATTCCATGTCGGCAACGGCACCGTCGACGAGGCGATGGCGCTGCGGCTCGCGCTTGGCGCCGATCGGGCCGCCCGGATGCGGCATCGGCTGCACGCGATGGCGCAGGCCGGCGAGCGCCGACACGGGCTCCGGGCGGCGCTCGGGCTGGCTCGGCTGGGCGTCTTGAACGAAGCTCTCGCCCTGGCTGCGCGCCGTGCCCTCGATGCCGGTCGCGACCACCGACACCCGCATCTTGCCTTCCATCGTCTCGTCGAAGGTGGAGCCGAAGATGATGTTGGCGTTGCCGTCCACTTCCTCGCGGATGCGGTTGGCCGCGGCGTCGACCTCGAACAGCGTCATGTCGAGGCCGCCGGTGATGTTGATCAGCACGCCCTGCGCGCCCTGCATCGATACCTCGTCGAGCAGCGGGTTGGAGATCGCCGCCTCGGCAGCCTCGACCGCCCGACGGTCGCCCTCGGCCTCGCCGGTGCCCATCATCGCCTTGCCCATCTCGGCCATGACCGTGCGGATGTCGGCGAAGTCGAGGTTGATGAGACCGGGCATGACGATCAGGTCGGTGACGCCCCGCACGCCCATGTGCAGGACCTGATCCGCGAGCGTGAAGGCGTCCTTGAGCGTGGTGCGCTCGTTGGCGATGCGGAACAGGTTCTGGTTGGGGATGACGATCAGGGTGTCGACGTATTGCTGGAGGTCCTCCAGCCCGGCCTCGGCGATGCGCATGCGGTGCGCGCCCTCGAAGGAGAAGGGCTTGGTCACGACACCCACGGTAAGGATGCCGCGCTCGCGTACCGCGCGGGCGATGACCGGTGCCGCACCCGTGCCGGTGCCGCCGCCCATGCCGGCGGTGATGAACACCATGTGCGAGCCGTCGACGTCCTTCAGGATCTCGTCGAGCGCTTCCTCGGCGGAGGCACGGCCGACCTCCGGCCGGGCGCCGGCGCCGAGCCCATGGGTGATCTGGGTGCCGAGTTGGATGCGCCGGTCGGTCAGGCACTGGCCGAGTGCCTGGCTGTCGGTGTTGGCGACCAGGAACTCGACGCCCTCCAGGTGCGAGGCGATCATGTTGTTGACCGCGTTGCCGCCGGCGCCGCCGACGCCGACGACGGTGATCTTGGGCTTCAGCTCGTGGGTCGTCTGGATGCTCAGGTTAAGGGTCATGGTCTCCTCCTCGTCACCCCATGCTTCAACGTCGGCCTTCCCTCCCCGGGCGGGCCGTCTCAAGTCACGCCCAGGCTCTCGCGGAGCCACTGGCCGACGCGCTCGAACGGTTTGCCCAACGCCGACGGCGCTGGACGCTTGATCGCGTAGCCCACACCACCGTCGGAGCCGGCCACCAGGGCCAATCCGCCGCTGGCCGCCGCCACCGGCGGCTCGTTCCAGCCCTCGAGCACGTCGGGGCGTCCCAGTCGGACACCTCCGGCGCGGAGCACCTCGAGGGCCAGATCGATCAATCCCTCCTGCAAGGCGCCGCCGCCGGTCAGCACCACGCCGCGGCGGGCGGCGGCCTGGGCGGCGACCGGGGCGTGGGCGAGCTGGTCGCCCACCGCCTCCAGGATCGTCTCGCTCACCGGCCGCAGGATCTCGGTCAGCCGCCGCTTCGGCAGCTCGTAGGTGTCGAGCGGGCTTTCGGCATCGAGCGGCGTGATGTCGACCGTCTCGATGGCGTCGCAGGCGCGCCACTCGACCGAGGCTTGCAGGTTCTTCAGGCGTTCGGCGGTGGCGTGGCTGACGTGCAGCCGGGCCGCCAACTCGTCGGTGAGATGGTCCGCGCCGAGCGGCACGGCCGCGACGTATTGCAGACGACCTTGCTGGAACACGGCGAGCGAGGTGGTCCGCGCCCCGCAGTCGAGCACCAGCGTGCCGCGCTCCGCCTCGTCCTTGGTGATGCACGCGAGACCGGCCGCGTAGGGCGCTACCACCACCGTGTCGAGCTCCAGATGGCAGCGCTCCAGGCAGCCGGCGAGTTGGGCGAGCGGCTGATCGGCGACACCCACCAGATGCGCCCGCACCGTGAGCCTGCGGCCGGGCACGCCGGTGACGTCACGCACCTCCGGGCCGCCGTCGAGCGAGAGCCCGAGCGGCACCGCGTGCAGGATGGAAAAACCCTCCGCCGTCATCGCATCGGCGCCGTGGCGCAAGGCTTCGGTGACGTCGCGCCGGCTGACCGGGCGGCCGTCGAGCGCCACCTCGACCTTGACGAAGCCCGAGGCCGGCGCACCGCCGGAGAACGCCACCGCCATGCGGCGCAGCCGCTCGTCGGCCATGCGCTCGGCCTCGTCGACCACGGCGCGCATCGCCGCCTCGGCGGCACTGGCATTCACCACCATCCCGGCCTCGAAACCGTCCGCCGCCTGGTGGCCGGCGCCGAGCAGCTCGAACCGGCCGCCCGCGTCGAGCCGGGCGATGTAGCAGCAGAGCTTGCGGCTGCCGACGTCGAGCAGGCCGAAGGGCCGGGTTGCGCGCGCATTGCGCTCGAGGAGCGTGGTCCAGGCCTTGGGCGGGCGATGCGCGGTCACGTGGCCCCCCCCGCGGCCGAACGCGGCCGCTGCACCAGGGGCCAGGGGGTAACGACCACCCGATCCGCCACCCTGAGGTCGACCACGCCGACCGCACGGCCCAGGATGTCGGCCTCGTCCTGCAAGGCGATCAGGCGTGCCACGGCCGGCTCCACCGGGCCCGGCGGCAATTCGATCCTGACCCCGGGCCTGAAGCGCAGCCGCCAACGTTCGCTCGGCAGCCGCTCCATCCGCTCCAGCCGCGCGACGAGGTCGGGACTGGCGGCCAACGCCTGCATCAGCCGCGGCGCGGCGGCGGGCGCCGCGGCCCCGACCAACCGCGGCAGGTGAACGTGGTCGACCAGTCGCTCGGTCGGCACCGCGACCCCGCTGGCTGCGACCAGGGCCGGCCCGTCCGGCCCGAGCCAGACGGCAAGCGGGCGATGCTCGCGCACCTCGACGACGAGGCGATCCGGCAGCCGGCGGCGCACCGTCGCCCGCTCGACCCATCCGAGCGCCTGCAAGCGGTCGCGGGCGGCGTGGACGTCGAGCTCGAGCAGGGGCATGCCCGGCTCCAGGTCCAGAGCGTCCTGCACGTCGGCCACGGCGAGTTGGGCCGCGCCATGCAACTCGAGCTCCACCAGGACGAGTCCCGCCTCCTCCTGCAAGGCGACGCGGACGGTCTGCACCAGGGACGGCCACCACGGCGTGCCGGCGGCGGCGATCGCGCCCAGCAGCAGCACGGCACTCCAACCGGACCGCAGCCGCCAACGGCCCCATCTCGGCGGCGCGGACCGGTGGACGTGGCGGCGGGCGGCGCGGAGGCTTACCGGTCGCACGTTGCGTCCTCCACCAGCCGGGCGACGAGGTCGTCGAAGGCCATACCCACATGCGCGGCCTGCTCCGGGACGAGCGACAGGGGCGTCATGCCGGGCTGGGTGTTCACCTCCAGGATGAACAATCCCTCGGCGCCGTGGCGCGGATCGAAGCGGAAGTCGGCACGGCTGACGCCGCGACAGCCGAGGACGCCATGCGCCCGCTCCGACCAGCGGAGTACCTGCTCGAAAATGCCGGGTGGGAGCGGCGCCGGCACCAGATGGTCGGCCACGCCCTCGGTGTACTTGGCGCGGTAGTCGTAGAAGCCCTCGCGCGGCCGGATCTCGGTCACGGTCAGGGCCTCGCCGTCGAGCACCGCGCAGGTCAGCTCGGCGCCGGCGACGAACGGCTCCACCAGCAACGCCTCGCCCGCGACCGGATCGGCGTTCGGGCGCAGCCGGGGGTCGTCCAGGTCGTCGACCACCAGCACGCCGACGCTGGAGCCTTCTGCCGCCGGCTTGACCACGAAGGGCGGCGCCATGACGCCGCCGGCCGCGATCTCCGCCATGGTCGCGAGCACGCCGTCCGGTGCGCGCAGCCCGGCGCGGGCGAACAGCTCCTTCGCCATGGGCTTGTGCATGGCCACGGCCGAGGCGCGCACGCCCGAATGGGTGTAGGGGATGCGCATGACCTCCAAGAGGCCCTGGACGCAACCGTCCTCGCCGTAACGGCCGTGCAGCGCGTTGAAGCAGGCATCGGGCCGCAACTCGGCAAGGCGTGCGGCGAGATCGGCGCCGACGTCGATCCGCAGGGTCTCGTAGCCCTTGCGCGCCAAGGCATCGGCGCAGGCCGCACCGGAGGTGAGGGACACCTCGCGCTCGGCGGAGCGGCCGCCCATGAGAACGGCGATGCGCGCGGTCATGGCCGCACCTCCCGACCGACGCGCTTGATCTCCCACTCGAGGGCGATGCCGGTCGCTGCCAGGACGCGCTCGCGGACCGTCTCGCCGAGGGTCTCCAGATCGGCGGCGGTGGCAGTGCCGGTGTTGACCAGGAAGTTGCAGTGCTTGGCGTCGACGACGGCCCCGCCGACGCGCAGGCCGCGGCAGCCGGCCCGGTCGACGAGTTGCCAGGCACGGCTGCCTGCGGGGTTCTTGAAGGTGCTGCCGCCGGTGGCGACATGGATCGGCTGGGCGGCAGCCCGCTCCGCCTTGATCGCCTCCATGCGCGCCTTGATCGCGGCCGCGTCGCCCGGTTCGCCCTGGAACGTCGCCTCGACGACGATCCAGTCGTCCGGCAGATCGGAGTGGCGGTAGCGGAGGCCGAGGTCGGCGGCGACGACGTCGTGCAGCCGGCCCGTGCGGTCGAGGGCGCGGATCGACGCCAGCCGGTCCCTGGTCTCGCCGCCGAAGGCGCCCGCGTTCATGCGCACCGCACCGCCGACGGTGCCGGGGATGCCGACGTAGAACTCCAGCCCGGCGATGCCGGCCTTGGCCGCGGCGACGGCGACGCTGCGGTCGAGGGCGCCGGCCTCGGCGATCACCGTCGTGCCGTCCGTGCGGATGCGGTTGAGGACGCCGCCGAGCCGGATCACCACCCCGGCGACGCCGCCGTCGCGGATCAACAGGTTCGAGGCGACGCCGACCGGCAGCACCGGCACCCCGGCCGGCAGGCCCTGGAGGAACGCCTGGAGGTCCGCGACGTCGGCGGGCTTGAACAGCACCTCGGCGACACCGCCCACGCGGAACCACACCCAGCGCTCGAGCGGAGCCTGGGGCTCGAGCTTGCCGCGGACGGCGGGCAGACGGGCCATGAGGTCGCTCATGAGCGGAGCGCCTCCAACTCGGCCGGCAGGGCGTTGGCCCACTGCGTGATGCTGCCGGCGCCGAGGCAAACCACCAGGTCGCCCTCGCCCACGAGATCCCGTAACGTCGCGGCGAGGCTCTCGGGGCCGGCGATCGCGCGGGCGTCCCGGTGGCCGCGTTCGCGCATGCCCAGAACCAACGCCTCGTGGTCGACGCCCGGGATGGGCTGCTCGCCGGCCGCATAGACCGGGGCCACCAGCACCGTGTCGGCGCCGTTGCAGGCGGTGCAGAAGTCGTCGAACAGATCGCGCAGGCGGCTGTAGCGATGCGGCTGCACCACGGCGACGACCTTGCCCGAACTGGCCTGCCGGGCCGTCTCCAGCACCGCCTCGATCTCGACCGGATGGTGGCCGTAGTCGTCGACCACGGTGACGC
>JBJHBG010000165.1:0-7557 GCA_050485385.1 Geminicoccaceae bacterium | reverse complement strand
CTCCAGACCCTCGACGAGGCGCGGCAGGTCGCCGCCCACCTCGCCGGCACCGCCGGTCAGCCGCTCGACGTCGGCGAGGATCGGCTGCAACTCCTCGATCCGCTCGTTGACCAGTTCCACCGACGCCTCCAAGCCCAGCAGCAGCGTGTCGTCGGTGAGCAATCGGCCGATGGTACCACGTCCGGCCTGGATGTCGGCGGTGACCGTGCGAAGCTGGGCGAGCGCCGTCTGCAGGTCGCTACGCGGGTCGAGCAGATCGCGCATCAGGTCGCCGGCCACCCTCACCGTCAGCGTCGCCTCGTCGATCAGCGGGAAGATGCGCACCTGCAATTCGTCGAACAGTTCGCCCACGCTGTCGGTTGGCGCCCGCTCCGCCTGGGCCTGTAGGACGGCGTACTCCCAGTCCAGTTCGGCCCCGGTGCCACGGCTGATGTCGAGAAAGGCGGCACCGGCGATGCCGAACTGGCGGCGGATGACGACCCGGCTGTCGGCGCGGATGAAGGGCGTCACCTCCTCGTCGATGGTGACCTCGGCGTAGAACGGCTGGTCGGGACGGATCACCAGCTCGCGCACCTCGCCAACCTGGGTGCCGAACAGCTGCACCGGCGAGCCGCGACCGAGGCCGGCGAGCGACAGTTCGGGCAACAGCACCCGCGCCGTCACCGTGCGCCGAAACAAGGGCTCCAGCACGCCCGCCTGGAGCACGGCGACGACGAACAGGGCCGTGATCAGGATAACGAACAGGCCCGTGCGGCCACGGGCGAGGCCGATGCGGGTCGGATCGGCGCTCATGGCGCGATCGCGCTCACGAGCGTCCGCCCGCGCAGGTAGTAGCGGCGGTCGGCAGGCAGACTAGGCTCGTCGAACAGATCGTCGTCGGTCAGGAACCACAGGACGGCACCGCCGCGGTCGCGGACTTCCTGCATCGCCTCGACGAGGGGCGGCAGGAGCGAGCCCCAGCCAGCCGTCAGGGGCGTCTCGACGACGACCAGATCGGGCTCGGCGACGAAGGCCCGCACGCAGGCAGCGCGCAGCCGGTCGCGCGGGTGCATGGCCCCGACCGGGTCGAGCGGCAGGCCGGGCAGGAAGAAGCGAGTGGCGAGGCGCCGCGCCGCCTCGACCAGCATCATGGCGTCGGTTCGCTGGTGGAAGCGCGACTGGAGCAGGACGTTGGCCAGGGTCGAAAGCTCGCCCATCCAGCCGCCGCGGCGGGGGATGAGGCCGATGCGGCCGCGCAGGGCCGCCGCGAACTCGCCGGACAGCTCCGGCCAGGCATGGCCGCGAAACCGCACCTCGCCGGCGTCCGGCGCTACCAGCCCGAGTGCGACGTCGACGACCACCTCCTCCTGCTCGACCACCTCGGCGTCGATCAGCACGAGTTCACCCGGCGCCAGGACGAGATCGACGTCCACGCCGCCCGCGGGCAGATGTACCTCGCGCAGCTCCAAGATGGCCGTACGCGAGAGCGGATCGGCCGCGATCATAGCATCAGGCTCAAGGTGGCACTGGCCACGAAGACCACGATCAGGCTGCGGAAGAAACCGTGCGGCAACACGAGCTGGCGCTCGCCGCGCAGCGGCTGCAACGCCGTGGCGCAGACCACCGCACCGATCATGAGACCGATCAGGAACGACTTGATCGGCAGGATCAGGACACCGGTCGCGCCGAGGTCGCGGCTGACGGCGAAGACGAACTCGCCAAGGCCGAGGACGCTCAAGCCGAGGAGCGCCGCCAAGGCGTAGCCGACGCCGACGGCCAGCACCGTGAACGAGACGGCATGACAGAAGGTGGCGATGCCGATGGCGAGCACCACCGGCATCGCCACGAGAAGGAACGGATCGATGCCCTCGGCCCGGAGCACGCGCAGCGTGCCGTCGTCACGCAGGCGGGCGAGCTCGGTCAGGTGGACGAGGCCGGAGCGCCCGAGCATCACCAGAGCGACGGTGACGGGCGCGACCTCGCGGATCAGGACGCGCATCAGGGTCGAGCGCACCACCTCCTGCTCGCCCAGTTCGTCCAGCCAGATCAGCGCCTGCGCGACCACACCTATGCCGACCACCGCCGCCGCCACCACGATCGTCAGCGCCGAGCCGAGCGTGGCGAAGCCGAGCGCCCGCCAGAACGCATCACTGACCGGACGGCGCCAGCTCGACGGCCGCAGCGCGGCAACGAGGCTGGTCGCCAGAATACCCGCCGCCAGCGCCGGCCAACTGCCCTCCAGCGTCTGCCGCCAGCCGCCGACGGGCGCGCGCTGCCGCAAGATCGCCGTGCTCAAAGCGTGCCTACCAGCACGAAGGTCTCCGCAGCACCGACGTCGGCGATGAAGAAGGAGCCGCGCCGCCGCAGGAGATAGTCCGTCTTGAGCACCTCGTAGGCGCTCTCGCTCACCTGGATGGACGTCGACGGCGCACTGGCGGACAGCGCTCCCGCGAGCCGCACGGCGTCGCCCCAAAGATCGAAGGCAGCGTCGCCGAAGCCGGTCGAGGCCCCCATGGCACTGGCGACGTCGATACCGATCCGATAGGCGGGGGTTCCGCCGTGCGGCGCGAACGACTCGCGGCAGAGGATTTGGAGATCGAGGGCGAGGCTGGCGATCGCCTTTGCCGCCGCGGCGGCATCGCCGTCGAAGTCGTCGGCCGCCACCACCTCGTCGCCCAACAGCTTGAGGTAGCGCACCCCGTGGCGTTCCGCCGCCGCGGCCGTGCGCGCGACGAGCCCTTCGAGCAGCGAGCCGCCGTCGCCGGCCCTGGCCGCCAGTGCCAAGTCGTCGCCGAACCGGAGGCTGAGCACGGCGAGACGCGGGAACACGGCGGCCGCCAGACGCTCCTCGCCGCCCAGCCGATCGTGAATCGCGCGCAGGAGGCCCCGTTCGCGTTGGCTCCTGATGTCGGCTCGGCGCAGGGCCTCCGGGGCGACCTCGGCGAGCGAACCGCGCGCCGGCACGGCGCTCGGCGCCTCCCGCGTTGCCGCGTACGACAGCGGTTCGGCCGCATGCCGGCGGAGCCGCGGCGCCACCAGTCCGGCGACCAGTTCCGCAATACCCTCGGTCGTCGAGGTCCGCGCCGCAAGCCGGCCCGCATCCTCCAACCACAAGGCGCCGGCGGGCTTGCCGTCGGCGCCGACGACGGGCAACGAGCGCAGTTCGCGCGTGCCGCTCGGCGCGAGGTAGAAGCGGACGAGCGGGTCCGCGCTGGTCTCGGTCGCTTCGACGACGAAGCTGCGCCCCGCGACCAGCGCCTCCCAATGCGGCCCCAGATGATCCGCCGGCAGCGCCGCGGCCGCCGTATGGCCACGCGTTTCCTGGTCGAAGATCTCGAGGCTGAGCAGCCGCCGGTTGGCGACGTCCAGCCGCCAGACGCCGAGGCGACGGGCGCCGAGCGCATCCGCCGCGACGCGAACCAGCGCCTCCAGACTGGCGTCGTCGTGCGGATCGGCAAGGCCGTGAATACGCCCCAATGCAGCCAGCACGCGGCCCTGGTCCTGGATCGCCCGCTCGGCGCGCCGTGCACGCGCCACCCGCGCGTCGGCCTGAACCCCCTGATAGGTCAAGATGCCGGCAGCGAGCACGGCCAGCGCCACCACCGCCAGGGACAAGAACAGGCTGCGCCGCGCGTTGTCGGCGACGAAGCCGACGAACTGGCTCTCGGGCACCACCATCAAGAGCCACCAGTCGCGGCCCACCACCGCCGCCAGCGAGCTTGCCGAGACGATGTAGCGGGCATCCCCGATCAGCGCGATGCTTCGCGTCTGGCCGCCGACGCGAAAGCGCTGGAAGGCTTGGTTCAGCGCCGGATCGCCGAGCGCCTCCAGGTGCAAGGCCGCCTCGCCGAACGCGGCGACGTCGCCGGCCCAATCGCGGCCGCTCGGAAACGCGATCAGCCGGCCATCGGTCTGGATCACCGCAACTCGCCCCTCGGCGCCGAGGTCCACCCGGTCGAGGAAGCGCCCCATCGCCGCCAGTTCCAGATCGACGCCGGCCACGGTGGTGCGGACGCCGGGCGCCACGTCCGCGCGCACCGATGCCGTGATGCCGAGTTCGCCCGTCGTGAAGAACCGATAGACGTCGCTCCAACGCAGACCCGGATGGGCGACGGCGTCACGGAACCAGCCGCGCGTGCGCGGATCGTAGGCGTCGTCCGGATCGATGCGCTCGTCGACGAGACGATCCTCGCCGTCGCGTTCCTGCAAGCGAACGACGCGCGCGTCCGGCCGGTTGGCGACGAACTTGGTCACCAGCCGCTCCGTCCCCTCGTCCCGCTGCACCATGAGGAAGTCGCCCTCGGCATCGCCGATGAAGATGCCGCCGATGGTCGAGACGCGCCGCATCATGGTCCGCATCACCCGCTCGATGGCCGCGTCCTCGACGGGCTCGCCGGCGATACCACCGTCGGCGATGTCCGCCATGAAGCGCGCGACGGCGCGCGGCCCCGCGAGATAGGCCTGGACCTCGCGCTGGACGGCGGTCTCCAGTGCCTGGATCAAGTCCTCGGTGAGCCGCAGCGCGTCCTCACGGTTGACCCGCGCATTGTGCAGGGTGATGCCGACGATGGCCGCGACCAGTAGCAGTGCGGCGATGCCGGGGATCAGCAGGCGCAGCCAATGCCGTCCAGTGCCGACGACGGTCTCGCCGGGCGGCAACGACGTGTCGACGATCTCCTCGGCGGTACGCACCCGTGCCGACGCTCCCCGAACGCTCCATCGACCTTGGGGTTACGCCGACCGGGCGATAGGGGCCAAGCCCTTTTCGCGCGCTCAGCGTTCCCGCACGGGCACGCCGTCGCCGACGGCATCCAGGTCGGAAACCACCACCCGGTCGCCGGGCTGCAGCGCCCCCATGACCTCGACCCCGGCCGCACTGGTCGCACCGGTCTGCACCGGCACGCCGCGAGCGATGCCGTCGGTGACGCGGAAGACGAGCGCACCCGTCGGCCCCTGCGCGACGGCCCCCGCCGGCACCATCGGCCTTGCCTCCGCCCGCTCGATCGGCACGCGCACGTCGACCGTGCTGCCCTCGGCCAAGGTCACTTCGCCGACGGCGAGGGTCGCCTCGATGGTGAGCACCTCGCCAACGGTCGCCTCGCCTCCGACCTCGGCCTCGACGACGGCCTCCAACGCGGCGCCGTCGTCGGCCACGACCTCGATCGTCGTGCCCTGGCTGACCGCGGGCGCCAGTTCGCGCGGCACCTCGAAGCGCACCAACAAGCGATCTTCGGTCGAGATCGCGGCGACCGGATCGCCGCTCATGACCACCGAGCCCATGGCCAACCCTTCGATCAGTTGCACCCGGCCGGCGAAGGGTGCGCGAACGTTGTGCGCCTCGACGGCGTCCCGCGCCGATTCGAGTTGACGCCGCGCCTGCTCCACTTCGGCCTCGAGCGCGGCCTTGTCGACGCCGACGTCGAGGTCGGTGCCGGCCACGTTCTCGGCGCGCGCGAGCACCGCCTCGGCCTGCTCGAAGCGCGCCTCGGCCGACATGAGGGACGCGGTCTCGGCGACCTGCTGCATGCGCACGATGATGTCGCCCTGTTCCACGTCGTCGCCGTCCGTCACCTCGAAAACGTCGATGGCGCCGCCCTGCGGCGCCGGCACGGGCATCGCCTCGGCCGCCACCACCGCGCCGGGAGCGCGGTGGTAGGTCGTGGCATCTCCGAGGACGACCTCGCCGATCTCCACCTCCACGGCATCGACGTCCATCGTGGCGGGGGTCGTCATCTGCGGGTCCGGCGACGGCGTCAGCACGGCCGACACCGCCCAGACCGTCACACCGACACCGACGAGACCCAACAGCCCCGTGCGCGCCGTCAACCACCTCTTTGCCACGCATCCCTCCGCTTTTGCTCGAATGATTCAGCAATATAGGCGCGCGGCACCGCGATCCCAAGGGCGCTGTTGATGGCGTCGGCGTTTCCCGGGCCGTGGTAGCAGCACGTTGCCACACCACGACACACGCTCGATTGCTTTCCAGTCATCCGGTTGATCTCGTCGACATGGTCCCCATCATTCAGGTATGGGACTAACCGATGATCGGGATCTGATGACGTCTTTCGAAACCGAACTCGGCGATGCCGTGCCTTCGCTGCGACGCTTCGCGCTGTCGCTGACCCGCGCCGAAGCGGACGCCGACGATCTGGTGCAGGACTGTCTCGAACGGGCCTTGACGCACCAGGCCCGGTTCGAGGCTGGCACCAACCTGCACGCGTGGCTCTTCACCATCATGCGCAACCGCTTCGTCAGCCTCTGCCGCAAGCGCCGCGAATCGCCCGCTCCGGTGGAGGAAATGGCGCATCGGCTGGTGGTCGCCCCGGGGCAGCACCAACGGCTCGACGTGGAGGACTTTCTCAAGGCCTTCCGCCGCCTGCCCGACCGCGACCAGCAAGTTCTGGCCCTGATCGGCGGTGCCGGACTGTCCTACGAGGAAACCGCCGAGCGGCTGGAGGTGGAACTCGGGACCGTCAAGTCGCGCCTGTCCAGGGCGCGCAGTCGCCTCCACCAACTCTATCGCCGCTCGACGGCGATGCCGCCCCTGCCGCGACGGGCCGGCGAGCGCGTGCATTAGGACGTCGGCCGCACGACACGCAGCGCTGCGGCGAGAACCTCGATTCGGCCCGAGCCTTCCTGCCGGTAACCTTCGCCATCGAGGTTGACTGTCTGCGCCTCGGCCTCCAACGGCTCGATCTCGATCCAGGCGGCCCGCGCACGACGAACGTGCGCGCCGGAGCCCTCGTCCCCGGCCACCAGCTCGTGTGCCAGTTCCAGGATCGTACCCGGCACTTCCGGCGAGACGTCGACCACCGCGACGAGGTCCAAGAGGCCGTCGTCGACACGGGCTGTCGGCGCCATGACGAAGCCGCCTACTCGGCCGCTGTTGCAGATGGAACCGACCAGCAGCGTCGCCTCGAAGCGCGCGTCGGGCGTGGTTATGCGTGCACGCCGCGGCCGCGCGTCCATGAAGCTGCCGATCCCCCGCACCACGTAAGCCAACGGTCCGAGCACCGCCTTCAGGTCGCCGGGTGTGTCGCGCGTGGCATCGGCCCCGAAACCCAGCGACACGGCATTCGCGAAACAGCCGCTCGTGCCGCAGCCGGCATCCGTCGCCAACGCTTCGCCCTCGACGGCGAAGCGCAAGGCCGCCGACGGCTCGGTCGGCAGGCCGATGGCGGTCGCGAAGTCGTTGGCGGTGCCGAGCGGGACGATCCCCAACGCGACCTCGCGGCCCGCCTCCTCGGCGAGCAGGCGCCGTACCGCCGCGTGCACCGTCCCGTCGCCGCCACCCACCACGATCCGTGCGAAACCCTTACGGACGGCCTCGGCGACGGCGTCGCCGACGTCCTCCGGCACGATCGTCTCGATATCGAGCCGGCGCGCCTCGTCGGCGAGGCCGAGCCCCTCGACCTTGCCGGGATTGACGATGAAGCAGGCTCGCTCGACCATCGTGGAGGCTCCATAGAGCAGGCGGGCGATCTCGAGCCACCTGCACCTTCCAACCGCAAACGTCGGCGAAACCCGACGGTTCCAACGGATGCGTCAGGCCCGCGCGTCCGCGAGGATCATGTCGGC
>JBJHBG010000164.1:0-7579 GCA_050485385.1 Geminicoccaceae bacterium | reverse complement strand
GCCCTCGCCGGTGGCGCCGGGCTCGTGACGCTGGCGGCACCGGCCGGCGCGGTCGCCATTCACGCCGCCCGGCTCGACGCCGTGATGGTCCGTGCCGTTCGCTCCCACGACCTCGCACCGCTGCTCGCCGACGACAGGCGCAACGCTTGGCTGCTCGGCCCCGGCGGCGGCGTCGGCGAGGTGCTGCGTAGCCAGGTGACCGCGGTCCTGGCGGCCGGTCGCGCGACCGTCCTGGACGCGGACGCCCTGACCAGCTTCGCGGGCCACATCGACGATCTCGGTGCCGCCATCCAAGGTCCCTGTGTGCTGACGCCCCACCAGGGCGAGGCGCGTCGGCTGGGATTCGGTGGGGACGACCGTATCGGCGAGGCACGCGCGCTCGCCGCGCGCACCGGGGCCGTGGTACTGTCGAAAGGCGTCGACAGCATCGTCGCGGCCCCCGACGGGCGGGTCGCCATCGCCGTCAACGGCTGTCCCAAACTGGCCACGGCCGGCAGTGGTGACGTGCTCGGGGGCGTCGTGCTCGCCGGTCTCGCCCAAGGCATGCCACCCTTCGAGGCCGCCGCCTTCGCTGTCTGGCTGCACAACGAGGCAGCGGCTCGGGGGCCGGCCAGCTTGACGGCGGATGATTTGCCGGGCCTTCTGCATCGTGCCCTTACTGTCGTCGCTGCAATAGCCCCATGAGCCGGGCGACGCTCGCACTCCGGTTGTGCATGTCTGTGCTTGTAGAACCGGCCGTTGTCGGGGCTCGGTAGCGTTACGTGAATAAGGTTGAGAGGCTTGCTCTTGTGGACGACTTAGGGGTTGAGAGCACCTCGCGATGCCGGGTCGGAGGTGCGTCGCCCGCCCATCCTCGTGGACGCGAGGCCGACGGATGACCCCAACAGCAGCTTCCTCGCTGACCGACGTCCTAGCCGGCGCCGGTATCGGCTGCATCGGGCTGCGTCGCGGCGGCGGTCGGACCCTGGAGGTCGTCGACGCGAGCCCGCTCGCACTACGTTGGCTCGGGCTCGATGCCGGTGGCATCCGCGGCGCCAGCCTCGAACGCCTCGCAACCAGCGATCTCCCGCTCCAGACCTGGGCCGAACTGGTGCTGGCGACGAGCCGTGGCCAAGCGTTCGACGCCACGCTGCCCGAGGTTCGCGGCCGCAGGGAAGCCGTCGCGCTCACCGGCGCGCCGGCCGGCGACGACCTCTACTGGCTGATCCTGCGCCCGGCGGCGGCCCCCGTCCCCAGTGCCGTCCACGTGCCCTCCGGCCTCGACGCGCTGATCGACGAGCCGATCTATGCCCTGGACATGGATGCGGATTGCCGGCTGTCGCTCGCCTGGACGGTGGGGCCGATCGCGGCGCTCCTCGGGAGCGAACCGGAAGCGGGCGCCGGCTGGGCGAGCTTCGTCCATCCCGACGACCGCGACCGCTGGCGCGACCGGAACGTCGCCGTGCTCGCCGGACGCTCGGCGGCCTGCCGCTACCGGCTGCAAGGGAGCGGGGCCACGCTCGTCGCCATCGACGACTTCGCCATCCCGCAACGCGACGAGGATGGCCGGATCCGAGGCATCGTCGCGCGGCTCCGGCAGGAAACGGAGCAGCTCGCGCCACCGCTATCGCCAGCCGCCGGGACGACCATCGCCACAGCGCCGCCCGTGAGCGCGCTCGGCTACCTCGCCCGTCGCAGCGGCGCCCGCTTCGCGGCACTGGTGGACCGGGACGGCGCGCTGGTCGAGGTGGTGGTGCCCGGCGACGGCGATCCCGACGACCGCGCCTGGCCGTCACCGCGCGAACTGGCGGCTCTGCTTCACGCCCGAGCGGAGACCGTCGCCGAGGTGCTGCACCTCGCCGATCCCCGAGCCCTGGACGTCGCCGTGCGGCTCGACGGTACCGTGGTTGACCTGCTGCCGCTGCCGGACGGCCGCGCCCTTGCGCTGGTCGGCGGCACGAGCGTGCCCACGGACGGCGGCGAGCCGGACGAGACCCCGCCCTCGACCCTACCGGTCGCCGCCGAGCCGCGCTGGCGCTCGATCCTGGACATCGTCGTCGACGGCGTCGTCACGACCAATGCGAAGGGCCTCGTCGACGATTTCTCCCCATCCGCCGAACGACTTTTCCGCACGTCCGCCGCGGCGGCCCGCGGCCGCCCCCTGGAGGCCTTCATCGGCGTGCCGCCAGGCGACGAAGGCGACCTGCTCAGTCTGTTGGAGAACGCCCACGCCAACGGCGGCCGACTGACCGAACTCGTGGCCAAGCGCGGACCCGACGAGGCGGTGCCGATCGAGGTGACCGTGAGCCGGCTCGACGACCGCGATCCCTCGGGTTTCCTGGTCACCGCGCGCGACGTGTCCGCCCGGCGCGAGGCCGAAGAGACCATCCGCCGGCTCGCCTCGCGCGATCCGCTGACCGGACTGCCCAACCGCCTCCTGTTCGACGACCGGCTCGCCCAGACCGTCGAACGCGCCCGCCGCAACCCGCAGGAATTCGCGGTCATGCTGTTGGACCTCGATCGCTTCAAGCTGGTCAACGAGAGCCTCGGCATGGCCAAGGGCGACCAGTTGCTGCGCGAGGTGGCGCGCCGGCTGGTGCTGGTCCTGCGCCGTGCCGACACCGTCGCCCGGCTCGGCGGCGACGAGTTCTTGTTGCTGCTGCCGGGCTGCCGCGGCGCCGAGAACGCCGCCAAGGTCGCCCAGAAAATCCTCGACGTGATGCGCCAGCCCTACGCCATCAACGGCCAGGAGCTGAGCGCCACCGCCAGCATCGGCATCGCCCTCTTCCCGCACGACGGCGGCGACGGCGAGACCTTGGTGAAGAACGCGGACACCGCCCTCTACCGCACCAAGGAGCAGGGGCGGAACTCGTATCAGTTCTACACCAACGACATGAACGCCCGCGCCTTCGAGCGTCTGGTACTGGAAACGCAGCTCCGCCGCGCCCTGGAGCGGGGCGAATTGGCGCTGCACTATCAGCCGTTCGTCAGCGTCGCCAGCGGCGAGATCACCGGCGTCGAAGCACTGGTGCGCTGGTTCCACCCCGAACTGGGCCGCGTGCCACCGAGCGAGTTCATCCCGCTCGCCGAGGAGACCGGCCTGATCCTGCCGATCGGCCAATGGGTGCTGACCGAGGCCTGCCGGCAGGTGCGCGAATGGCAGCGTGTCGGCTTCGCCGGGCTCCGCCTCGCCGTCAATCTCTCGGGCCGCCAGTTCAAGCAGCGCAACCTGGTCGACATCATCCGCCGCGTCCTCCAGGCCACCGGCATGTCGGCGAACCTGCTGGAACTGGAGCTGACCGAGAGCGCCTTGATGGAGGACGTCGGCGAAAGCATCGGCCGGTTGCAGGCGATCCACGAGCTGGGCGTGCAGTTTGCCGTCGACGACTTCGGCACCGGCTACTCGTCGCTCGCCTATCTGAAGCGCTTTCCGATCCGCTGCCTGAAGATCGACCGCTCCTTCGTCAAGGACGTCACCACCGACCCGAACGATGCCGCCATCGCCCAGGCGATCGTGGCGCTGGCGGAGATGCTGAAGATCAGCGTGGTGGCCGAGGGCGTGGAAACCCGCGAGCAACTCGCCACCATCAAGCGTTTTCGCTGCGACGAGTTGCAGGGATTTCTCTTCAGCGGCCCCCTGCCACCGGACGAGTTGCTGACGCTCCTGCGCTCCGGTCGGAAACTCGAGGTCGACGATCTGCCGGAAGTTTAGGACGCCTTGCCACGAGTTCTACCCGCCAGCGGGGCCCGGTTCCGCCTGCGCCCCGGAGCGGGGTGCCGGCGTGGGCACGCAGCGGCCGATCGAGCCGGGACCGCAAACGGTGGAGCCGTCGACCCAGGTGGCACCCTCGAGCTGGGCTTGGTGGAAGTCGGTGTTGGAGAGCCGGGCGCCGGTGAAGTCGGCGCCGCGCAAATCGGCCCGGAAGAATCGCGCCCGCACCATCATCGCCTCGACGAACGAGGCCCCCTGCAGCCGCGCGCTGGTGAAGTCGGCCTCGACCAGATTGGCCCGTGCAAAGGAGACGTCGGTCAGCTCGGCGGAGATGAAGCGGGCCCGCTCGTTCCGCGTCTCGTCGAGGATCGCATCCCGCAGATTGGCGCGGTTGAACGACGCAGCGCGAAGGTCGGCGCCGGTAAGGTCGATGCCGCCGAGATCGTTGCCGTCGAGCTGGCAGCGGCGGAGATCGGCACCGGGCATCAGCAGATCGCAGGACGCGGCCGCAGTGCCGGTGAGCATCACCATCAACGCCGCGGCCGCGGCCGCCTTGTGCAACACCTGCATCGTTCGTCCTTCCGACACCCTTGCCGCGAAGCTAGCCGCCCCGGCCGGCGAAATCCACCTCCAGCCGGACACTTCCGAAAACCTCCTCGAACGCCGCTAGAAGCGCGCGGTCCACGACCCGACCATCGGCCGTGCGGCCGAGCGCCGCCAGCGAGGTCACGCCGAAGCCGGCGAGGCCGCACGGCACGATGCCGGCGAAGCGTCGGAGGTCGGGGGCAACGTTGAGGGCCACGCCGTGATAGGTCACCCAGCGCCGCACACGCACGCCGATGGCGGCGATCTTGGCCTCGCCCGTGGGCGTCGCGACCCAGATGCCGACGCGGCCCGCGCGCCGCTCGCCGACGACGTCGAGCCTCGCCAGCGTGCGGATCAGCCATTCCTCCAGGTCGTGGACGAAGACCCGGACGTCCGGCTTGCGGCGCTTGAGGTCGAGCATGACGTAGCCGACGCGCTGTCCCGGCCCGTGATAGGTGAACCTGCCGCCACGGCCGGTGGCGACGACCGGAATGCCGTCCGCTGCCAGCAACTCGTCGGGCGCGGCGCTGGTGCCGGCGGTGTAGACGTGGTCGTGCTCCACGAGCCAGAGCAATTCGTCCGCCTCGCCCGCGTGCAGGGCGGCGACGTGGGCCTCCATGCTCGCCACCGCCAGGGCGTAGTCGACCCGGCCAGGTGCGACGCGCGCGGCCACCGGACGGTCGAGAATGCTTGCGTGACTATCGGGCATTTGTTACACCCCCGGCCGCTTCTAGGGCCTACGACGTGCGGTCGTGGCGGAATTGGTAGACGCGCAGCGTTGAGGTCGCTGTCCCGGAAACGGGGTGGAAGTTCGAGTCTTCTCGACCGCACCATCGTCCCCTCGGGCGATGTTCTGGTACACGCCGAGCCGGTTCGCTCCAAGACCCGGTGTCGCCACGTCGGCGGTCCGACGATCGGGCTCGCCCGGTCCCTCAGCCGTCGGGTCGCCGCTCCATGCCGCTCGTGAACAGCCTTGCCGACCTCGAACCGCTGATCCGCGGCTGGCGGCAGGATCTGCACCGCCATCCCGAAGTCATGTTCGACGTCCACCGCACCGCGGCGACCGTCGCACGCGAGCTGCGCGACGCCGGCTGCGACGAGGTGGTGACGGGTATCGGCCGCACGGGCGTGGTCGGGATCATCAAGGGCCGCGAGACCGGCACGGGCCGCGTCGTGGCGCTGCGCGCCGACATGGACGCCCTCCCCATCCAGGAGGCGACGGACCTGCCCTATGCCTCGGTCCATGCCGGCCGGATGCACGCGTGCGGCCACGACGGCCATACCGCCATGCTCTTGGGCGCCGCCCGCCACCTTGCCGAAACACGCCGCTTCGACGGCACCGTGGTGGTCGTCTTCCAGCCGGCGGAGGAAGGCGGCGGCGGCGGCAAGGCGATGGTCGACGACGGGCTGATGGACCGCTTCGGCGTGCAGGAAGTCTACGGCATGCACAACCAGCCGGGGCTGGAGGTCGGCCGCTTCGCCCTCCGCAAGGGTGCCTTTCTCGCCGCCGCCGACGAGTTCGTCATCGACGTCGAGGGCTATGGGGGCCACGCAGCGCACCCGCACCGCGCGGTCGACGCGGCGATGGTGGCGGCGCATCTGATGCTGACGCTGCAAACCGTCGTCGCCCGCAACGTCGATCCAATCGAATCGGCAGTGGTTTCGGTCACCACGGTCAAGGCCGGCGATGCGTTCAACGTCATCCCGCAGACCGCCCGCCTCGGCGGCACCGTGCGTACCCTGAGCGAAGCGGTGCGCGACCGTATCGAGACGCGCATGGCCGAGGTCGTGGAACTCGGCGCCCGCACGCTCGGCGCCAAGGCGACGCTGCACTACCGTCGGGAATACCCCGTCCTGGTCAACCACGACGCCAAGGTGGAGTTCGCGGCCGCCGTCGCGCGGGACGTGGCCGGCGATGCCGCGGTGGACGACATGGCGCCGCCGCGTATGGGGGCGGAAGACTTCTCGTTCATGCTGCGCGAGCGCCCGGGCGCGTTCGTCTTCACCGGCAACGGCCACTCGGCACCCCTGCATCATCCGGGTTACGACTTCACCGACGCCGCCATCCCGCATGGCTGCTCGTTCTGGGTCCGTCTCGTCGAATTGGCGATGCCGCTCCAAAACGAGGGCTGATCCGCCGCCGGCAAGGCGAAATTAACTTCCACCTGCGCACATCAACCCGGTGCGGCCGAAGGGCGGTCGTGGTGCCGGGAGCGGTCGGACGATGGGCGCAGAGGTGCGGGAGCGGCAGGGCTGGACGCGGCTTGCCCGATGGATCCGAGTAACGACGGCGCTGGGCCTGATCACCGCAGCCTTCTGGTTCTACGGTCCGCGACTGATCGAGACGGTGACCTACGACGCCGTGCTGAACGCTCCCGTCACGGCCGTCACCACGCCCATCGGCGGCAGCCTGCTGCGGCCGCCGCCCGCGCCCGGGTCGGTCCTCACGGCCGGCGCCACCATCGCCGAGATCGCCGACCCCCAGGCTGCCAGCGCGGTGCTGGAAGAACTCGCCACCGTGCGCACCGCCGCCGAGCGGGCGCGGCTCGCGTTCGTCGCCGAGGACGCAGAACTGGCTACCCTGGCGCGTTCGCTGGAGGCCGCCGCCATCCGCCACCTGGACGCCACTAGCATCGCCGTCGGCCACCGGCTTGCCGTGGCCGAGGCGGAGTTGCGGGCCGCCCAGGCCGAGGCCGAGCGCACGGAGCTCGAGCACGCGCGCAGCGCCAGGCTCGCCGCCACCGACATCATCACCCGACATCGCCACGACGAGACCGCCGCCGCCGCGCTGCAGGCGGCCGCTACCGTCGACGCCCGGCGCAGCACGCGCGACCGGCTCGCCGCCGAGCACGACGCGCTGACGGCCGGAGTCTACGTCGGCGACGACCACAACGACGTGCCCTACAGCCGCCAGCGGCTGGACGAGGTGAAGCTGCGCCGGCTCGAGGTCCAACGCCGGGCCGCCGAGCACGAGGCGCACCGCGACGCGCTCGACGTCGAGATCGCAGCCAAGCGCGCCCGACTGGAGGGCCTGGAGCGGGTGGTGCTGAGCGCCCCGCGCGACGCCATCGTCTGGCGCAACCACGTCGACCGGGGTGCCCTGGCCGTCGCCCCGGGCGAGATCACCAGCCTGATCGCGTGCGACGACCTCATGGTCACCGCCAGCCTGCCGACGCGCAACCTCGAGCAGTTCCTGCCGGGCACCGAGGCCCGCGTGCGCGCGGTGGGCAGCGCCACTTGGTGGCCCGCCCGCGTGGCGCAGATCCGCAGCATGGGCATGGAAGGCCGGGCCGACCGCTACGC
>JBJHBG010000163.1:190-7616 GCA_050485385.1 Geminicoccaceae bacterium | reverse complement strand
AGCCGGTAAACCGCCCAAACTCGCCCTCGTCGCCGTCATGCGCAAGCTCGTCCTGCTCGCCAATACCCTGCTCCGCAGCAACCGAACCTGGACCCAGAAACTCGCTTGATCATCACGGATACTCTAGAAGCGGGTCGTGAGCTGGGTCAGCCAGAGCGGCGAAACCTCGATCAGCCAAGTCTCGGCGCGCTTGTCGAGGCCGGTGAGGATCAAGAGCCCGACCGCCAGGAGTACGAAGCCCATGAGCTGTTTGGCACCGGAACCCGCGTGGAGCAGGCGACCGCGCCAGCGCACCAACGCGTCGCGCGACAGCGTGCCGAGCAAGAGCAGCGGCAAGGCGGCGCCGAGCCCGAACGCGAGCATCGTCAGCGACACCTGAGCGAGGTTTTCGCCGCGCGCCGCCATCAAGGAGGCGGCACCGAGCGTCGGCCCGACGCAGGGCGCCCAGACGAGCCCCAGCACTGCGCCGACACCGAACTGGCCACCCAGACCGGAGGTCGAGACTCCACCGAAGCGCTGCTCGGTCCAGCTACCGATCGGACCGGCGGCCGTCGCCAGTCTCGACTGGAGCGCCGGCAGAATCAGAACGATGCCCAATCCGGCAAGCAGCGTGCCGCCGACCGCGCGGAAGAGATCGGCGTCCAGGCCGATCGCGAAGCCGATGGTGGCGACGAACAGGCCGACGGCCGTGAACGACACGGCAAGTCCCCCCGCCAAGGCGACAGGCCCCAAGCGATGCTCGCTCGCCGCCGCACCGAGGACGATCGGGATCAGCGGGAGCACGCAGGGCGAGAGCGTCGACAGGATACCCGCGATGGTCCCGAAGAGGGCGGAAGAGAGCACGTCGCCGGCTCCTAGAGTGCCGCCTCGAGCAGACCGGCGATGGCTGTCGGGCTGGTGTCACCCACGCCGCGGGCCACCTCGACCCCGTCGACGTAGACGATCAAGGTGCTTTGCAGCTGTGCACCCAGCGCGCGCACCACGTCCTTCTGGGTGTCGAAGTCGACCTGCAACGCCGTGAACTCGGTGAAACGCGGTTCCTCGAAGAGTTCGCTCAAGACCTCTTGCTGGGCGCGGCAGACGGGGCACCAGCTCGCCGCGATCTCGACCAGCACGGGCCGGCCCTCGGCCAACGCGGCCTCGAACCGGCCTTGCTCGAAGGGTTCGGAGAACGCCCGCGCGTCGTCGAGGGGAAGCGTGACGAAGACGATCATGGCGAGGACGACGAGGGTACGGCGATACATCGTGCGAACGCTCCGAGCGAGGATGCAGGACCACACCGCAACCCTATCCGGACGAGCGGCCGTCGCCACCCGGCATCACGGCGAGTTGATCGCATGTGACGGGCGATGGCGGGCTCGGTGTCAGTCGGCGTGGTGAATCGGCAGCTCGGGCCGAAAGGCACGCAGCGCGAAGGCGAAGGGTACGTCGTAGACCACATCCTCCAGCGTGCCGTCGGCCCGTTGCCGCTGCACGGTCACGGTGCCGACGTCGCGACCCTCGGCGATCCGGGCGGTGTCCAAGGCCGAACGTTGCCCCGGCCGCCAGCGAATGACGAAGGGCTCGTCGACGACCGCGCCCGCCGCACGCACCAGCTCCAGGCTGTAGGCGCGGTCCAGCCCCTCGACCGCGACCACCCGCATCAATGGCGAGCCGGGTCCGTCGTAGCTGCCGTCGAACAGGAACGGACGCGGCGCGCTGTCGTAACCGACATAGGGGTTGCGGCCGTAGTCGCGCGCCCGCGCGTCGGTGGGCACCAGCACGGCACCTCGAGGATGACGGTCGGCGAACTCGGCGAAGGCTTCCAGCCGTGCCGGCAGACGCTCCAACTCGGTGCCGACGCGCTCGCCGACGATGGCCCGACCATCGAACTGCTGCCACCAGCTCTCGCTGGCGCGATCGTACATGACGAGGTCGGAATGCCGCAGCTTGCCGGTCGTGCCGAAGGTCGTGGGCGTGCCGGCAACGGTGCGCTCGAAGACGACGCCCGAGTTGCACAAGGGACAGTAGGTGACGGCGATCGGTACCCCGTTCACCGTGTCGTTGACGATCTCGTGCCACATGAGGATGCGCAACGGGTAGGCGCGCGCATCGTCGCCGAGCACGACGCTCATCACCGGCTCGCCTGGCTCGAGGTCGCCGGCGATCTCGCCGACCGCCACGAACCGAGGGGCGTCGATCGACGGGATGCCGTCCTTGGGCGGCCCGCCGCCTCTGATCTCGCCCAGGTCGACGATGGTCCGGCTGAAGTCGGTCGTCGGCCACTCGCGGGCCCAGGAGGCGGGTACCTCGGCCGGCGCCGGTGTCGCCCCGACCAGGAGCGGTAAGGCCAGGGCCAAAGCGGATGCGCGCATCGCTACCTCCTCCATCGCTGCCATGCGCCGACGCTAGCAGACCGCCCGGGCGCCGCGCGTCGCATCGCCGTCACGACGTCGCGAGTCCGGCCGGACCCCGTCCGGCCTACGAGCCGGCGATGGCGAGCGCCGGCGCCCCGGCGCCATCGTCGCGCCAGTGCTCGACCGCGGCCGGGCAGACCGTCTCCGCCCCCGCGCCGAGCGGCAAGGCGCGCACCTCGCGGGCGGCGAGCCAGCGGTGAAGCGCTGCCACCTCGCGCGCCGACGGCCGCGCGCCGTGCCGCCCCCGGTAGGCCGGCAGCAACGCCGCGAGGGCCGCGTCGGCGTCGAGCCGCACCGAACCGTCCCCGCCCGGCGCTCGCGGCAACAGCACCGCACTCACCTCGACGAGGTCGCCGTGCGCGGCCATGCTGGGCGTGACGAGATGACCTTCCTGCGCCCCAGGCCACGACCATCGGTGACGGGTCGCAGCGGTGAGCGCCTGCCGCAGTCCCGGATCGACCGCCGCCTTCGCAGCATGGGGCGGCACACGCGCCGGCAGTCCCAGGGCTAGGCTGCCGCCGGCTGGATCCTCCGGAACGGTGAGGCCGGCGGCGAAGGCCCCGCCCAAGGAGTGGGCCAACGCAACCGCCGCGGCGTCCCACGACCCCTGCCAATCCGGCGCCACCAAGAGCGCACGTCCCCGGCCGTCGGCCACGACGGCCGCAGCCAGCGTGCCGACGACACCCTCCTCGTCGCCGGTCAGCGTGAGCAAGCGGTCGATCATGGCCGGCGCCAGCTCGGCGAGGCGCAGGTCGGCGGCGACGAGTTGCCCCGGCGAGGCCAAGCCGTAGCCGCGCCCCGAGCGGAGCACCGTCAACGCCGTCGCCCGTTCAGCCGGCGCACCGTCGTCGGCCGGCCAAAGCCGACGCAGGCGCGCCGCGACGGCCTCGGCAGGGGTCGTGACCTCGACCTGCGTGCGGCCGACGCGCAGCGCGAAGGGCGGCGGGGCGGCGGCGTCGGTTGCGGCGGGCTCGTCGGCCGTCTCGGCACCGCCGAGGCTCTGACACAGCAGGCCGAGGGCTGCCCAGTCGGCGAGTTGATCGTAGACCTCGTGCCGAACCGACCAGCGCGCCGCCGCATTCGTGGCACCGCGATGCGTGGCCAGTTCGTCGGCGATCGCTTCCGCGTCTCGGCCGCTCGTCGCCTGCAACCAGAGCCAAGCGGCGGTCGGGTTCAGGTGATAGAGCAGCCCCGTCTCCTCGGCGTAGAGGGACAGACGCTCCGCCTCGACGATTTCGCTCGCGCGGTAGGGGCGAACCGTCGGGCGCGCGACCGGCGTCGGCGACAGCGCATCGGCCAGCACCATGTCGGCGAGGCGCGGATGGGGCAAAACCGGCAGGTACGCCGACGGCTCGCTCGTCGGGACCAGCCGCTGCCAGCCGCCCCGATGCTCCAGCTCGGTCGCGGCCTCGACGACGAGACGCTCGGCCGGATCGCTCGCCGCCCCGAACCGCGTCTCGCGGTTGAGCCCGAGCATGGCGACCATGTCGTGGACGAGTTGCCGCTTGATCCGATATTCGACCTCGCCACCGTCCTCGGGTGCCGCGCAGATGTCCAACGACGGGCTGAGGTTGCACTCCATGATCCACGGCGTCAGGCGACGGTCGATCAGGCAGTCCAGCCCCAACAGTTCGTAACAGCCGACCGTATCGGCCTCGACCTCGGCGAGCCGTGCGCGGAACGTCTCCCGCGCGGCGACCGCGGTGAGCGTCACGAGGTCGTGGATGCGCGCAAAGAGGGCGTCGTCGTCGTGGCCCTGCTCGCGCAGCCAAGCGCGGTAGTCGCCGAGGGGGATGAACACGACGGGGGCTGCGGCCGTCGTGTTGGTGGCGTTGATGTCCGGGTTGGTGAGGTGGCTGAACACGTTGGACAGGTCGTCGAGATCGTAGGGCTCGGAGGCGAGCTTGGCGAAGCCCTCGTGGTAGAGGTAGACGCGCAAGGGCACCGCCGACGTGATCAGCACATAGAGGCGCAGCACGTATTTGTGCCCGCGGATCGTATGCGGGTCGTCGACGTAGCGTTGCACCATCCATTTCGGGTCGGTCGGCACCGTGGCCACGTCTTCCAGCACCCGGATGTCCCGCCCGCGCGACGCGTTCTTGGGCTTCAGGATCCAGCGCCGTTCGGGGGCGGCGTGGGCCGCCGCCTGCAATGCGTGGTAGCCGGCGGGCATGGGGTACGTGTCCGGGAAGAAGGCCATCCGCCGCACGAGTTCGCTGTCGACGCCGGCCGCCGCCGTCAGCCGCGCCTTCGCGGCGGCCAGGGTTGCGGCAAGCCTACTCTTCACCGTCAGGGTGTTGTTGCCGGGCATGTGGTTCACCCACTTGGCCGGCGTGAGTTGCTCGAAGGCCTTGGCGTCCGGCATGCCCGTGTACCAGCACGCGTCCCAGCCCTCGGCGCCGCCCTCGGTCCAAAGACCAGGGTCGAGGGCGTCGCGGAAGAAGCGATCCTGCCCCTCCTCGCGGTTGCCGCCCAGCCAGTAGCGACGCTTCTCGACGCCCGCCCGTTCCGTCATCGGATGCTCCCCGTGGTCGCTCACCCGATGCAAGAGGATACGGCAAGCGGCGGCTGGTGGAATGCCGTCGGCCCCGCTGCTAACGCGATCGTGAGCCGGCCGTGATTCATGCCGGGCGCCGTTCGGTGCTAGGTTCGCTGCATCGAGCGGCGTCCCCGCCAGCGTGGACCGGCGTCGTCGATCGCAACGGCTGGGAGATAACGCAATGTCCAACTCCGATCACGAGCGCACCGCCCTGCTCGCGTCGGTCGCGCGCGGCGTGCTCTACGGAGCGCCCGCCATGGTGGTCGCTGCCGTGGCGGGTTACGGCGCCGCAGCCAACGCTGCACCCGCCGATCGCACGTCGGTCTTTCAGGACGACGTGATGATCGTGGCGCAAGCCGAAGCCGAGGCCGAAGGTGAAGCGGAAGCCGAGGCCGAAGCGGAAGGTGAAGCGGAAGCCGAGGCCGAAGCGGAAGGTGAAGCTGAAGCCGAGGCGGAAGGTGAAGCCGAGGGGGGCTGACCTTCCAGCGATCGTTGGTTCCGACGACGACCGAGGGCGGCACTGGGGACAGCGCCGCCCTCGTTTCGTGTCGCGGCCCGCGCGCCTGTGGCCATAAAGCGATGCACGGGAGCCGCGCAGACGACCCACGCGTTGCACGCGCGCATCGCCTCGACGAGGGCCCGCCAGCCGAAGACGCGCCCGACGGCACGACCTGCGCGGTCGGCGTACCAGCCGCTGATGCCACCAGGCCCGTGGCGGCGGTCGAGTTTCAGGTTGATGGCCGAGCCGATCAAGGCGAGGTGGCTGAAGGCCCGAGGAAAATTGCCGAGAAAGGTGACGGTAGTGGGATCGACCTCCTCGGCGAACAGACCGACGTCGCTCGCGCCCCGGACCAATCCGGCGAAGAGCCGCTCCGCATCGCCCGCGGACCGCTCGCCAGATACGCATCGACGAGCCACAAGCCGCAAGCGACGGAGGCCCCTCGTCACCGGCGAGCCCGTCCGGTGCTCGGTAGCGCTGAACGTGATCGCCGTCGCGTAGCCGCGCCGACGCTACCGCGCCCGCAGGGGTCCGACCGACGTTCTCCATGATCCCCCGATCCTGCAACGCGACGGCGGCCGAACGGCTCGCGCTTCGACACGATCGCGTGCGCACCGATTGCGCGCCGCCACACCTCACCTCACGTTTCGGACAGGCGTAACGCCAGCTACGGCGTCGGATCGTCCGGGCACGCTAGCCCGCTCCGTCAGAGCCGGAGCTGATGCGCACAAGTGGAGGTACGCCCGTGACCACGAGAAGCGAATTGCTCTATGCGAACCGCTTCGCCGGCCTCCGTAGCGTTCCGGCCAAGGCGACGAAGCCTCGTCGTTCGGTGACGTGCAGCGCACCCGAAACCGCTCACCACCGCTGGCCGCCATATCTGGCCGTGGCCGTGATGGTCGTTCTCGCCAGCGCAGGCTGGGCGATGATCTGGTGCGCCGTCCGGCTCGTCGTCGGCTGACCGGCGACGCGCGGCCGCGTTGCCGCTTGGGCACGTCCCCGGTTCCGGCCCGGCAAGTCAGTTGGCTTGGCTGGCCTCGGCCTCCGCCTCGGCTTCCGCTTCACCTTCCGCCTCGCCCTCCGCTTCCGCCTCTGCCTCCGCAGCGGCTTCGCCCTCGGCTGCCGCATGGGTCGTGGCGGCGGCGTCACGCTGGGCTTGGTCGATGGTCGCCGGCGCGCATCCGGCGGCCACCACTACGACCATCAACGGCGCAGAATACAACAGACCTCGTGATATCTTCGCCAACAACGAGTGCCGCATCTGTTCGGTTTCGGACATGAGAAAGCCTCCGCATTCGCGCTCGAACTGTCGAACGCCACGATTGTACCAATCCCTGGTAGTCGCATGCCGACCTCGACATAAGCCAACGCCGGCTCACGATGGCGTTACATGAGGCTCAGCGGCGATGAAGACGAAGCCGCGACTTCGTATGCTCCAGGCCAAGACACAAGGGACGCTGCCGACATGGTCGCGGCCCGAGGAGGATCGATGGTTGCGGACGAGCGCGGATTGGAGTTCACCACGACGAGCGAACGGGCGGTGTCGGCATTCGACGAAGCCATCCGATGTTCGCTGGAGTATCGGCTGCGGATCGGCGCGGCCGTCGAGGCGATGCTCGAGGCCGACCCCGAGTTCGTCATGGGACACGTGCTCGTCGGCTACCTCATGATGAGCCGGGCAACACCCGCCGCCGTCGACGATGCGCGGACGGCATCGCACGTCGCCCAGGCGCACGCCGGCAAGCACCTGACGCGCCGCGAGCGCATGCACCTCGCGGCGTTGGCGGCGCTGGTGGCCGGCGAGCGGCAACGTGCCTGCGCCATCTGGGAAGAGATCCTGGTCGAGCATCCGCGCGATCTCCTGGCGCTGAGGCGCGTCCACTTGGAGAGCTTCTGGCTCGGCAACCAGCGGCGCATGCGCAACGTCGTGGTCCGCGCGCTGCCGGCCTGGGACGCGACGGTGCCGCGCTACGGCGACGTGCTCGGCATGGC
>JBJHBG010000163.1:0-180 GCA_050485385.1 Geminicoccaceae bacterium | reverse complement strand
CCTTCGGCCACGAGGAACTGGGCGACTACGCCACCGCCGAACGGCTCGGCCGTCGCGCCGTCGAGCTCAACGGCGACGACATGTGGTCGATCCACGCCGTGGCCCACGTCATGGAGATGCAGGGCCGCGACGCGGACGGGCTCCGCTGGCTCGACTTCGCCCCCGACCGCTGGGCCGACC
>JBJHBG010000162.1:0-7642 GCA_050485385.1 Geminicoccaceae bacterium | reverse complement strand
CCTCGGGCTGATGGGCGGTGCTGCCGCCGTGGCGACGGCCGCCGGTGCCGGCACCGCGGTCGCCCAAGCCGCGAGCGCACACCTCTCGCCCGGCGAACTCGACGAGTACTACGGCTTCTGGTCGTCGGGGCAGACGGGCGAACTGCGCATCCTCGGCATCCCGTCGATGCGCGAACTGATGCGCGTTCCGGTGTTCAACCGTTGTTCGGCCACCGGCTGGGGGCAGACCAACGAGTCGATCCGCGTCATGACCGAGACCATGCTGCCGGCGACCAAGGCATATCTGGCGGCGAACGGCCGCAAGGTGCACGACAACGGCGACCTCCACCACGTCCACATGTCCTTCACCGAGGGCAAGTACGACGGCCGCTACCTCTTCATGAACGACAAGGCGAATACCCGCGTTGCCCGCGTGCGCTGCGACGTCATGAAGTGCGACAAGATCCTGGAGATCCCCAACGCCAAGGCCATCCATGGCCTGCGCCCGCAGAAGTGGCCGCGCACCAATTACGTCTTCGCCAACGGCGAGGACGAGGTGCCGATGGTCAACGACGGTCAGGTGCTCGACGAGCCGGAGAAGTACGTCAACTTCTTCACCGCGGTGAACGCGGACGAGATGACCGTCGCCTGGCAGGTGATCGTCTCCGGCAACCTCGACAACACCGATGCCGACTACGACGGCAAGTACGCCTTCTCGACCTCGTACAACTCGGAGATGGGGGTAACGATCGCCGAGATGACGGCGGCGGAGATGGACCACGTCGTCGTGTTCAACATCGCCGAGATCGAGCGGGGTATCGAGGCCGGCGACTACGTCGAGATGAACGGCGTCAAGGTGATCGACGGGCGCAAGGGGCAGAACAAGACCTACACCCGCTACATCCCGATCCCGAACAACCCGCACGGCTGCAACATGGCCCCGGACAAGGTCCATCTCTGCATCGGCGGCAAGCTGTCGCCGACGGTGTCGGTGATCGACGTGCGCAAGCTGGACGCGGTGTTCTACGAGAATGCCGAGCCGCGCTCGGTCGTCGTCGCCGAACCCGAACTGGGTCTCGGCCCGCTGCACACCGCGTTCGACGGCGAGGGTAATGCGTTCACCACGCTGTTCCTCGACAGCCAGATCGTGAAGTGGAACATCGACCGCGCCATTCGCCTCTACGCCGGCGAGAACGTCGATCCGATCATCACCAAGGTCGACGTCCACTACCAGCCGGGCCACAACTCGACCACGATGGGCGAAACCCTGGATGCGGACGGCAAGTGGTTCGTGTCGATGAACAAGTTCTCGAAGGACCGCTTCCTCAACGTCGGCCCGTTGAAGCCGGAGAACGAGCAGTTGTTCGCGCTCGACGGCGACCGGATGATCCTGGTGCACGACGGCCCGACGTTCGCCGAGCCGCACGATTCGATCCTGGTGCACCGCTCGATCGTCAATCCGCGGCACGTCTGGGATCGCAACGACCCGATGTGGGCGGAAACCCGGCGCCAAGCCGAGGCCGACGGGGTCGACATCGACGAGTGGATGGAGACCGTCGTTCGCGACGGCAACAAGGTCCGCGTCTACATGTCCTCCATGGCGCCGAACTTCAGCATGGAGAAGTTCAGCGTGCGCCAGGGCGACGAGGTGACGGTGATCATCACCAACCTCGACGACATCGAGGACCTGCACCACGGCTGGACCCTGGGCGACCACGGCATCGCCATGGAACTGGGGCCGCAGCAGACCGCCTCGGTCACCTTCACGGCGAGCAAGCCCGGGGTCTACTGGTACTACTGCCAGTGGTTCTGCCATGCGCTGCACATGGAGATGCGGGGTCGCATGCTGGTCGAACCGGGGCCGGTCTGAGCCATGCGCAGGCGCTTCGGGTCTCTAGCGGTCCTGGCCCTCGGCCTCCTCGCCGCGGGGGCGATGGCGGCCGAGCGGCTGGTGCCGGCAACGCCCGGAGCGCTCGCCGCCGCCATCGCCGGAGCGGCCGAGGGCGACGTGCTCGTCCTCGCACCGGGCCGCCACGAGGGCCCGGTGCTGCTGGAGCGGCCGCTCACCCTCGACGGGCGCGGGGGAGCGCTCGTCGAGGGTCCGGGCGAAGGCAGCGTCGTCACCGTCACCGGGCCGGACGTGGTCGTCCGCGGCCTCTCGATCCGCGGCTCCGGCAGCACGCACGAGCCGGTCGATGCCGGCATCAGGCTCGACCGGACCGCCGAGCGGACGCTGGTCGAAGGCAACCGCCTGGAGGGCAACCTCGTCGGTATCCACGTCTGGGGTGCCACGGACGCCATCGTGCGCGGCAACGAGGTCGTCGGCCGCCGCGACCGTCGCATGAACGACCGCGGCAACGGCATCTATGTGTGGAACGCGCCCGGCACCGTCGTCGAGGCCAACACGATCCGCTACGGCCGCGACGGCATCTTCGCCAACGCCTCGCGCAACAATGTCTTCCGCAACAACCTGATGCGCGATCTCCGCTTCGCCGTGCACTACATGTACACCAACAACAGCGAACTCGTCGGCAACGTCTCGCTCGGCAATCATCTCGGATTTGCCGTGATGTTCTCCAACCGCATCACCGTCCACGACAACCTGTCGCTGTCGGATCGCGACCACGGCCTCATGCTCAACTTCGCCAACAACGCGGACGTGCGGGGCAATCTGGTGCGCGGCGGGACGACCGAGAAGTGCACGTTCATCTACAACGCGCACCGCAACCTGATCTACGGCAACCGCTTCGAGGGTTGCGAGATCGGTATCCACTTCACCGCCGGCTCCGAGCGTAACGCGCTCACGGGCAACGCCTTCGTCGGCAACCAGACGCAGGTGAAGTACGTCGGCACCCGCGACGTCGAATGGAGCTTCGAGGGCCGTGGCAACTACTGGTCGGACCATCCGGCCTTCGATCTCGACGGCGACGGCATCGCCGATACCCGCTTTCGCCCGAACGACCTGATGGACCACATCCTCTGGTCGCAACCGGCGGCCAAGCTGCTGCTCGGCTCGCCGGCAGTGCAGCTCGTCCGCTGGAGCCAAGCAGCGTTTCCCGCCACGCTCCCCGGCGGCGTGCTCGACAGCTACCCCCTGATGCGGCCGGTCGACGTCGCCGTACCCGACCCCATCGCCACCCTGGAGCGCGAGGCCCGGCCGGCCTGGCTGCATGGAAGCCCCGACGATGACGAGCCTGACCCTGTCACGAGTCACTAAGGCGTTCGGCAGCGCCCTGGCGCTCGACGACGTGTCGTTCGAGGTTGCCGCCGGCGCCCGGGTGGCCCTGCTCGGTCACAACGGCGCCGGCAAGTCGACGCTGATGAAGATCGTGCTCGGCCTGCTCCGGGCCGATCGGGGCGAGATCGGCGTCATGGGGGCGAAGCCCGGCAGTCGTGCGGCGCGGGCCATCGCCGCCTATCTGCCCGAGAACGTCGCCTTTCACCCCTCGCTCACCGGCCTGGAGCAGCTTCGCTACTATCTGCGCCTCCGGGGCGAGCCCGCGGCCAAGGCGATGGACCTCTTGGAGCGCGTGGGGCTCGCCGCCGCCGCCAAGCGCCGCATCGGCACCTACTCCAAGGGCATGCGGCAGCGCGTCGGCCTCGCCCAGGCGCTGATCGGCCGCCCGCGGCTGCTGGTCCTCGACGAGCCCACGAGCGGCCTCGATCCGGTCTCCCGGCGCGACCTCTACGCGACGCTGGACGAGCTGGCTGGCGAGGGCGCGGCGATCCTCTTGTCCAGCCATGCGTTGACCGAGGTCGAGGCGCGCACCGACCGCATCGTCATCCTCAGCCAAGGCAAGCTCAGGGCCGACGACACCCTGGCCAACCTCCGCCGCCAGGCAGCATTGCCGATCCAACTCCAGATCACGGCGCGGCCGGAGACGGCTGATGCGGTGGCCGCCCGCCTCGCCGGCGGCCGCTGCAACGGTGTGCGCGTCGAGGTCGCCTGCCGGCACGAGGACAAGCTCGCCCGGCTCGGCGAGATCGCGGCCCTCGGCGGGCTCGTCGAGGACGTGGAGGTGGTGCCGCCGAGCCTGGAGGAGCTCTACGACCATTTCAGTCGGAGCGCATGATGAGCCGCGTCCTCGCCACTGCCGCAGCGGAGCTGCACATCGCGCTGCGCAACCGATGGGTTGCCATCGCCGTGGTCATGATGGGGCTCTTCGCCCTCGTCCTCGCAGCGGCAGGGAGCGCGCCGACCGGGGCGCTGGGCGTCGACCGCCTTTCGGTCACGGTGGCGAGCCTTACCAGTCTCGCCGTCTATCTGGTGCCGCTGCTCGCCCTCCTCATGGCGTTCGACGCGGTCGCGGGCGAGGTGGAGCGCGGGACGCTGCCCCTGGTCCTCACCTATCCCGTGGCCCGCGCGGAGCTGCTGCTCGGCAAGCTCCTGGCGCATGCGGCGATCCTCGCCCTTGCGGTCGCCGTCGGCTACGGGCTCGCCGCGTTGGCCGCCATGTCGGTCGATCCGCGCGCCACAGCCGGCGTGCCGGCGCTGCTTCGCCTGTTCTGGACCTCGCTCCTGCTCGGCGGCACGTTCCTCGCGGTCGGCTACACCCTCTCGGCGCTGGCCCGCCGTCCGGCAGCCGCCGCCGGCCTCGCCATCGGGCTCTGGCTGGTGCTCGTCGTGCTCTACGATCTGGGCCTGCTCGCAGCCGTGGTCGCCGATGGCGGCGGCACCTTCACGACCGACGTGTTCCCCTGGCTGCTGCTCGCCAACCCGGCCGACGCGTTTCGCCTCTACAACCTCGCCGCCTCCGAGGCGACGGCTGCCGCCGCCGGCATCGGCGGGGCCGCCAACGCCATTGCGGCCTGGCAGGCCCTTGCCTCGCTCGCCCTTTGGCCGGCCCTCGCCCTGTCGCTGGCGATCGCCGCCTTTCGAAAGGTAAGCCCATGAGACGCTTGGCCCTCGCGGCGCCGCTCCTTGCCTTTGCTCTCGTCGCCTGCGGCGAGGACGAAGGCGCCGGCCTGCCGCCGCCCGTGACGATGACCGCCGAGGCCGTCGGCCACTATTGCCAGATGAACCTGCTGGAGCATCCGGGGCCGAAGGCGCAGGTCCACCTCGACGGCGTGCTCCATCCGATCTTCTTCAGCCAGGTCAGGGACGCGGTCGCCTACGAGCGCATGCCCGAGCAGAGCCACGCCATCGTCGCGATCTACGTCAGCGACATGGCGCGTGCCGCGAGCTGGGACGATCCCGGCGCCGACAACTGGGTTTTGGCGGGCGATGCGCACTACGTCGTCGGCTCCGACCGCACGGGTGGCATGGGGGCGGGCGAACTGGTGCCGTTCTCCGATGCAGAGGCGGCGGCGGCGTTCGCCGCGACCCATGGCGGCGACGTCGTCGCCCTCGCCGACATCCCGGACCGAGCGGTGCTGACGCCGGTCGACTTGGAGGCCGAGGACGGGGTCGACGACGACTTCGAGGATCGCCTGCGTGCCCTCGCGGCCGAACGGCATCGGCACTGACCATGCCAAGGCTTCCCCGCCGCCGCTTCCTCGCCATCAGCGCTGCCACGGCCGCTACGGCCGGGCTGCCAGCCTGGGCAGCACCGCCGCTGCATCGCTGGCGCGGCGTGGCGATGGGCGCCGCCGCCTCGATCACCCTCGCCCATCCCGACCCCGCGCCGATCGTCGCCCGCGCCCGCGCCGAGATCGCCCGGCTGGAGGCGATCTTCAGCCTCTACCGGGCGGATTCCGCCCTGGCCCGCCTCAACGCCACCGGCCGGCTGGACGCGCCGCCGTTCGAGCTATTGGCGTGCCTGTCGCTCGCGGCCGCCGTGCATGCCGCCACGGAAGGCCGGTTCGATCCGACCGTACAGACCTTGTGGACGCTCTACGCCGAGCGCCACAGCGAGGGGCGGGCACCCAATGGCCGGGAGATCGCAGCGACGCTGGACCGGGTCGGCTGGCGGCACGTCGAGGTCGATGCCGCGGGCGTGCGCTTCGCCCGTTCCGGCATGGCCCTCACCCTCAACGGCATTGCCCAGGGCTACGTCGCCGACCGGATCGCCGATCTGCTCGCGGCCGAAGGGCTCACGGACGTGCTGGTCGACATGGGCGAGCTGCGCGCGCTCGGCGGCCACCCGGACGGTGGCGCTTGGCCGGTCGGTCTCGACGTTGCGGGTGAGATCGTGCCGCGCGCCGTCCACCTGCGCGATCGTGCGCTCGCCAGTTCCGGGCCACTCGGCACCGCGTTCGACGCGGCGGGCCGCATCGGCCACATCCTCGATCCGTCGACCGGCCGGCCGGCCGAGGCGGGGTGGCGCCTCGTCAGCATCACGGCCCCCGAGGCTGGTCTTGCCGACGCGCTGAGCACCGCCGCCTGCCTGTTGCCACGGCCCGGCATCGAGCAGGCCCTCGCCCGCTTCCCCGACGCCCGACTAGCCTATCTGGCCTGAGAGGCCCGTCGAACACCGCCGGAAGACGAGCCGGGGCTGCCGGCCCCGCACGGACGGCGACATTGCTGACAGGTCGGACCGGCGGCGCGCAGCCGGGCAGTTGGCGAGCCGGCAGGGCCGCTCGGCCATGGCCTCGACCGACCGACGGCACGCGGCCAGAAGTCAAGCGCGGCGTCGGCTCCGCGCAACGCGCTCAGCGTTGCTCGTTTGCTCGATGCGGGCGCGCACCGAGCAGCATCGGGCCGTAATGTGCGGCGAAAGCGAGGTAGGCGCCGGCCCAGAGCGCGCCGGCACCGGCCCTGGCGACGAGCGGGTCGATGCCGACCGCGTCGCCCACCGCGCGCAGCGCGGCGCCGGTGACGACGAGCGCATAGATGGCAACGGTCGGCCGGTCGGCGGCGAGGCCGCGGCCGGTATGGCCGAGCGAGGCCCGCGTCATCACTGCCAGGGTCATGGTGCCGACGGCGCCTGCGGTCAGCGCGTGCAGGCCGTCGAGGCCGGCAAGGCCGGGTGCAAGCCGCTCCAGGCCGAGAACCACCAGCCCCGCACCCAGCCAGAAATAGCCGACGTGGAGAATGGCGACGAGGGGCTCGGCGAGGGTGCGGTGCCCTTGCCAACGGCCCAGACGGAGGAGCTGTGCGGCGCCCGCGAGGAGCAGGAGCCAAGCACTCGTCACGGCGAACGGAGCCACCGCCCAGGCGGCGAGGGCCAAGGCCAGCAGGCCGAGGCTTGCCTTGTCGAAGCGGCCGAACGGTGCCGGTAGCGTCGACGCCCCCTGCTTCGCCAGCCAGTTGCGCGTGAAGCTCGGCACGATGCGCCCGCCCACCAGCCCGATCAGCACGAGGATCACGGCGAGGGCGAAGCGCCGCGCCAAGTCGCCGTCCACAGGCGCCCCGAGGCTCGCCACGTGCGATGCGGCGCAGGCGACGGCGAACAGCGTGACCAAGGCCACCAGCGGCAGGTTGCGCCAGTTGCGGCCGGCCCTGATCTCGCGGAACGCGAACAGCGCCACGGCCAGGAAGAAGCCGGCATCGATCAGCAGCGCGGCCGGTGCCGGCAGGCCGGCGCTGACCAGGTTGGTCGCCCGCGCCGCCACCCACCAGAGGGCGAGGGCCAACAGCGGCAGACCGCGCAGCGGCAGCCGCCCGGTCCAGTTGGGCACGGCCGTCAAGAGGAAGCCCACGACGATCGCGCCGACGCCGCCGAACAGCATCTCGTGCTGGTGCCACGCCAGCGGGTCGAGCCGGCTCGCAGCACCGCCGCCG
>JBJHBG010000161.1:0-7705 GCA_050485385.1 Geminicoccaceae bacterium | reverse complement strand
GTTTTGGTGCTCCTCGCCGACGCCTGCGCCTGCGGGCGGCGGTTCGGTCCGGCAGCCCCGCCTGCGGTATGCTCTGGCCCGCCTCACGCAGCCGGGAGCCGCAGCCATGCTTTCTCTGTGCGTCGGGGTGGTCCTGGTCGTCGGCGGCGCCGCCGACGTCGTGGCGACGGCGACCGACGTCGATGCCGCCTTGCGCGAGGCGCTCGGCCGGCTCGGCCCGAGCGAGGCCGCACGCGAGGTGGCCGCCGCCACCGGCCACAACCGGCGCGACCTCTACCGCCGCGCCCTGGCGCTCAAGGGCGGATGACGCGGCAGGCGGCCGAACGCAGCGGCCATCGGGCCGAGACCCTCGCCGCCTGGTGGCTGCGCCTGAAGGGGTTTCGCGTCCTGGCGCGGCGCTACCGCACGCCGGTGGGTGAGATCGACCTCGTCGCTGCGCGCGGCCCGCTCGTCGTGTTCGTCGAGGTCAAGCGCCGGGCGACGACGGTGTTGGCGTTGGAGGCGATTACGCCGGCACAGCGGCTGCGCATCGCCCGTGCCGCCGAGCACTTCCTGGCAAGGCGCGTGTTCCCGCCGGAAACCGTCTTCCGCTTCGACGTGGTGCTGTTGGCGCGCGGCCGCCTGCCGCGGCACGTCGCGGATGCTTGGCGGGAATAGGTTGGGCAGCCGCTCGGGCCCGCGGCGCGACCCGGCACCATTCACGGGCGGATGCCGAAGCCGCGCAGGACGTCGCGCACGCCGCGCTCCAGGCCGCTTTCCCCCTCCTCCTCGCCTTCCGAGGAGCCTTCCAGAAGACGCCGCAGCTCGCGCAAGGGGCCGGTGACGGCGGCACCCGGATCGGCACGCACGCGCAGATCGTCGAACGGGCCATCGATGACCACCGGCACCATCACGACGCGCAGGTGCTGCACCGGCCCCAGCCGGTCGACGTCGGTCAAAGGCTCGGGCGTGAGCACGTAGCGGGGCACGCGCCTTCCCGGCAGATCGGCCGTGCCCTCGCCGCGCAGACGCAGAACCCCCGTCGCTGCGACCAGATCGTCGTTGCGGACGATGCCGTTGCGCACGGTGAAGCTGGCGGTGGCGCTGCCGACCGTGATCTCGCCGCTGCCGCCGCCGAGGATCAGGAGTTCGCGCAGCGCCCGCAGTTGCGGGTGGTCGTCCAGCCGCTGGAGGCGCACGCGCTCCAGCCGGACGTCGCCGCTGCCGTCGGCGGCGAGCAGGTCGTCCGCCTCGGTGCCGGAGGTGTCGAGATCGAGCCGGAAGGAGGCCGTTCCGGCCGTCATCTCGTCCACGTCGAGCGCGTGGAGGAGGGCCGCAAGGTCGATGCCCTGTCCGCGCAGTGCCGTTGCCAGCTGCATGGCGCCGGCCTCGGGACGGTAGCCCACCGTGCCGTCGATGCTGCCGCCGTAGAGGGCGAGTTCGTCGAGGTCGACGTCCAACCCGCCGTCGCGGCCGAGGAGGGTCATCGAAGCGGGACCGATCTCCAGCCCTTCCGCCCGAATCGTATCGACCGCCACCGCGAGGTCCAGATCCAGGGGCAGAACCGGTGCCTGCACTGCAGTGCGGACCGACGCCGCAGCCTCCGCCGCAGCCGCCGCATCGCCGTTCGCGTCCTCCTCGGCATCGGCTCGCAGCCACGCCAAGTCGAGCGTACCGAGGCGCAAGCTGCCGCCGAGCTGGGGACGCGCGCCGTCGAGCCGGAGCGCGAGTGCGCCGGTCGCCGTCGCTTCGTCGACGCGGAGATCGAGGTCGTCGAACGTCAGCGCATCGCCATTGCCGTCGATGCGTGCGCTGGCGGTCAGGCGCTCGAACGGCAGGTCCACGGTCGTGCCGGCGAGCCACGACAGGGTCGCGGCGGGCTGGTCGAGGTCCACGTCCAAAGAGGCACGGGCCGAGGGCCGCGGAACGAGGTCGGCATCGCCGTCGAGGGTGAGCGTCAGCCCGTCCGCCTCGACGTGCAGCCGGACGTCGCTCGTGCCGCTGCCGAGCAGCGCGCGCGGCGCCGCCGCATCGAGCCGGACCAGCAGCGGCCGGTCGTCGAGCCGGCCGTCGAGCGCGATGGCGATCGGCCCGGCGGGATCGGGCCAGGCGAGTTGGCCGTCGAGATCCTCCAAGCGGCGTTCCCGGCCGCCCTCGCGCAGCACGATGCGCGCCGCCTCCAGCCGAACCTCGTCGAGCACGACGCTCGGCACCTCGCCGGCGGTGGGCGTACGGCCGCCTTCCGCCGGTGCATCCGGCAACTCGTCCGCCAGATCCTCCGGCCGCACCCGGTCGAGGTCGACCACGGCGTCGAGCCCGCCGACGACGAGCCGCCGGACCACGACGTTGCCCCAGATCAGGTCGATCAACCCCAGTTCGGCATCCAGCGTGGCGACGGTAAGCCGTTCCAGCGGCGAGCGCTCGGGCAGGTCGCCGAAGCCCACCCGTTCGACGCGCGCGGCCATGCGGGGCAGCACCCGCCAGCGCAGCTCGCCCTCGATGCGCACCTCGGCGCCGGTCGCTTCGGCGAGCGTTTCGGTCAGCGTCGCGCGCAACCAAACGTGGGGCACGACGTAGGGCAGGGCCAGCGCGAGGCCGCCGACGAGGACGACCAGACCGGCGAGGATCGTGAGCAGGATGCGCATGGCAACCTCCGGCGACGGGCGGTCAGGAGCCGGCGTGCGCGAGCACCTTCTTGGTCAGCGTCGGCAAGGCGAGGGTAGCGAAACGCTCGGGCCGGCACCAGAGCGCGTCCGCCGGGCCGACGCCGTCGGCGACGCCGCGCCAGACCGTCACGTCGAGCGTAAAATGGGTGAAGACGTGGCGCACCCGGCCCGGCAAGGGCTGCCAGTCGGCGGCCGAGGGCGCTGCCGCGCGGGCGGCGTTCGCCCCTGGCGGCACGTCCGCCCATTCGGTGCTCGGCAGGTCGATCATCGAGGCGAGCAGGCCGGTCGCCGGGCGGCGGCGGAACATCACGGCGCCGTCCGCCCGGCTGAGGTGAAACGCGACGGCGAAGCGTTCGGGCCGCGCCGCCTTCGGTGCCTTCTGGGGCAGGGTCGCGGCGATGTTTTGGTGGTGGGCGGCGCAGTGGTCCCGGATCGGGCAAGCGAGGCAGGCCGGTGCGCGCGGGCGGCACACGAGTGCACCCAACTCGATCGTCGCCTGGACGGTGTCGCTCGGCCGCGACCGGGGGTGGAGCGTCGTGGCGAGCCGGCGCAACTCGGGCCGGGCGCGGGGCAGCGGCGTGGTCACGGCGAAGAGGCGGGCCAGCACGCGCTCGACGTTGCCGTCGACGGCCAGCACCGGCTCGTCGAAGGCGATGGCCGCGATGGCGGCGGCGGTGTAGGGGCCGATACCCGGCAACGTTTCGAGTTCGGCGGCCGTGCGCGGCCAGCGGCCGTCGTGTCGCTCGACGAGGGCCCGGGCACAAGCGTGCAGGCCGCGGGCGCGGCGGTAGTAGCCGAGGCCCTGCCAAGCATGGAGCACGTCGTCGAGCGGTGCGTCGGCGAGGGTTGCCAGCGTCGGAAAGCGCGCCATGAACGCCGGAAAGCGTCCGGCGACGGTGGCCGCGGTCGTCTGCTGGAGCATCACCTCGCTGACCAGCACGGCATAAGGATCGACGGCGGTCCCAGGCTCGGCCCGCCAAGGCAGGCGGCGCCGGGCGCGGTCGTACCACGCGAGCAGGCGTTCCTGCATCGCTCGCACCTTGGTGGCGGCGGCAGGCGATGCCATATCCGTGGAGATGAGCAAGGACGACACCTCCGAGCCGGTAGCCGCTCGCCGCCGCGGCGGCAAGCCATCGGATGCCGCGGCGCGCCGGATCGCGCGTCCGACCCTGACGGCCGCGCTGCTGGGTCGGGTGATGGACGGGCCGACCCGCCGCTTCGGCTTCGCCGATGCGCGGCTGATCGCGGAGTGGGCGACCGTCGTCGGCGACGAGATCGCGAGCGCCGCGCTGCCCGTCCGCATCCGCCGTCGCGAACGGCGCCTCGTGGTCCACGTTCGTCCGCGCGCGGCCCTCCTTCTGCAACACCAGGAACCGCAGCTCTTGGAGCGGATCAACGCGTTCTTCGGCGACGACGTGGTCTGGCGGCTCGAGTTGATCCAAGCCCCCTTGCCGGAGCCGGAGGCGACGGCCTCGTTGCCGCCGCTCGACGCGGCGCGGCACGCGGCCATCGAGGCCGTGGTGGCCGGCATCGAGCCGCCGGCGCTGCGCTCCGCCCTCGCCGATCTCGGGGTTGCCATCGCGCGCCGCCATGCCGCGCACGGTCGCGTGACTTGAGGAGGCCGCGCTAGCCGCTTAAGACGCCCTGGCCAAGTCGAAGGAGACGGTCCCTTGCCGACCCGCCGCCACGTTCTCGCCACGACCCTCGCCCTGCCGGTGTTGGCCGGCCCCCTGACCCGCAAGGCCTGGGCCGACTGGCCGATCAAGGCGTTGGGCGATGCCGCTTCGCCGGTCGAGGTGCGCGAGTTCTCCTCGCTCTCCTGTCCGGCTTGCGCCCAGCTCCACAACGATACCTGGCCCGAGGTGAAGGCCGCCTACGTCGACACCGGGCGCATCCATTACGTCTATCGCGACTTCCCGCTGGACCTCCGCGCGTGGTTCGCCTCGGCCGTGGCGCATTGCGCGGGTGAGGACCTGTTCTTCCCGCTCATCGACGTGATGTACCAGGAGCAGCGGCGCTGGGTCGGCGCCGCCTCGAACGCGTCGGCCCGCTCGCGACTGGAAGAGAGCGGCCTGCCGGCACTGTGGCGTGACGCCGGCCGCGGCGATGCGGACATCGACAACCTCATGGCGGTGGCCGGCACCATCAACGCGCTCACCGACCTCGCCCAGCTTGCCGGCGTGCCGGCCGAGCAGACGACCCGCTGCCTCGCCGACTTCGCGCTGCTCGACTGGATCCTGCAGGGCTATCAGGAGGGCCGCGACGTCTACGGGGTCGAGGCGACGCCGACGCTGATCGTCGCCGGCGAGCGGCATCAGGGCGTGCAGTCGCCGGCAGGGCTCGGGCGCATCCTCGACGCAGCGCTCGCCCGCGGCTGATCCTCCGCCTTGCACATCTCGCGCCTGCGGCTGGCCGGGTTCAAGTCGTTCGCCGACCCGACCGAGGTCCGGATCGAGACGGGCCTCACCGGCGTCGTCGGGCCGAACGGCTGCGGCAAGTCCAACATCGTCGACGCCATCCGCTGGGTGATGGGCGAGAGCTCGGCCCGCGGTTTGCGTGGCGGCGAGATGGAGGACGTGATCTTCGCCGGCTCGGACGCGCGGCCGGCCTTCGACTTCGCCGAGGTGGCGATGGTCCTGGAGCCGCCGGCCGGCATCGGCGCGGCGGCGATCGAGGTGGTGCGCCGGCTCGGTCGCGGCGTCGGCTCCAACTTCCGGCTCAACGGCCGCGAGGCCCGCTCGCGCGACATCGCCCGCCTGTTGGCCGATGCCGCTGCCGGTGCCCGCAGTGCTGCCATCGTCGGCCAAGGGCAGATCGGGGCGTTGGTCGAGGCCCGCCCGCAGGAGCGGCAGCGGCTGCTGGCCGATGCCGCCGGCATCGCCGGATTGCAGAGCCGCAGGCGCGAAGCGGAGCTGCGCTTGGATGCGGCGACGGCCAATCTCCGCAGTCTCGCCGAGCGCCAGGAGCAGCTTCAGGCGCAGGAGACCAAGCTCGTCCGCGAGGCCAGGGAGGCGGCGCGCTATCGCAAGGTCAACCAGCGCCACCGCGAGGTGCAGGTGCTCTTGCTGCTCGCCCGCGTGGTCGAGGCGGATCGCAGGCTCGCCCTCGCGCGGGAGGCGGTGGAGACGAGCGAGGGGGCGGCCCGGCTGGCGGCGGCGACCGCTTTGGAACGGGCGCGGGAGGCACAGGCGGCGGCGTCGCGTCTGCCGGAGTTGCGCGCGGCCGAACAGCGCTTCGCGGCCGAGCGGGCGCGGCTGGAGGAGCGGTTGGAGGCGCGCCGGGCCGATGCCGAGGCGGCAGCGACGGCCCTGGAGCGCTGGCGGACCCGCAGCGACGAGCTGGCGCAAGACCTCGTTCGCGAGGAAGCGGCCTTGCAGGAGGCGGTGGCGGCCGTGGCCGAGCTGGAAGCGCGGCGCCGCGCGGCACCCGAGCACTGCCGCGACCTGGAGGCGGCGGCCGCCGCCGCGTCGACGGCGGCGGAGCGGGCGCGAGCGACGTCGACCGAGGCCGAGGAGCGCTGGCGCCTGGGCATCGCCGAGGCGACGCGGGTGCGCGAAGCGGCCAATGCCGCAGCAGTGAGGCTGACCCGGCTCGAGGCGGATCTCGCCCGGAGCGAGGCGGACGCGGTGGCGGTCGGGGAAGCCCTCGCCGCAGCGCGGGCGCGCGGCAGCGAGGCTGGCGGGGCGGGTGTCGAGGCGGTGGGACTGGCCGAGACCCGCGCGGCACTCGTTGCCCGCGAGGCGGAGCTGGCGGCGGCGGAGGCCGATGCGGCGGCCGCCGCCGAGGCCCTGCGTGTCGCCGAAGCCGAGTGCCAGAAGCGGCAGGCGGCGGCGCAGGCCGCTCGTGCCGAAGCCGAGCGGACGGGCCAGCGGCGGGCCGATCTCGACGAGCGGCTGCGGGCGGCACGGGGCGAGGCGGAGCGGATCGCTGCCCGGTCGGTGGCGCTCGACGAGGAACGCAACGCCGCCTTGGCGGCGCTCGACGCGCTCGACGGCGAGGCGGCGGCCAAGGTGACGGCGGCGGCGGCGGCGCTGGAAAGTGCGGAAGCGGCCCTGGCCGAACGGCGCGACACGTTGGCGACGGCAACGGCGGCGGCCGAAGCGCTGCGTGCCGCCACGGCATCCGCCGAACTGGCGGTGGCACGCCTGGAGGCGGAGGCCCAGGCCCTGGGGCCGAGCGAGGACGAGCACGGCGACGAGAGACCCGCGCTGCCGCCGACGAGCGTGCCCGAGCGTTTGCACCGGGCGGTCGCGGCGGCCCTCGGCGACGACGCCCTGGCGCCGCTCGATCCCGCCGCACCGCGCCATTGGGTGACGCTGGCGCCGGAACGCCTGGAGTTGCCCGCCGGTGCCGAGCCTCTCGATCGTCTGTTCACGGCGCCGCCGGCCTTGGCCGCCCGCCTCGCGCAGATCGGGCTCGTCGCCGATGCGGCGGCGGCAACGGCCTTGCAGTCGAGTCTCCAGCCCGGCCAGCGGCTGACGACCGAGGCGGGCGGCCTCTGGCGGTGGGACGGCTTCGTCCACCAGCCGGCCGCCGAGACCGGCGCCGGGGCGGAAGTGACGGCGCTTGCCCGGCGGCTGCGGCTGGTCGCCCTCGAAGCGGCGCTGGCGGAGGCGCGGGCGGCTGTGGAGGAGGCACGGACGAGCGAGGCGACGGCGGGCGAGGCGGTGCGTGCTGCCGAGCGCGACCTCGAAACCGCCCTGACCGAGCGGGACGAACGGGCGGACGCTCGGCGTCGGGCGGAAGCGCTCGCCGAACGCACCGCTGCGGAGGGGGCGCGGTTGGAGGCGGCCATCGCGAAGCTGGACCTCGGGGCAGCCGCGGTCGCTGCGGAGGCGGGCACCGCGGCGGATCGCCGGACGGCGTTGGAGGCGGAGCTGCGCGCGTTGCCCGACCTCGAGCGGGCGGAGGCGACGGCGCGGGAGGCGGCGGCGGCCTTGGCCGCGAGCGAGGCGCGGCGTGACGAACTGGCGGCGGCGGACGCGGCCGCACGAGCGAACCTGGCTCGGGCCCGGCGCGCGGTCGACGCGGCGCGGCTCGCCCGCCGCGAGGCGGAGGAC
>JBJHBG010000160.1:0-7786 GCA_050485385.1 Geminicoccaceae bacterium | reverse complement strand
GCCGTCAGCCGGGGGTGCAGGGGGCCAAAAGCCCCCTGCCCTCGTCGTTCCTCAGGGGATCGCCTCGACCAGCGCCTCGGCCACGCGCACCGCCTCCTCGGCGCGGACACGCACGGGTCCCTCTTCCGTCACGTCGGCGAGGTCGCGCCGGGCGCCGTCGAGCCGCCGCTCGGCGTCGGCCTTGGCGAAGCCTTCGAGCGCCAAGCCTTCCTCGGTGAGCAACACGCACGCCTTGGGCCCGACCTCGGCGAAGCCGCCGGCGACGAACAGGCGCTTCTCGACCTTGTCGCCCTGATAGATTTCGACCACGCCCGGACGCAGCAGCGCCACCAGCGGCGCATGCTCGATGAGGACGCCGAAATCGCCCTCGGCCCCGGGCATCACCACCATGTCACAGTCGTCGCTGGCCAACACCTGCTCGGGCGAGACCAGTTCGAAGCGCAGCTTCTCCGCCACGTCGCTCTCCCCGGGCTCAGGCCTTGGCAGCCATGGCCTTGGCCTTCTCGACCGCCTCGTCGATGCCGCCGACCATGTAGAACGCGGCCTCGGGCAGATGGTCGTACTCGCCCTCGACGATGCCCTTGAAGCCCTTGATGGTCTCCTCGACCGGCACGAGCTTGCCCGGCGAGCCGGTGAACACCTCGGCGACGAAGAAGGGCTGCGAGAGGAAGCGCTGCACCTTGCGGGCGCGAGCCACCACCAGCTTGTCCTCCTCGGACAGCTCGTCCATGCCGAGAATGGCGATGATGTCCTGCAGCGCCTTGTACTTCTGCAAGGTTTCCTGGACGCGGCGGGCGACCAGGTAGTGCTCCTCGCCGACGACGGCGGGCTCCAGGATGCGCGAGGTCGAATCGAGCGGGTCGACGGCGGGGTAGATGCCGAGCTCGGCGATCGAGCGCGAGAGCACGGTCGTTGCGTCCAAGTGCGAGAAGGTCGTTGCCGGTGCGGGGTCGGTCAGGTCGTCGGCGGGCACGTACACCGCCTGCACCGACGTGATCGAGCCGCGCTGGGTCGAGGTGATGCGCTCCTGCATCGTCCCCATGTCGGTGCCCAACGTCGGCTGGTAGCCCACCGCGGACGGAATGCGGCCCAACAGTGCCGACACCTCGGCGCCCGCCTGGGTGAAGCGGAAAATGTTGTCGACGAAGAACAGGACGTCGGCGCCCTCGTTGTCACGGAAGTATTCGGCAACGGTGAGGCCGGTGAGGCCGACGCGGGCACGGGCGCCGGGCGGCTCGTTCATCTGACCGTAGATCAAGGACACTTTCGACTTCGCCATGTCGTCGAGGTCGATGACCTTCGAGTCCACCATCTCGTGGAAGAGGTCGTTGCCTTCGCGGGTGCGCTCGCCGACGCCGGCGAAGACCGAGAGACCGCCGTGCGCCTTGGCGATGTTGTTGATCAGCTCCATGATCAACACGGTCTTGCCCACGCCGGCCCCGCCGAACAGGCCGATCTTGCCGCCCTTCGGGTAGGGGGTGAGCAGGTCGACGACCTTGATGCCCGTGGCCAGCACCTCGGACTCCGTCGACTGGTCGAGGAACGCCGGGGCAGGCTGATGGATCGGCATGGTCGTGTCCGCGTTGACCGGGCCGCGATCGTCCACCGGCTCGCCGACGACGTTGAGGATGCGGCCGAGGGTGGCGCGGCCGACCGGCACGGCGATGGGCTCGCCCGTGTTGATCACGTCCTGGCCGCGGGTGAGCCCGTCGGTGCCGTCCATGGCGATGGTGCGCACCGTCGACTGGCCGAGGTGCTGCGCGACCTCCAGCACCAGTCGGCGGCCGTGCACGTCGGTGTGCAGGGCGGTCAGGATGCCCGGCAATTCGCCGTCGAAGCGCACGTCCACGACCGCACCCATCACCTGGGTGATCTTGCCGGTGGAAACGTTCGTGCTGGTGCTCAGCTCGTCCATTATGTCTCTCCCGATGCCTCAGACGGCTTCCGCGCCGGACACGATCTCGATGAGTTCCTTGGTGATCGCCGCTTGCCGCTGGCGGTTGTAGCTCAGCGTCAGCTTCTTGATCATCTCGCCTGCGTTGCGCGTGGCGCTGTCCATCGCCGCCATCCGAGCGCCCTGCTCGGAAGCCGCGTTCTCCAGCAGGGCCCGATAGATCTGCACCGCCAGATTCGTCGGCAGCAGCCGCTCGAGGATGACCTGCTCCTCGGGCTCGAAGATGTAGAGCGCCTTGGGCTCGCTGCTCTCCGGCTGTGCCTCGTCGACCTCGGGCAGTTCCACCGGCACCAGCGACTGCACGGTCAATTCCGAGCTGATGGACGACTTGAAGCGGTTGTAGACGATGCTGCAGCTGTCGATCTGCCCGGCCTCGAAGCGGTCGGTGACCATGGTGGCGACGCGCTCGGCGTCGGCGTATTCCAGCCGCTTCTTGGACACGACGTCGCCGACATAGGCCTCGATCAGCTCACCGAGGTCGCGCCGGAGCAGATCGCGCCCCTTGCGGCCGACGCAGATGATGCGGACCTGCTTGCCCTCGCCCCGCAGCACCTGCACCCGCCGCCGGGCGCCGCGGACGATCGAGCTGTTGAAGCCGCCGCACAGACCACGGTCGGCGGTGGCGACGATCAAGAGGTGCGTCTCGTCCTTGCCTGAGCCGGCCAACAGCGGCGGCGCCTCCGGCATGCCGCGTACGGCGGCACCCAGATTGGCCAGCATCGCCGACATCCGCTCGGCGAACGGTCGCGACCGCTCCGCCTGCTCCTGCGCCCGCTTCAGCTTGGACGAGGCCACGAGCTTCATGGCACTCGTGATCTTGCGCGTCTGCTTCACCGAGGTGATGCGGTTCCTGAGGTCCTTGAGACTGGGCATCGGGCGCGCTCAGGCAAACGCGTTGGCGTAGTTGTCCAAAAGAGTCTTGAGCTTCGCCTCGGTGTCGGCGTCGAGCTGCCCCGAGGCACGGATGGCCTCCAGGATCTCCTGGCCGCTCGCCTCGACCTCGTTCATCAGCCCGCGCTCGAAGCGGCCGACGTCGCCGACCGGGATCGGGTCGAGATAGCCGTTGACGCCAGCGTAGATCACGCAGACCTGCATCTCGTTGGTCATCGGCTGGTACTGACCCTGCTTCAACAGCTCGGTCAGCCGGGCGCCACGGTTCAACAGCCGTTGCGTCGCCGCGTCGAGGTCGGAGGCGAACTGCGCGAAGGCGGCCATCTCGCGGTACTGGGCGAGGTCCAGCTTGATGGTGCCGGCCACCTTCTTCATGGCCTTGGTCTGCGCGGCGGAGCCCACCCGGCTGACCGACAGGCCGACGTTCACCGCCGGGCGGATGCCCTGGAAGAAGAGGTCGGTCTCCAGGAAGATCTGGCCGTCGGTGATCGAAATGACGTTGGTCGGGATGTAGGCCGAGACGTCGTTGGCCTGGGTCTCGACCACCGGCAGTGCCGTCAGCGAGCCGGCGCCGTGGTCGTCGCCGAGCTTGGCGGCCCGCTCCAACAGCCGCGAGTGCAGGTAGAAGACGTCGCCTGGAAAGGCCTCGCGGCCCGGCGGGCGGCGCAGCAGCAGCGACATCTGGCGATAGGCGGTCGCCTGCTTCGACAAGTCGTCGTAGACGATGACCGCATGCATGGAGTTGTCGCGGAAGTACTCGCCCATGGCGCAGCCCGTATAGGGCGCGAGGAACTGCATGGGCGCGGCGTCGGAGGCCGTGGCGGCGACGACGATGCTGTACTCCATCGCCCCGTTTTCCTCGAGCGTGCGGACGAGGCGGGCGACCGAGGAGCGCTTCTGGCCAACGGCGACGTAGATGCAGAACAGCTTCTTGGTGTCGTCGTCGCCGGCGGCGTCGTTGTAGGCCTTCTGGTTGATGATGGTATCGACGGCGATGGCGGTCTTGCCGGTCTGGCGGTCGCCGATGATCAGCTCGCGCTGGCCGCGGCCGATGGGGATCAGGCTGTCGATCGCCTTGAGCCCGGTCATCATCGGCTCGTGCACCGACTTCCGGGGCATGATGCCCGGCGCCTTGACCTCGACGAGGCGGCGCTCGGTGGCGTCGATCGGGCCCTTGCCGTCGATCGGGTTGCCGAGCGCGTCGACCACCCGGCCCAACAGGCCCTTGCCGACCGGCACGTCGACGATGGACTTGGTGCGCTTGACGACGTCGCCTTCCTTGATGTTGCGGTCGTCGCCGAAGATCACGACACCGACGTTGTCGGTCTCGAGGTTCTGCGCCATGCCGCGGGTGCCGTCGGCGAACTCCACCATTTCGCCGGCCTGCACCTCGTCGAGGCCGTAGACGCGCGCGATGCCGTCGCCGACGGCCAGCACCCGGCCGACCTCCGCGACCTGGGCCTCGGCGCCGAAGTTGGCGATCTGGTCCTTGAGGATGGCGGAAATTTCTGCCGCACGGATGTCCATCAGCCGGCCCCTCTCATGGCGAGCTCGAGATTACGAAGCTTGGTTTTCAGCGAGGCATCGACCATGCGCGAACCGACGCGCACGACCATGCCGGCGAGCAGCGAGGGATCGACCGCCGTCTCCAGCCTGACCGACTTGCCCATGGCGCCGCCGACGACGTCCCGGACCGCAGCCACCTGCTCGTCGGTCATCGGTATCGCCGACGTGACCTGGGCGGTCACCTCGCCCTTGAACGCGGCCACCTGCTCCAAGAACGCGTCGATCATCGAACCCAGCACCTCGAGGCGGGCCTGACGGGCGACGACACCCAGGAAGTTCACGGTCAGTTCGGCGAAGCCCGCCTGCGCGCCCAGCGCCTTCAACGTGCCGATCTTCACCTCGGTCGGCACCATCGGGCTCGGCAGCGTCCGCGCCAGCTCGGGCGATTCGGCGAGAAAGCCGGCCATCGCCCTCAGGTCGTCGGCGACCTTGTCGAGGCTCCCCTGCTCCTTGGCGAGATCGAACAAGGCCCTGGCGTACCGACCTGCCAAGCCGGCATCGCTGGCAGAGGAATCTGACACGTCGTTCCCGTCCCGAAGGTTTCAGATTTGTCGACGAGCGCAACCGGCAGCGCCGGGCGTGCCTACGCGGCGCCTCGACTAGCACACGGGTTTGGGGCGTTCAAGCGACAGCCCCGAACCTCCGCCCTCCGCCTTTGGGTCAGACGGGCGGATCGTCCGGGCGATCGTCGGCGGCTTCGTCGTCCCGTCGGCGCCGCCGCAGGCGCTCCACCTTGACCACCTCCCAGGCAGCCCAGACCAGCACCACGCCGAACACGACGAAGGCCTCGTAGGCCAGGAGCCAGCCCCAGCCGTCCATGCGCGCCTCCTTCGTACGGGCAACGGCTAACGCCAATGCCGGGGCCGCGCAACCGCGCTCGCCGACGATCGCAGCCGCGCTCGATCTCGGTCATGTTCCGGAACCGCCCCGAGCGCATGGTCCGCCGCGTGCCTTCGTTCGCCGGCCGGACCAGTGCTCCACCCCGATCACGGACCCGTGCCGCCCTGGAGCCCGGTGCTCGTCGCCGGTCGGGCGTCGCACCCCCTGCCGCCGGGTCTGCTGCAACCGCTTTCGGACCTCGTCTCGACCCGTCGCTCAGTCGTCCACCCCGTAGCCGCGTCGGCGATCGCGCGCAGCGAGGCGCGGGTCGCGTTCCTCGACGGGGCCGTAGCCGCCGCCGCCCGGCGTTTCGATCCGGATGACGTCGCCGGCTTCGACGGCGATGCCCTGCGCCTTCGACAGATGCTCCGGCACGACGCGCCTGCCGTCGGCATGCTCGATCACGATCCGGTTGGGCGCCCCCGGCGCGCCGCCGAGCACGCCCGGTGGGCCGAAGCGGCCGTGGTCCATGACGAAGCTCGCCCGCGCCGTGCCGCGCAGCAGGCGGACCGCGTAGCGCAGGCCGAAGCCGCCCCGGTGCTTGCCGGCGCCGGCCGAGCCCTCGCGCAGCGCGTATTCCTCGAACAGGATCGGGTACTGCTGCTCGGTAACCTCCAACGGCGCCGACTTCGAGATGCCGATGGTCGAGCAGCCGTAGGAGAGGCCGTCGGTGCGGGCGTTGCCGCCGTAGCCGCCGCCGGTGATGTGGTAGAGCACGTAGCCGCGGTCCTTCAGGGGATCGAACCCGCCGAGGGCGAAATTGCCCGAGGTGCCGGCGGGCGCCGCCGTCACCCGCTCCGGCACCGCCTGCACCAACGCCAGGAACACCGCCTCGGCGATGCGCTGCGAGACCTCGGCGGCGCAGCCGGAGACGGGGCGCGGGTAGCGCGCGTCGAGGAACGTGCCCTCGACGCCGGTGATCGCGATCGGCTCGAACATGCCGGCGTTGATCGGCACCTCGGGCCAGACGTGCTTGATGGCGAGGTAGACGGCGCTGCGGGTCGTCGCGATGACCGAGTTCATCGGCCCCTGGCACGGCGGCGAGGAACCTGCGAAGTCGCAACGGACGGCGTCGCCCCGCTTGGTCAGCGTGAGCGCGATGCGCAAGGGCGCGTCGACCACGCCGTCGCTGTCGACGAAGGCCTCGCTGCGATAGACGCCGTCCGGGATCTCATGCAGCTTCGCCCGCATCTGTTGGGCGGCCGCCCGGCGCAAGTCGCCGAGCGCATGCTCGACCGTGTCCTTGCCGTAGCGGTCGAGCAATGCCGTGAGCCCGCGCGCACCCACCTCGAGCGCCGCGGCTTGGGCCTTGATGTCGCCGATCCGCTGCTCGGCGACGCGGATGTTGGACAGGATGATCGCCAGGATCTCGTCGTCCATTCGCCCGCGCTTGAAGAGCTTCACCGGCGGCAGCCTGAGGCCCTCCTGCTCGATCTCCGTCGCCGAGGCGGAGAAGCCGCCGGGCACCACGCCGCCGATGTCCGGCCAGTGGCCGGTGTTGGCGAGCCAGCAGAACAGCTCGCCCCGGTAGAAGAAGGGCTTGACGAAGCGCACGTCCATCAGATGCGTGCCGCCGAGATAGGGGTCGTTGACGACGTAGACGTCGTCGGGCTCGGGCGGGGCCGTGGCACCCGCCGCGATCTTGGCGAGCACCGCCTTGGTGCTGTCCTGCATGGTGCCGACGAAGATCGGCAGGCCGAGCTCGCCCTGGGCGATCAGGCTGCCGTCGTCGCGCGCGTAGATGCCGTCCGAGCGGTCGTTGGCCTCGGCGATGACCGGGCTGAAGGCCGAACGCGAGAAGGCGATGTCCATCTCGTTGCAGACCTGGGCCAGCCCATTCTGGATGACGGTGAGGGTCACCGGATCGATGGCGCTCATCGGGTCGCCCCCTTGGCCTTGAGCGGACGAACGTCGATCAGGAGATTGCCGAACCTGTCCGACACGGCCCGGTCGCCCGGCTCGATCACGGTGGTGGCGTCGAGTTGCTCGACGATGGCGGGACCGCGGATCACGGCATCGAGCGGCAGGCGTTCGCGGGCGTAGATGGCCGTATCGCGCAGACGCCCGTCGAACCAAACCGGACGGCGGCCGGTCTCGGCCGCCTCGACGATGGCAGCCCGCTCGCCGCCGGCGACCAACAGCGCCGGATCGAGCCCCTGACGCTTACCGATCACGGTAACGACGAGGTTGACGAGCACTGCCCCGATCTCCGGCAGGCGGACGGCGAACCGCTCGAAATACGCGGCGGCGAACCGCTCGAGCACGGCCTCTCGCGGCAAGGCGGTGGCGAGCGCGGCGGCGGCCGGCAAGGCTACGCGCAGCAGGTGCGTCTGACCCCGGAACTGCATGTCGGCCGCCATCGACACCTCATGGTCGGAGATCGGTGCAGTCTCGCGGGCGAGGGCCGCCTCCCCTTCCCGTACCATGCCCTCGGCGACGGCGCGGACCTCGCCCATGTCGAGCACGTCGAGCGCCCGGTTCAGCGTCGTCACGTAG
>JBJHBG010000159.1:0-7791 GCA_050485385.1 Geminicoccaceae bacterium | reverse complement strand
GCGTAGCGCTGCTGCCAGCGCCACACCGCCGGCCGGCTGATCCGGGCGCCGCGCGCCACGGCGGCGACGTCGCGGTGCTCGACCGAGCCGAGGATGATCCGCGCCCGCGCCACGTGCTTTTGCGGGCGATTGCGATCGGCCACGATCGCCGCCAACCGCGCTCGATCCTCAGCCGGACACCAGGGGACAGACCGTCTGTGCCATGCCAACGACATAGCACGGATCGAGCCCAGCGTGAATCTAACGAATGCGTCAATGCAGTAGCATCGGGCCTGGGCATCGGGCTTGGCGCTGACGAGCCTCGGCGACGGCGCCATGCGCCACGGCGGGCGCGCCGAGCCGGTCGCGGCAGCGCGCGCGCCCTTCCGCCGCGACACCGTCGTCGACGGCGACGGTCTGCCGATGTTCACCCGCGTCTCCGTTGACCCGCCGCCCGGGGGCACGACCGCTGGTTCCGCTGGACGGCCTGGCCCTCTCCGGCCGCTACATGGTGCCGGTGATCGAGCGCTTGGCCAGGCCCTACCGCAGCATGATGCGGGGCCTGCCTGGCTTCGGCGACAGAGGCAAGCCCGACCGGGTGCCCGACGTGCCGGGCGTCGCCGACTGGCTGGAACGCCGGACGGCAGCGATGGAACTGGGCCGCGTCATGCTGCACGGCAACTCCTTCGGCTGTCAGATCGTCGCCGACCACGCCGCGCGCTATCCCGAGCGAGTCGAACGCGCCGTCCTGCAGGGGCCGACCACCCCGGCCGAGGAGCAGAATGGGCACCGGCAGTTCGTTCGCTGGCGGCAGAATGCGCCCTTCAGCCCGCGACATGGACGCGATCGCGGACCAGGACGACGCCAAATGCGGGTTGGTGCGCGCCCTTGCGACCTTCGAGTTCTCGCGGCGCGATACCCTGGAGACCAAACTCGACGCGATCCGGGCGCCGATCCTGGTGGTGTGCGGCGTGGAAGACCCGATCTGCAACCAGGCGAGGGCGGGGACGGTCGCCGACGGGCTGCCGGACGGCGGCCTCGAGATCCTGCCGGACGTGGCGCGCACCGCGATGTTCACCGCCCCGAAAGACCTCGCCGCGATCAGCAAGCCGTTTCTCGACCAGACCGCGCTGACGGCCTGGCGGCGGCGCACCCGAATGCGATGCCGAGAGGTCAATGGGTGGGCTGGCTTCCGTCCGGGTACTCGACGCTCACGGCATAGCGATCGCCGGCTGCCGCGAGGAAGCGCTCGAAATCCGGTACGGCCAGCGCCTCCGGCAGCGGCAGGTGGTCGCCGAGATCTTGCGCTTCGGTGGAGTAATTCGCCAAAGCGGCAAAGTGGTGGGGATATTTCTCTTCGCTCAGGCCGAGAAAGCCGACGTCGCCGCTGCCCAGGCGGAGCGCGTCGCGCCAATCCTCCAGCGAAGGCAGGCCAACGGACTGCGTGCCGTGCGGAAAGATCATCATGCGGATCTGGTCGAATCCCGGCGAGTTCTCGAGATAGTGGCGGAGCCGGGCGAGCGATGGCGCGCAGTTGAAGGTCGTCCAGAACGGAACGGAGGCGGTGCGCAACGTCCAATGCGGCTCCACCAGCACGAAGGAGCCGACGAGGAGCCGCCGCGCCGGCCGCTCCAGCCGACGATACCAATCGCGATGGAGATCGGCCACCAGCGGGCTCGGGTGCTCGGCATCCTCGAAGGAAAGTCGGAGGATTCGGTGTCCGCAGTCCCGAGCGACCGCCTCGATGTCGGCCATCAGCGCCGTCTCGAAGCCCCATTCGGCCTCCGGGCTCACGTCATCCGCGGCCGGCGCATCCCAACCGTCCTGTTCGACACCGTAATGCCGCAGGTAGGCCCGAACCCGCTCGCTACCCTCGACATACTCTTCGGGCTCCATGCTGCCGACGGCGCCGAACTGAAAGACGTAGCGGTCGTTGATCCGGGCGGTGGGCCAGCGCTTGCGGCAGTCGGACACGACGATCAGCGAGCCAAGCGGCAGGCGCTCGGTCAGAAAGCGGCGATAAGCCGGCGGCAGGTGGCGGTACTTGAAGCGGAAGTAGCTGATGTACTCCAGCGACAGCCGGTCCTGGCTCGGATCGTGCATCTGATGCAGCTGAATGTCGGGATGCGCTGCCACCAGCCGCTCGCCGCAACGCCGCGCCTGCTCCAGGTCGCCGCGCGGGTCGTCGACGCCGCCGCCTTCCCGTCGCACGCCAACCATCATCGTCTGCGGTAGCCACGGCATCCGCATCGCGGCTGCGAGATGGACCAGCGCACCGCTCGACGAGCCGATCATCACCGCCGGATAGGTCGGCGCCTCGTACTGCCCCGTCGCCCACTCGGCGATCGCCGACGGATCGACCTTGTCGATGTCTTTCTGCGAGACGGCTTCCATGCCCGTCGCGGCAGCGTAGGCGGCACGCCTCGCCGTGGTGGGCAATAGTTCCGATGCCTTGACCGGCAGACGGAGCAAAGTCGAGTGGCCCATTGCCGGATAGTCCTTGCCGGCGACGGCACGGGCCGTTGCCTCGAGCATACTGGCGGCGGAATCGAAGCCCGCGACTCCATAGGCGTCCATGATCTTCGCACTCCGCTCGTCGTCGGCACGCCAAGCCGCTCGATGGTGACGGAACGAGTGGCTCGACTGGCTTCAAGCAACGACAACGGTGTTGCCGGTGGCACGGTTCCCATCGGACGCGACGGCGACGCCGCTCCGGGCGGGGTGGCGGTTCGTGGCGCCGTCGCCGGCTCGCGTGGCGGATTTCGGGCCGGCAGCCGCTTGCAAGCGACGGCCCGGTCGGTGCAGAGTGCGCGGCGAAGAATGATCGGTGGGGCCGCAATGGCGGTTCCCTGGCACCGGTCACCTGTTGCAGGGAGGCAAGAATGCAACGACGCTCGCTCGCCGCGCTCGGCGCGGCTGCTGCCATCGTGCTCGCGGCCGGAACGGCACATACCTATCCGGAGCGGCCGATCACCATGATCGTGCCCTGGGGTGCCGGCGGCGGTACCGATGCGACCGCGCGCATCATCGCCTCGATTCTCGAGCGCGAGATCGGCCAGCCGGTGAACGTGGTGAACCGCACCGGCGGCAGCGGCGTGGTCGGCCATTCGGCGATCGCGACGGCCGAGCCCGACGGCTACACGCTCGGCATCATGACCGTCGAAATCAACATGATGCACTGGCAGGGCCTGACCGACCTCACCTACGACGACTATACCCTGATCGCGATGTACAATGCCGATCCGGCCGGCGTGCAGGTGGCAGTCGACGCGCCCTGGGACTCGCTGGAGGAGCTGATCGATCACGCCCGCGAGAACCCGGGCGAGCTCACCGCCACGGGCACCGGCCAGGGCGGCATCTGGCACATCTCGGTCGCCGGCATGCTGGTCGAGGCCGGGCTCCCGGGCGATGCCATCCGCTGGATCCCGAGCGAGGGTGCGGCACCGGGCCTCCAGGAACTGGTCGCCGGCAACGTCGAGGTGGTGCCCTGCTCCGTGGTCGAGGCGCGCTCCTTGATGGAGGCCGGCCGGGTCAAGAGCCTCGGCATCATGGCCGCCGAGCGTAACCCGGCCTTCCCCGACGTACCGACCCTGCAGGAGGCCGCCGGCATCGACTGGGAGATGGCCGCTTGGCGGACCGTGGTCGGGCCCGCGGGCATGCCCGACGAGGTGGTCGACACGCTGCTACCGGCATTGCGTGCCGTCTACGAGAGCGACGAGTTCAAGGAGTTCATGGAGGGTCGCGGCTTCGGCATGATCTGGCGCGAGGGCGACGAGTTCCGCGACTACCTCGCCAGCAACAACGAGGACTTCGGCCGCGTGATGCGGGAAGTCGGCATCGTCCAGTAGCCGGGGTGGAACCGCGGCGATGCGCGTCAACGACGCCATATCCGGGCTCATCCTGTTGTTGTTCGCCGCCGCGGTGATCGGCTACTCGACGACCTTTCCGGCCATGCCGGGCCAACGTTTCGGCCCGGCGCTCTTCCCGCAGGTGATCGGGACCGGTCTCGGCTTCGCCGGGCTGGTCCTGATCGTCTCGGGTCTTCGCCGGCTGCGCGTCGAGGGTTGGGCGCAGCCGGACGAATGGGTGACTTCCGGCCGCCAGGTATCGAACGCGCTGGCGATCCTCATGGCGCTCGCCGTCTACATCGTGGCGGCGGGCCCGGTCGGCTTCATTCCCACTGCGTTCGTCGTCACGGCAGCGCTGATGATCAAGCTGCGGCAGGGCCACGTGCTCAGCTCGCTACTGATCTCGGCGGCTGCCACCTTCGTCATCTACTACGCCTTCGCGCGGCTGTTGCTCGTGCCGCTACCGGGCGGACTCTTGCGCGCATACGGCTGGTAGGGTCATGGGCATTCTCGAACAGGCCTTCTTTCTCGTCTTCGATCCCTACGTTCTCACCGTCATCCTCCTCTCCGGTATGTTCGGGCTGTTCGTCGGCGCCTTGCCGGGTCTGACGGCCACCATGGCAACGGCACTGCTGGTGCCGATCACGTTCTTCATGGACCCGGTGCCGGCGATCGCCGCCATCGTCACGACGACCACCATGGCGATCTTCGCGGGCGACATACCGGGCGCGCTCCTGCGCATCCCCGGCACGCCCGCCTCCGCCGCCTATGTCGACGACGCCTACAATCTGAGCCGCAACGGCCAGGCGGAGACGGCACTCGGCGTCGGCCTCGTCTGCGCCGTGATCGGCGGCCTCTTCGGCGCGCTCGTCCTCAGCACCAGCGCTCCGATGCTGGCCGAGGTGGCGCTGCGCTTCTCCAGCTTCGAATATTTCTGGCTGGCGCTGTTCGGTCTTTCCTGTGCCGCCTTCGTCAGTACGGGCTCGCCGTTGAAGGGCATGGTCTCGCTGCTGCTTGGCCTGTTCGTGGCGACCATCGGCATCGACCCCACCGCCGGCTATCCGCGTTACACCTTCGGCAGCGTCGAGCTGATGGCGGGCGTCAGCTTCATCCCGGCGATGATCGGCATGTTCGCCATCTCCGAGCTGTTGCGCACGGTCACCCAGCGCGTGCGCGAGGAGCGGCTGCCGCAGGTGAGCCTTGCCAACCCGTTCAAGGGCATGTTCGGCATCCTCCGGCGCTACAAGGTCAACGTCCTCCGGGGCTCGGTCATCGGCACCGGCGTCGGGGCGTTGCCCGGCGCCGGTGCGGACATCGCCGCCTGGATCGCCTACGCCACCTCCAAGCGCTTCTCCAAGGAACCGGAGAAGTTCGGCACCGGCCACGTCGAGGGCATCGTCGACTGCGGCGCCGCCAACAACGCCGGCATCGGCGGCGCCTGGGTTCCGGCCATCGTCTTCGGCATCCCCGGCGACACCATCACCGCGATCGTCGTCGGCGTGCTCTACATGAAGGGTATGAATCCCGGTCCGACCGTGTTCATGAACGAACCCCAGCTCATCTATGCGGTCTTCATCACCTTCTTTGTCGCGGGCATTTTGATGCTGCCGCTCGGCTTCGTTGCCATTCGGCTCGCCAAGCAGGTGCTGAGGGTGCCGCGCGACGTGTTGGTGCCGTTGATCCTGATTTTCTGCATCGTCGGCGCCTTCGCCATCAACAACACCGTCGTCGGCGTGGTCATGATCCTGGTGCTCGGCGTCATCGCCTTTCTCATGGAGGACAACGGCTTTCCGCTGGCCCCGGCGATCCTCGGCATCGTGCTCGGGCCGATGCTGGAGCGCACCTTCATGACCTCGATGATGCGTGCGCAGGGTGACCTCACCGCCTTCTTCGACCGGCCGATCGCGGCCTTCCTCGGCGTCATCACCATCGCCGTCTGGAGCTTCGTGGTGGTGGGATGGATGCGCCGCAGTCTCCGTCCCTCCGGCTGAGCCGAGACGGCCGTGGACGGCGGGATCGCGCCACGGCCCCTCGAGCGGATCGAGCACGCCTCGGCGCTGGGCCGCTGGTGCCTCGTCCGCGCGGCACCCGCGCCCGCGCTGCACCCGCTCGTGCTCGGCTATGAGGACTACGTCGAGTGGGGCGCGAATACGATCGCCCGCCAGGAGCTGCCGACCACGGTCGTGCCGCTGATCCTCACCTTCGAGGGTGCGTTCCACCTGCGGGCCGATACCGGCGGCCCCTGGCAACGCCTTGCCGACGGCTTCGCCGCCGGCCTGCACACGGCGCCGGTGACGGTGCGGGCCAGCGGTCCAGTGCATTGCGTGCAGGTCGACCTGACGCCGCTCGGCGCCCGCCGCCTGCTGCACCTGCCGCTCGGCCGCCTGCGGCAGACGACGGTCGACGTCGAGGCCGTGCTCGGGGTCGCGGTGCGGAGCTTGCGGCAGCAACTGGGCGACGCGCCGGACGCGCCCGCGCGGTTCGACCTCCTCGACCGCTTCTTCGGCCGCCGGCTGATGCAGCCCACGCCGCCAGCGATGGAGCGGGCGTGGCAGCGCCTCGCCGCCGCACACGGGCGGCTGGCCGTCGCCGATCTCGCGGCGGAGATCGGCATGGCGCGCCAGCAACTCCATGCGGCGTTCCGCACCACCTTCGGCGTCGGCCCCAAGACGGCGGCAAGGCTCCTGCGCTTCGAGCGCGCGGTGGCCCTGATGGACAGGCGCCCCGCCCTGCCGCTCGTCGAGGTGGCGCTCGCCACCGGCTATTGCGATCAGGCGCACTTCAACCGCGACTTCCGCCGCTTCGCCGGCGAGGCGCCGACCGCCTTCGCCCGCCGCCGCCTCGCCGACGGTACGGGCATCTTCGCCCGCGAGGGCTGACATCCGTCCAAGACTCCGGGGCCCGGCCACCGCAAGGTGACGCCTTCAACCAAGGGAGCGACCCATGGACGAGACCGAGACGAAGGTGACGGCGAGCCTCTTTCCGGCCCTTGGCTACCAGGACGCACCGGCCGCGGCGGACTGGCTGGAGCGGGCGTTCGGTTTCGCCCGGCACGCGGTGTACGAGGACGGCCAGGGCGGTATCGCCCACGCCGAATTGCGTTTCGGCAACGGCATCGTGATGTTCGGCTCGAAGCGCCCGCCCGATCCGGCCAACCCTTGGACCACCGAGCAAGGCGTCTACGTCGCGGTGGACGACGTCGACGCGCACTACGCCCGCGCCCGAGCGGCCGGCGCCCTGATCGTGCGGCCGCTGGCCGATACCGACTACGGCTCGCGCGAGTACAGCGCCCGCGACGTCGAGGGGCATCTCTGGAGCTTCGGCACCTACCGCCCCTGAGCGGCGGCGACCGTGGCGCGGGCGGCGGCATCGAAGCCCTCGCGCAGCCGGATGGCGCCCTCCTCCCCCAGCGCCGCAACCACCTTGGCATGGGCCTCCCGCCAGCGTGGCCAAGCGTCGACGAGGCAGGTCTCGCCGGCGGGCGCGAGCCGCACCACGCGCACCCGCCGGTCCCCCTCCTGGCGGTCGACGACGATCAGCCCCGCCTTCTCCAGCGGCCGCAGGTTCCTGGACATCGTCGTCAGGTCCATCGCGAGCTGATCGGCCAGCACCCGCATCGGCACGCCTGTCGGGCCGAGCCGCGCCACGCCCATGGCGATGGCATTCAACAGCGTGAGCTGCGTGGCCTGCAGGCCCAGTGGCCTGAGCGCATCGTCGTAGAGCCGCGTGATCGCCCGCGCCGTCCGCCTGGCGCGGAAGCAGAGGCAATCGGCGGTCATGCAGCTGGCGGCTTCGTACGTGTCCATGAATTTACTTGTATATGCAATTTTGTGATGGCAACAAGCGCGACGCAACGCCGCCTGGGGAGGATGCTGCGTGACCATGGCCGAGGCGCCCGCCACCGACCGAAGCGCCCATATGCTGGAGGCAGCGCGCGTCCGGGCCACGGTGCCCGGCCTGTCTC
>JBJHBG010000158.1:0-7931 GCA_050485385.1 Geminicoccaceae bacterium | reverse complement strand
CCACCATTCGCCAGGGCATCGACAGCCTCCAGGTCTCTACCACCCGGAAGTGTCACCCATCTCCCCGCACAGGTGTTACCGATGTCTCCGGTCCATACAGGACCATCAAGTCCCCCCTTGCTACCCGCCCGGAAAGGCGCTCGGCATGAAGAGCCGTGGCAGGAAGAGGAACAGGCCCGGGAAGACGATGCCCGCGACGATGATGCAGAGGACGAGGCCGATCAGCGGCAGGATGGCGACGAAGGCGCGGGGTGCCGAGACCTCGCCGATCTGGCTCGCGATCAACAGGCAGATGCCGTAGGGCGGCGTGACGAGGCCGAGCGCCAGGGAGAGGATGACGATCAGGCCCAGATGCACCTGATCGATGCCGCCGGCGGTGCCGATCTGCTGGAGGATCGGCAGGAAGATGATGACGGCGGTGACGGGGCTGAGCACCGTGCCCACGATCAAGAGAAAGCCCATGATCATCAACAGCAGGCCGATGCGCATGTCGGTGACGGAGAGGATGAACTCGGCCACCTCGCGGGCGACGCCCAGATAGGAGATCAGCCAGCCCATCACGCCGGCGGCGGCGACGGCGAACATGGGCAGCGAGTAGGCGATCACGCTGTCGGCGAGGATGCGCGGCAGGGCGGTCGGTCGGATCGCCCGGTAGATCACCACCGAGAGCAGAAGCCCGACGACGACGGCGATGGCGGCGGCTTCGGTGGCGGTGAAGATGCCGCCGGTGATGCCGCCCAGGACGATGATCGGCAGGATCATGGGCGGGGCCGCGACGAGGCCTGTGCTCGCCATCGTCCGCCAGCTCTTCGGCTCCGGGTTGATGATGCCGAAGCGACGGGCCACGACGTAGGTGTAGCCCATCTGCGACAGGCCGATGAGGATGCCCGGAACGATGCCGCCGAGGAACAGCGCCCCGATCGAGACGTTGCCGAAGGCGCCGTAGATCACCATCAGGATCGACGGCGGGATGATGATGCCGAGGGTCGAGGACGCGGCGGTGATGGCGACCGAGAAGGGGGCCGGATAGCCCGCCTTCTTCATCGCCGGGATCAGCACCGCACCGATGCTGGCGGTGTCCGCCGCCGCCGAGCCCGACAGGCTCGCGAACATCATCGACACCATGACGTTGATGTGGCCGAGCCCGCCCCGGATGTGGCCGACGGTGGCGTCGGCGAACTTCAAGAGGCGGTCGGTGATGCCGCCATCGTTCATCAACCGGCCGAGCAACAGGAAGAACGGCACCGCCAGGAGCGGGAACGAGTTGATGCTCGCGAACATCTGGTTCGCGACCGAGGTGAGGGGGATGCCGAGCTGCCAGATGGTCGCCATCGAGGCGAGGCCGATGGCAAACGCGATCGGGACGCGCAGGGCGATGAGCAGGAGGAACCCGCCGACGAGCGTGACGACCGGGCTCACGGGCGGTCGAGGTCCGGTGCGGGCTCCGGTACGCCGCCGTGCCGCAAGGCCCGGATGTCGTCGCGCACGGTCTCGATCGAGAACAGCGCCATGGCCAAGCCGGAGACGGGGATGGCGGCGAACACGTAGGCGAGCGGCAGGCCGGTGGCGGTCGAGGTGCGGCGCAGACCCATGGTGGTGTAGGTCCAGCCGTAGCGGATCATGACGTAGACGAAGAGGAGGGCGGCGAGGCTGGCGCCGAGGCGGAGCAGCGTGTTGACCCGCACGAAGCCCGCCGGAAACAGCATCACCTCGTAGTGGACGCGGCGGCGCAGCGCCACGGCGGCGCCGAGGAACACCGACCAGACGAAGCAGATCAGCGCCACCTCGTCGGTCCACACCGCCGAGACGCGCAGGTAGTTCCGCGCCATCACCTGATAGAAGATGACGACGATGAACGTCGCGAACAGCACCGTCGCGACGATCAGGAGCAGCCGCTCCACGAGGTCGTTCAGGCGCTTGACCAGGATCATGGGCGTGCCGCCGCGCGGTCGTGCGCGCGGCGGGGCCGGGTCACTGCAGGCCGCGCACGATGGCGAGCGCCTCGGTCATGCCGAGTTCGGCGGCGAACTCGTCGTGCAGGGGGGCCGAGACGTCGATGAAGGCCGCCTTGTCGACCTCGGTCACGGTCACGCCGTGCTCGGTCTTCAGCCGCTCCAGGAGCGAGACGTCGTACTCGACGCCCTTCGCCGTGCCGAGCACCGCCGCGTTCTGCGCCGCCCGGACGATCACCTCCTGGTCCTCGGCAGCCAGGCGGTCGAAGGTCAGCGTGCCGATCGAGATGTGGCTCATCATGATCTGGTGTTCGGTCAGCGCATGGTAGGGCGCCACCTCGTAGAGCTTGCTGCCGTAGTAACCGCTGATGGTGCTCTCGAACGCCTCGACCACGCCGGTCTGCACGCCCGTGTAGATCTCGCTCCACGGCAGCGACGTAGTCAGCGCGTCGGTCGCCTGCCACATGCGCGCGTCCATCTGCGAGCCGGGCACGCGCATCTTGAGCCCGTTCATGTCGGCGGGCGACGCGACCGGGCCGCCGCGGGCGCTGAGGTTGCGCGTGCCGCCGCCGGTCAACGCCAGCAGCTCGAGGCCGACCTCGTGAGCGCGCACGGTCTCCTGGAAGTAGGCGAACAACGCGCCCTCCGGGTCGGTCGCCCGCTCGAAGGCGTCCATGCCGCTGAACAGGTAGTTGAGGGCGAAGATGCCGAACTCGGGGACGAACGGGGCCGCGTTCTGGACGCCGCCGATGATCATGTCCACCGTGCCGATGCGCATCTCGTCGATCACCGTCTGGTCGTTGCCGAGCTGTGCCGAGGGGAAGATCTCGACGGTGATCCGGCCGTCGGTCTCGGCCTCGACCTCGGCCTTGAAGGCCTCCGCGGCGTCGATCCAGGGGTGCGGGGCGGTGACGACGGTGGCGAGGCGCAGGGTCTGGGCGTCGGCGTCCGCGGCCGCGAGCAGCGCCGGTGCCGCCAGCAGCACGGCAGCGAGTTTGGCGACGATGCGCATGGGTGGGTCCCTCCGAATTGATCCGGCGGAGGTTAGCGGCCAAAGTGCAACGAGCAAGAGACCGTGCATCCCAAAAGGGGCGGGCCGCGCGTGGCTGGCACCCTTCAGGAACCGTGATCCATGGATGATTTTGGCTACCCCGGTAGCGGGGGTGCTGGCTTGGCCGCGTTGGAGGCGCGGCTCGCCCACGACCTCGCCTGCCTCAACCACCCGCCGCCGAACTGGGTACCGCCGACGACGCACGAGGCCGTCGGCCGTGTTCTCGACGTGGTGGTGGTGGGCGGCGGCATGTGCGGGTTGGTCGCCGGCTTCGCCCTGATCAACGCCGGCATGTCCAACCTGCGTATCTTCGACCGCAGCCCCGAGGGTCTGGAAGGGCCGTGGGTGACCTACGCCCGGATGGAGACGCTGCGCTCGCCCAAGCACCTGACCGGCCCCGCCTACGGTCTCGGTTCGTTGAGCTTCCGCGCTTGGTTCGAGGCGAATTTCGGCACGGCCGCGTGGGAGGCGCTCGACAAAATTCCCCGTCCGATGTGGATGGACTATCTCCGGTGGTATCGCCGCGTCTTGAAGCTGCCGGTCGAGAACGGCATCGAGGTCGTCCGCGTCTCGTCCCAGGACGGGCTTTTGCGGCTCGATCTCGAAGGTGCCGGCGAGCCCTTCGTCCTCACCCGTAAGCTGGTGCTGGCGACCGGCCGCGAGGGGCTGGGCCGCCCCGCCATCCCCCATTTCGTCGCGGGTCTGGAGCGCGGGCGGGAGTGGATGCACTCGTCCGACGCCTTCGACTTCGCCGCGCTTCGGGGCCGCCGGGTGGTCGTCGTCGGCGTCGGCGCGTCGGCCGTCGACAACGCCGCCGAGGCGCTGGAAGCCGGGGCCGCCGAGTGCCGCCTCTTGGTCCGCCGCAAGGAGATGCCGCGCGTCAACAAGATGATGGGCATCGGCTCTTTTGGCTTCACCGCCGGATTCCCGGCGTTGGACGACGCTTGGCGCTGGCGCTTCATGCACTATGCGTTCGCCACACAGACCCCGGCGCCGCGCGGCTCGACCTTGCGGGTCAGCCGGCACGCCAACGCCTTCTTCCATTTCGACTGCGGTATCGAGGCGATGCAGCGGGGCGAGGGTGGCATCGTGATCGACACGGCCCGCGGCCGCCGCTTCGAGACCGACTTCGTCATCCTCGGCACGGGCTTCACCGTCGAGCCGGACGCGCGGCCGGAGTTGGCCCACGTCGCCGACCGCATCGCGCTCTGGCGCGACCGCTACACCCCGCCGCCCGCCGAGGCGCACGCGGATATGGGAACCTTCCCCTATCTCAGCGGCACCTTCGCCTTTCAGGCGCGCGAGCCGGGCACCTTGCCGTGGCTCCAGGACGTGCACTGCTTCAACTACGGCGCCACCATCAGCCTCGGCAAGGTCAGCGGCGACATCCCGGCGATCAGCGACGGCGCGCGGCTGCTCACCCAGAGCCTCGCCGCCGATCTCTACCGGGCCGACGTCGAGCGGCACTGGCAAGGGCTGGTCGACTACGCCAAGCCGGAACTCTTGGGCGACGAGTGGACGCCCGCGGACTAGGAGGACGAGACGTGGACGTCGACGATCCGGGGTTGCCGGCGCAGGTGGCAGGCGCCGCTGAGGCGGGGCACCTCCGAGCGGCACTCGAACTGCGCAAGGACGTGCTGGCGATGACGGCGAAGAGCCGCCGCTCGGTACTGGTGCCGGCCGAGCCCGGCGGCCTGTCGCACGCGCTTCGGCTCGGCCTCGCCGTGCGCATGGCCCGGCAGAATGGAGATGCCGCACTCGCCGCGGCCTATGCCGGCCTGGGCGCGGCGGACGCGACCGTCGCCGATCCGGCCTCCGGGCCGAGCGAGCCCCGGCTCGCAGCGCTCGTGCGCCATGCCGACCTCGTCGCCACCCGGCCGAAGGACGCGACACCCGACGACGTGGCCAAGCTGACGGCTGCCGGCATCGCCGAGGCCGACATCGTGCGCCTGTCGCAGCTCGTCGCCTTCGTCGCGTACGAGGCGCGGCTGGTCGCCGGCCTCAGGCTTCTGGCCAAACACGGAGCTGGCGCATGAGCCGCCGCATCGAGGACTTCACCGTCGAGGTGCCGGTCTGGCGCCCCCATGTCCGGCCCATCGGTCTGGACGCTGCAACCGACGAGCAGCTCGAGGCGCTGAAGGTCACGCCGTCGAACACCAAGGTGTCCGACTACGTGCTGGTCCTGGCGCACGATCCGGAATCGCTCGCCGCCCGCACGCCTTTGTTCAACGCCATCATGTACGACCGGGGCGGGCTCTCCCGCGCCGAGCGCGAGATCGGCGCCGTCGGGGCCTCGATCGTCAACCGTTGCATCTACTGTGCAGCCGTCCACGCCAGCCGCTACAACCAGCTCACCCGCACGGAAGAGCCGATGCAGCGGGTGTTCGCCGACGGCGCGGCGGCCGAGCTACCGGCGCGCGAGGCGGCCATCCTCGGCTTCGCGACCAAGCTCTCCGCCTGCCCGCCCGCCGCCGGCACGGTGGACGTCGCGGCGCTGGAGGCCGCCGGGCTCACGCCGGAAGAGATGCTCGACCTCGTGCTCTCGTCCGCGCTCTTCGGCTGGGCCAACCGGCTGATGCATACCCTCGGCGAGCCCGTCGAGGACTAGAGGGGACCGAGACGCCCCGAAGCGCCGCTTGGCGGGAGCCGAACGACCCTGCACGCTGCCACTCAAGCGGCCTTCGCGGTTCCGATCTCCACCACCTGCGCGATCTTGCCGAACGGGCTGTTGCCGGCGTCGTCGAAGAACTCGATCTCGACCTTGTCGCCCGGCAGGAGGAAGCGCGTGGCGCTCTCGCCGCTGGCGTGGATCTCGGCCTTACGCTTTCGGCCCAGCGAAGAATAGCCGGCATTGGGGTTCTGGTTCTCGACGATGCCGCCGCCGACCAGCGTGCCGGCCGCCAGGGGCCGCGTGCGCGCCGCGTAGGCGATCAGGTCGCCGAAGTCGAAGCGCATGTCCGCCGCCGGGTCCGGCTGGCCGACGATCTGACCGTTGAGCCGGCTGACGAGGCGGCCGTGCAGCTTGCCGTCACGCCACGCCTCGCCCAGCGTCGCCGGCGTCACGGCCAGTGGCGAGAGGGACGAGTGCGGTTTCGACAGGACGAACCCGAAGCCACGGGCGAGTTCGTCCACCATCACGTTGCGGAGGGAGACGTCGTTCAGCAGGACGACGAGCTTGATGTGCTCGAGGGCATCGTCGCGGTCGATGCCCTGCGGCACGTCGTCGACGATGACGGCGAGCTCGCTCTCGAAATCGGCCCCCATCGCCGGGTCGGCCACGCGGATGGGCGCGGTGGGGGCGAGGAAGCTGTCGGAAACGCCCTGATACATCAACGGCACGTCGTGGAAGCCCGGCGGCAACTGGTCGCTGCCGCGCAGCGAGCGGACCAGATTTTCGTGCTTTACGTAGGCGCTGCCGTCGAGGAACTGATACGCGCGCGGCAGCGGCGCGAGGCAACGGTCGATGGCGAACGCGGTCGCCTCCACCGCTTCCTCGCTCGCCAGTTGATCCGCCAGCCGTTGCAGGACCACGGACGCTCGGTCCCAGCGCTCCAGCGCCTGTTGCAACGTGTCGGCGACGGCGGCCGCGGGTGTGCATAGTGTCAGGTCGTCGGACACGACCACCAGCCGCCCGTCCCGCCCTCGCCCCGGCAATGATGCCAGCTTCAACGCCGATCCTCCGCGCTGCGTCGGCCCGAAATGTCCGTTTCGCCCGTACGCTGCAACGACGCCAAGGGCAAGTGCGACGGCCATCCCGGTTCAGTCGGCGGCACGCTCCGGTTAGGCTGCAACCTGGACGTTGCGGACGAGGGAGCAAGGCGACGGTGGTGCGCGATATCCACGCCAAGCTGGAGACGACGCTCGCACTGCTGCTGGGCGCGTTCCACGACGTGCTGGTCGAGTTGGGCGAGACCGAGGTCGCGGCGGCGTTGCCGTGGCCGGAGCTGCGGGGCGGCGGCCCCGCGCAGGCCGCACCGATCCGCTCCGGCCGCGCGGTGCAGGCCTGTTCGATCGCCTTCCAACTGCTGCACCAGGCGGAAGAGAACACGACGGCGCAAGCCCGCCGCGAGGCGGAGGCGGCGGGCCGGCTCGCCGACGACGCCGGGGCCTGGGACCAGCACCTCGCCCGGCTCCTGGCCGCCGGCTGGAGCGCGGCAGCCATCGCCGACGCCTTGGCCGAGGTCCGCGTCGAACCGGTGTTGACCGCGCACCCGACCGAGGCCAAGCGGCAGACCGTCCTCCACCACCACCGTGGTCTCTACCGGCTGATCGTCGAACTCGAGAACCGCATGTGGACCGCATCGGAGCGGGCGGCCCTCCAGGCGGCGGTGCAGGCCTGTCTGGAGCGGCTCTGGCGCACGGGCGAGATCTACCTGGAGAAGCCTTCGGTCGCCGACGAGCGCCGCAACGTGCTGCACTATCTGCGCGAGGTCTTCCCGGCCGCCATGCCCTGGGTCGAAGGCCGGCTGGTCGGGGCGTGGCGACGCGCCGGCCTCGATGCCGGGCTGCTTGCCGATGCGGATCGGCGGCCACGGCTGGGCTTCGGTTGCTGGGTCGGCGGCGACCGCGACGGCCATCCGTTCGTGACCGCCGAAGTGACGGCGGAGACGCTGGCGCTGTTCCGTCGCGAGGCGCTGGCCCTGCTCCGTGACGCCCTGGCCGACCTCGCGGCGAAACTCAGCCTCGCCGACCGTCTCCAGGCGGCGCCGGAGGATCTGCGCGCGTGGCTGGAGGCGAGGGCCGCGACCCTCGGCGCGGCGGGGGCCGCGGCACTGGCGCGCAACCGCGAGGAGCCTTATCGTCAGGCCGTGAACCTGATGGTCGCGTCGCTGCCGGACGGCGAGGGGAGCGACGGGGCGTATGTGGACGCGGCGGCGTTGCTGGCCGATCTCGACCGGTTGCGTGTCGCCCTGGTGGCGGTCGGCGCG
>JBJHBG010000157.1:0-8034 GCA_050485385.1 Geminicoccaceae bacterium | reverse complement strand
TTCGAAGCCCGCCAGCGTCACCAGGTCCCGCCGCAACCCCACCTCGTCCACCGCCTGCCAAGGCATCGAGACCCTCCCGACCATCACACGCCGGAAGTGTCACCCATCTCCCCGCACAGACGTTACCCATCTCCCCGGTCCATACAGATCCCCTACACCCCCAAAATGCTGGCAAAGCCAGCCTTCCGGAGCCCGAGCGACGCGCCCCCGGCCACCCGGGAAACGCGTGTCGCGGGGAGAGGAGCCGAAGGGAAAACCCATCGGCAAAGGCGGAATCGGCCTGAAGCAGAAATGACCACCGCGCCGAGCCGGTCTCAAATCTGCAGATAGCCGACGGAGCGTCGGCGACGGCTTCGTCCCCAATCAGCACTTACCCGACCAGCCGCAACAGCATCGTCATCGTCGCTGCTGCATGGCGGGACTTGTGGTGCTTCTCGCCAACAAGAGACGTTGATCGCGGGGCATCGGTAAGGCCGCTGTTGACGCTCGAGCCGGCGTCGCAGGCCTGGGCATCCGGGCTTTGCGGATGGGTGGCGGCGCAGCCTCAATCGGCGATGCGGAACGACACGACGACCTGGCCTCGGGGCAGGTCGAGGCGGAGTTCCCAGAGACCTCCCATCGGGAGATGGGTCGTGGCGACGGCGCGGTCGGCGGCGACCGGTGATGCCGCGGGAACGACGGGGGCCATGGCGTGCTCCGGCATGGTCATGAGGATGCCGGGCAGTGCGTCGTCGGCCCCCTCGAAGCGGACGTCGACCCGCAGCTGGCCGTCGGGCAAAAGGGTGAGGTTGCCCTCGACCGGGAGATTGCCGGCCGCCCCCGTGAAGGGTAGCGGTTCGGAGGCGCCGAGCACCGGCGCCTCCGCCTCGGTGACCCAGAGGGTGGCGACCGCCACCACGGCCACGACCATGGCCAGACAGGCCAGGACGGCCCAGGCCGCACGGGCGGACATCGGACGGCGCCCTACTCGGCCAGCATGCGGACGAGGCCGGGGTAGCGGTTGAAGGCGAGCCTCTGCACGAGGGAGCCGTCGACCGTGACGATCTCGGCGACGATGCTGCCGTCGTCGGCCTCGGCGATCTCGCCCACCTCCAGCCGCGGATTACCGTGCCAGGCGATCCGCTCCTCCAAGAGGACGCGGACCCGCTCGGCGGTCATCTCCTCCTGTGCGGCGGTGCCGAGCCCGTAGAGCATGGCGGCGCCGCCCATCATCGCGCCCATCGGGCGCTCCCCTGCCGCCGGCATCATCGGGCAGGCCATCATGCCGTCGCCCAGCGGCATCCCGCCCATCATGCCGGGGCCCATACCGCCCTCGGGCATGGCTCGGCCCTGCCTGCCGCGCATCATGCCGGCCATGCCCTCCTGCCCCATCATGCGCTGCATCATCTGCATCATTTCGGGCGGCATCATGCCCATGCCGGGCATGCCGTCCCGCATGGCCGCGGACGCCGGCGCGTCGGCCGTCGGCGCGGCCGGGGCGGCTTGGGTCTCCGGCGGATGGTGCGCGTCGTGATCCTGGGAGTCGGTCTGGGCGACGACGGCCGTCGCCGTGCCGACGAACAACAGGCTGGCGAACAGGATGGAGAGGGTTTCGCTGGTCTTCATGACTTCTGCTCCTCGTTTGGACTGATCGGCCTCGCGACCGCGTGGTCCTGGCGTTCCGCGTGCGCACGAGCCGCCCAGGCGCGGCGGCGCTGCCGCCACGCTAAGCGGGAACGACGGTCGTCATCGTTCATCGTGTCCTCCGTGGCCCCGATGCATGAAGAGGTGCATGAGGAGGCAGGCCGCTAGCGGCAGCAGGAGCGGCAGCGCTGCGAGGATGTGGGCGCGATGCTCGATCCAGAGCCAGACGCCGACGATCGCGAGCAGCACGCTGACCGCCAACCCGACCGGACCGTTCCAGAACCGCCGCACGGGCCCGCCATCGCCGCCCCGACGCCCGTCATCGTACGTGTTCATCTCAACGAACCTCCAGCTTCACACGCTTCAACAGCAGCGAGTTGCCGATGACCGAAAGCGAACTCGCGGTCATGGCGACGACGCCGATCATGGGGTGCAAGAGGCCGACGGCGGCGATCGGGATCGCGGCCACGTTGTAGAACCAAGCCCAGAACAGGTTCTGGACGATCTTGGCGAACGTCGCCTTGGACAGGCGGATGGCCTCGACCGCCTTCGACAGTTCGCCCCGCACCAGCGTCACGTCGGCCGCCTCGATGGCGACGTCGGCCCCGGCACCGATCGCGATGCCGACATTGGCCTGCTTCAAGGCCGGCGCATCGTTGATGCCGTCGCCGATCATCGCCACCCGGTTGCCATAACGCGACTGAAGCTCGCGGATCGCTGCCACCTTGCCCTCGGGCAGCACGCCTGCCTGAACCTCGTCGATGCCGACCTGGGCGGCAACGTGCCGGGCCACGGGCTCGTTGTCGCCGGTGACCATGACGACGTGGATACCGAGGTCGTGCAGTGCTGCGACGGCGGCCTTGGACTCGTCCTTGATGGTGTCGGCGACGGCGACCAAGCCCGCGGCGCGATCGTCGATGGCGACCAACATGGCCGTCTTGCCGGCGGTTTCGAGTTCGACCAACCGCTCGTCGAGGTCGCCGAGTTCGATACCGGCCTCGTCCAGCAGCCGCCGGCTGCCGACCCGGACATGGCGGCCGTCGACTTTACCTTCGACGCCGCGGGCGGTGACCGCCTGGAACGCGGCGACGTCTGGGACATCGAGCCCGCGTTCACGCGCGCCCGCGACGATCGCCTGCCCGAGGGGGTGCTCCGACCCGCCTTCGACGGACGCTGCCGCCCGCAAGACTTCCGCCTCGTCGAATCCCTCCATGGCCGAGACATCGGTGAGCGACGGCTTGCCCTTGGTGATGGTGCCGGTCTTGTCCAGAACGACGGCCTTGATGTCCTTGAGGGTCTGGATGGCTTCGCCGGAGCGGATCAGCACCCCGCGCTCGGCGCCGAGCCCGCTGCCCACCATGATCGCCGTCGGCGTGGCGAGCCCAAGGGCGCACGGGCAGGCGATGACGAGGACCGCGACGGCGGCCAGGATACCGGCCAGCAGCGGCGTCTGGCCGGGATCGACCCAGGGCAGGAACGTCGCGCCCCAGTCGAGGATCGGGCGCAGGCTTTCGCCGAAGACGAGCCAGACGACGAAGCTCGCGAAGCTGATCAGGATCACGGCGGGGACGAAGTAGCCGGTGATCCGGTCCGCGAACTCCTGAATGGGGACCTTGGAGCCTTGTGCCTCTTCGACGAGGCGAATGACCTGCGACAGGAACGTGTCGGCGCCGACTTTGGTGGCCCGCACCTTCAGCAGCCCCTCCTTGTTGATGGTCGCACCGATGACGGCGTCGCCCGGTCTCTTCTCCACGGGCACCGATTCGCCGGTGGCGATGGACTCGTCGAGGTGGCTGTGGCCCTCGACGATCTCGCCGTCGGTCGGCACCTTGGCACCGGGGCGCACCACCATCACGTCGCCGGCCTGGAGTTCGGCCACGGGCACGTCGACCTCCTGGCCGTCGCGCAGCACCGAGGCCGTCTTGGCGCCCATGGTGATCAGCCGCTTGATCGCCTGACTGGCGCGGCCCTTGGCCCGGGTCTCCAGATAGCGGCCCAGCAGATGGAAGGTCATGATGGTGGCCGCCATCTCGATGAACGACGTCATCGGATAGACGAAACCGATCAGGCCGATCAGGTAGGGCGGCAGGCTGCCCAGCGAGATCAGCACGTCCATGTTGGCCGTGCGGTTGGTGAGCGAGCGCCAAGCCGAGCGATGCGTCGCGAAGCCGCCGTAGAGAAACACGACGGGGAAGGCGAGAACGGCGACGATCGCCAGATAGCCCGGGATCGGTTGCCAGAACATGTGCGGGCCCATGATCGACATGATCAGGGTCGTCGGCACCGCGGCGATCCAGAGCCGCTGCCAGGCGGTCTGGAGGTAGCGCTCCTCGACGTCGTCGTCCGTGCTGGACGCACGATGGCTTCGGCCTTCCTCGATTGCGGCCACGTCGTAGCCCGCGCGCTCGACCGCCGCCCTGATGGCAGCGGCGTCGGTGCCGTCGGCATCGAACCGCACGGTGACCCGATGATTGCCGATGTTGGTCAGAACGTCGGCGATACCTGGAAGCCGCCGGATCGAGCCCGACACCAGCCCGGCGCAGTGGTCGCTCCCCATACCAGGCACGGTCAGGCGCACGACCTTCGCTGCTTCGGCGTCGTCGCTCTCCGCCCGCGCAACGTCGTAGCCGGCGCGCTCGACGGCCGACTTGAGGCCATCGAGATCGATCCGCTCGGGATCGAACGCCACGGCCACGCGATGATTGGCGACGTTGGTCCGCACGTCCGCCACGCCGGCGATGCGCTGAAGCGAGTTCGCGACGATGCCGGCGCAGTGGTCGCTGCCCATGCCCGGCACGAGCAGCGTGGCCCGGCGTGACACGGCAGGGGGCTGGCCAGGATGGTCCCTGGTGGCTGTGCGGTCAGTCATGGCGAGGCTCCTTCCACGCGCGGGCATCGAGCGCGTGGCCGCCCGGTGCCGGCGGACATCCTTCGCGCAGCGGCGCCAGAAGTGGGGCCGGATCGTGCACGCCTGCTCGTTCGCGCTCGGCGCGGTGGAGGCTGCCCGCCTCATCGTGGTGGCTGCTGTTGGTCACGCGCACGTGACCGCGGGGATGACGCATCGTCCTCTCCCTCCGCTGGTCGGGAACACCTTGGAGCGATCGTGAGCCCGAGGACGGGTGAGGCGTAGTCCTTCCCAGCGCTGGAAGGTCAAGCGCGCCGTTCGCGCGGCTCGAAGTGCCCGATACGGGCACGATATCGCTTGACCTTCCCAGCACTGGAAGCCCCAGACGCGGTCGCACGAGCATTCACGTGGACGAGGAACGGCCATGATCGAGCTTCGGGTGGACGGCATGACCTGCGGCCATTGCGAGCAAGCGGTGACCGCCGCGGTGCGCAGCGTGGCACCGGACAGCACGGTGACGATCGACCGGCCCGCCGGGCGCGTGGCCGTGGCGGATGCGGCCGATCGGGTGCGGATCGTCCAGGCGATCGGTGCCGCCGGATTCGTCGTGCGGACCGTGGACTGACGCAGCAGGCGCAACAGGAAAGGAACGAAGCGATGAAGCGGACGTGGAGTTTGGTGGCCGTGGTCGCCGTGTTGGGTGTCGGGGCGTGGGCGGTCACGTCGATGGTCGGATCGCACGCCCAGATGCAGCATGGCGCGATGCCGCACGGCGACCACGGGGCGATGACCGGCGACCTCACAGCCTCGACGCGGGCCTATATGGAGGCCAACATGCGGATGCACGAGGGCATGACGATCGACTTCACCGGCAACGCCGACGTTGACTTCGCCCGTGGCATGATCCCGCACCACCAGGGCGCCATCGACATGGCCCGGATCGTTCTCGAGCATGGCGAGGATCCCGAGATCCGGGCCCTGGCCGAGGCGATCATCGCCGCCCAGGAGAGCGAGATCGCGTTCCTGCAGCAGTGGCTGGAGGAGAACGCCGAGTGAGGCAGATCCGCGGAACCTTCATGGCGGGAAGAGCGTGATGATGCATGGAGCCGACGCCCCCGGCTGGATGGCCTGGATGCACGGCCTCGGCATGCTGGGGTGGTTGCTGGTCCTGGTCCTGCTGATCCTGGCGATCGCGGCCTTGGTGAAGTACCTGCGCCAGCCGGGCGGCCGTTCGTAGCCGAAGACCCGCGGGGCCGGTCGCGGGCCGGTCCCCGTCAGCGCGGCGCTGCCTGCGCACCGCCGCCGTGCGTACCCGGGTGTTTTGAGCCGCGCGCGCGAGTTCGAGCAGAATGCCTATCCCGCCACGGGACGACCCGGCTGCGGGATCTCGCCGAAGCCCCTTGACCTTCCACCGGTGGCAAGCCCGACGATCCTGTTGCTCGCCACTCTTTTGCTCGTCACGGTGGAGGCAGTCATGCCCGACGACCGAATTCTTGGCAGAAAGATCGTGGGCGCCTTTCAGAACGCTTTGGCGTTTGGCCGCACGGATGTTGCGGAACATCTTCTCCGTGCGCTCGAATCGCTGCAACCAGGCGATCGAAAGGCCCTGGAGAAGCGATCGGCTTATCTCCTTCTCGCTGGTGTAGGTTGCCACCACGGGCCTGATGCGCGGCCGCGCCTTGCAGCGGCGGGAAGCATGACTCGCGACTGCGGATGCCAGAATGCGCAGCGGCGACGGCGCAACGCTCGTGTCCGCGGGCGCCCCGCCTCCGGCGACGGCGATCCGGGACAGCGCAGCACCTGACGATCGGGTCATCCCGCTGCTGCGCGAGGGCGCGATGACCGAACCCGTCAGCGCGCCTCGCGCGTGCGCCGATCGATCTCGGCCTGCTGCTCCCGGACGGGCTCGGGCCAACGGCTCTTGATGAACGCGAGGACCGCCCAGATCTCGTCGTCCGACAGGACGTCGCCGAAGGCCGGCATGTTGCTCTCGTAGCCCGGGACGACCGCGGCGACACCGTCCTTGGTGATGCGGAACAGCACCTCGTCCGCGTGGTGCCAGGTGTGACCCGTCTCGTCGTGCGGCGGCGCCGGCAGGCGGCCGTCCGGACCGCGGCGTCGCCAGTCCGGCTCGCCTTCGAGCTCGTCGCCGTGACACGCGGCGCAATGCACCCGGTAGACCGCCTCGCCGAGCGCCACCTGGGTCGGATCGCTCGGATCGGCGCGATCGACCGCGGGCGTGCCGTTCCCGCCGACCAGGAGGGCGATGGCGACGACGATCGCGGCGATCGGCACGCCCACGGCCGCCAAGCCCCTGCGCGTCGAGGCGGAGTTCATCGCGCTGCGCCCTCGGCCCGGCGCTGGAGCCAGCCGACGTGAAACCGCTGCACGGCGCCGCCGGGTGTCACGTGGTCGAACGTCCGGCTATCGACGAACATGAAGGTGGGCCGGAGGAAGGTGCCCAGCTCCTCGGCGCCGTAGCGAAGCACCGGAAGGCCGCTGCAGCGCTCCGGCCCGTCCGGTGCGAAGGTGGCGATCAGCGCGTTGCCGCCGGGAAGCACCGCGGCCTCCAGCACACGGCGGTAGGCCGTGCGCTCCGCGTCGCCCACGAGGAAATGCAGCACGGCGCGATCGTGCCAGAGCCGATAGCGTGGCTGCGGTCGCCATGCGGTGACGTCACCAACGACGGCGGGTAGACCTTCGGCCGGACCGAGACCGGCCCCTCGCCGCCTCTCGTTGCCTCGAGCGATGGCCTCGGCCGAGACGTCGAGCAGCGTGACGTCGGCGTAGCCGAAGGCCAGCAGGCGGTCGGGCAACCGCGACAGCCCGGTACCGACGTCGACGATCGGATCGTCCGGCGCCAAGCCCATCCGAGCCACGAAGCCGAGAGCAAGGTCGGGCGCAGGCTCGTACCAGCTCACGTCGGTCTCGTGTCGGCTCCGGTAGACCTCGTCCCAGTGCCCGGCGCGATCGATATTCATCGTCTTCGAGCTCCTTGGCCGTCGTCGCCCACCGCGACCCGCCACGCACCGTCGAAGGCAGACCGCGAAGGCACCCCCCATCGCGCGACGGTCGGCGAGCCTGCGACCAACGTCAGCGGCATGGTGTTCGCTGACAGCATGCATGATCGGCTCGGTGCGGACAGACCCAAGATGGATCCAGGCAAGGGGTTTAGGATGGCTTGGCTGCGCGAATGCTGGCGTGCTGAGGTCACGGGTGCCACGACCAGCCCAACGCCTGCGTGCCCGTGCGCGCGAGGTTGGAGCGATGGCCAGCCGAAGGCTCCCCGTTGAGCAATCCATCTCGATCGCCGGCCCCACCACCTGCGCCACCGGCACCGGATTGCAATGGCAGAACGACGGACCCGATGATTCGCTGTCGGACACGACTGTTTCGTTCGAGACCCCGGGGGCGGCCGTTACCGATGAATCAACAGGCTCACCGCATAGGGCGACCTGATTTCGCCTTTGGGTCAGCGACCGGCTTCCGCGATCAGAGGTCCAGGTGGCGCTCGATGAGTTCGCGTTCATGAAGGTCGGCGGCGACCACGAGGCCCGCGTCGTCGG
>JBJHBG010000156.1:0-8187 GCA_050485385.1 Geminicoccaceae bacterium | reverse complement strand
TCGACATCCTGATCAACAATGTCGGCGGCCGGCGCGAGCCGACCCCCACCCACGCGATGCCGCTGGAGCGCTGGCAGGCGCTGATCGACCTCAACCTCACCAGCACCTTCGCCTGCACCAAGGTCGTCGGCGGCGCCATGTTGGAACGCGGGCGGGGCGGGCGTATCGTCAACGTCGCCTCGATCAACGCCATGGTCGCCGGCCGCAACGTCGAGGGCCGGCACTACGAGGCGGCGAAGGCTGCGGTGGTCCAGTTCACCCGCGCCGTCGCCGCCGACTGGGCGCCCCACGGCATCACCGTCAACGCCATCTGCCCCGGCGTCTTCATGACGGCACCCAACCAGCGCTGGGCGAAGGAGAAGCCGGAGGTCATCGAGGGGATCCTGGAGCGCACGCCGATGGGCCGGTTCGGCGAGCCCGAGGACCTGGGGCCGCTGGCCGTCTACCTCGCCAGCGACGCCGCCCGCTTCGTCACCGGGGCCGCCATCGTCATCGACGGCGGCTACACGCTCTGGTGAGGTGACGGGAACGAGGGGCAGGGGGCTTTTGGCCCCTGCAACCCCCGGGCCGCGGCAGGCCGCCGCCACCGCGGGTGTTGTCTCCTGCATCCTCTGGGTGGCGTTGCGGGCTTTAGGAGTGGAGCGCGATGCGCTAGGTGCTGGTCGCCAACCCGCCGCTGCGAAGTGCGAAACGATGTACGTGCCCCCAGCCTTTCGCGAGGACGATCGAGATTCGATCCACGCGGCCATCCGGTCGGTTGGCCTGGCGACGCTCGTCACCGCTACCGACGAGGGCCTGATCGGCACGCCCTTGCCCCTGTTCCTGGCGCCGGACGAGGGTGCGGAGGGCACGCTCTACGGCCATGTGGCCAAGGCCAACCCGCAGTGGCGGCTCGCACCGCAGGGCGACGCCCTGGCGATCTTCGCCGGCCCCGACGCCTATGTCTCGGCCGGCTGGTATCCGTCCAAGCAGGAGCACGGCAAGGTGGTGCCGACCTGGAACTATGCCGCCGTGCATGCCTACGGGACGGTGGAGTTCTTCCACGAGCCCGAGCGGCTGCACGCGGTGGTGACGCGCCTGACGGCACTCCACGAGGCCGCGATGGCCAAGCCCTGGGCGGTCGCCGACGCGCCCGAGCCCTTCGTTGCCGCCCAGCTTCGCGGCATCGTCGGCGTGCGGATGGCGATCACGCGGCTCCAGGGCAAGAGCAAGATGAGCCAGAACCGCAACGCCGCCGATCGTGCCGGCGTGGTCGAGGGTTTGCAGCGCGAGGGCGGGGCGCAGGGCGAGGCGGTGGCGGCGCGGGTCCGTTCGGTCTAGCCGTGCGCTCCGGCCGCAGACATCGCGCGCGGCACGCGGTTCGGCGCTCGTAACGCCTACTCCCGGCGGGCGAAGCGGGTTAGCGTGTGGCGTGCGCAACCTGGGAGGATGGTCGATGCGGCGGATGGGTTCGGCGTTGGTGTTGGCGGCGGCCGTCGCCGCGGGTGCCGGGCAGGCGGCGGCGCAGTCGTGCGCGGAACTCGGCACCGTCGGCGCGCTGATCGAGGGGCTGGCCGAGGCGTCGAGCCTCGATCCGGCCTTGGCGGGCGCGTTCTGTGCGGACTACCGCCGCATGGCCACGCGGTTGACCGACGCCGAGATCGAAATCGAGCGGCTGGAAGCCGAGTTGGCCGAGGCGGCGGCGATGCAGCCGCCGGTGGGTTCGGTTTTGATGGTGGATCGGGGACAGGGCTGTCCCGCCGGTTGGACCGACGTGGCGCTCGCCGAGCCCGAGATCTTCGCGGCCCGGTTCCCGGTGGCGGTGGGTGTCGTCGAGGGCCGTGACTTTCGGGGCTACCGCGACGTCGGCGGTAACGAGCGGCACCGGTTGACCGAGGCGGAGCTACCGCCGCACGGTCACACACTACCGTTCGCGTTCACCCGACTGCCGGGCGAGGAGCGCTCGACGTCCAGTTTTGCGCCACGGCTCGGCAGCGGTCAGCAGGTGGCAGTCGCCGCGCGCACGGGTCGCGAAGTGACCGACCGTACCGGCGGTGCGCAGCCCTTGCCGACGACACCACCCTATGTGGCGCTTTTCTTCTGTCGGCGCGACTGAGCGGCGGTCGCGCAAACAACGAAGGGCGCGCCGCGAAGCCGCGACGCGCCCTACGATCGTCGTTGCGAACGCCCTGGGGCGGTCGGCTCAGACGGCCTTCAGGTTCTCGGCCGACGTCTTGCCGCGCTTCGGGTCGCGCTTCTCCTCGAAGCTGACCTTCTGGCCGTCGCGCAGGCCGTCCATGCCGGCGCGCTCGACCGCCGAGATGTGCACGAAAACGTCGGCGCCACCGCCCTCGGGCTGGATGAAGCCGTAACCTTTGGTAGCGTTGAACCACTTGACCGTACCGATGGGCATACGGGTCGTCCCTTTCAGTGTTGTCGCCGCGGCACCTTGCCGGACGGATCGAATCGTACCTGGAAGCGTACCGTCCCAGGCCCCGAAGGGTCAGACCGTCGCCGTTCGCAGAGGATTCACCGGCGGAGTATCCGCCGACGCCGCCTCCGGCACAAGGGCCGATTGGTCCACCCCCCAAAGTTGGACCTGCGATCAGGCGGCGCCATCGGACGGTGTGTCGAGCTGATCCGCCACTTGGCGGACGATGTGCGCCAATGCGGCCACCACCTGGGCCTGGTTCGGCGCGCCGTTCTGATGCAGGGCTTCGGCGATGCGCTCGCCGTCGCTGGCCAGCTGACGGAACTGCTCGGCCGGGTTGATCGGCTGGTCGCTCATCGTGGACCTCCGGGATTTGGCCCCGCCCCCGCGGCCGGACCATCGGAGACCAACGCATGGGCCGGCGGATCGATCCGGTCCGCGGGTTGCGCCCTCGCGCTTTTTGGTATGTCATGGCGGTAACCAAGTCGGCGGTCCGCCCGCCCCGCTCGCTCAGAGCCTCGCGCACCCGCGTCGTGCGCCCATCTACCCTCGAACCTGGAGTGATCCGGTTGAGCGAACCCGACGTCGATTTTCCTGCCGAGACCGATTACGAGGTCGGCCAGGACAACATCCAGCCTTTCGGTTTGGACATCCACAACCCTGTTTTCGTCGTCTCCAGCCTCGTCATCGTCGCTTTCGTCGCCTATGCGCTGGTTTTCCAGGCGCACGCGAGCGAACTCTTCGGCTGGCTGCGGCCGTGGCTGACCAATCAGCTCGACTGGCTGTTCATGAGTGCCGCCAACATTTTCGTGGTGGTGTGCCTCGCCCTCATCGTCTCGCCCTTCGGCAGCATTCGCCTGGGCGGTGAGGGGGCCGAGCCCGACTTCTCGTATCTCGGCTGGTTCGCGATGCTGTTCGCCGCCGGTATGGGCATCGGTCTGATGTTCTTCGGCGTCCTCGAGCCGATGTACCACGCCCTCTATCCACCACTCGGCATCGATCCGGCCGACGAGGCGGCGGCCCGCGCCATCGGCATGGCCGCCACCGTGTTCCACTGGGGCCTGCACCCTTGGGCCATCTACGCCATCGTCGCCTTGGCGCTCGCCTTCTTCGCCTACAACCGGGGCCTGCCGCTGACGATCCGCTCCGCCTTCTTTCCGCTCCTCGGCGACCGGGTTTGGGGCTGGCCAGGCCACGTCATCGACACGCTCGCCGTGTTCGCTACCCTGTTCGGCCTCGCCACCTCGCTCGGCTTCGGCGCCGAGCAGGCGACGGCCGGCCTCGGCTACCTCTTCGGTATCGCCCAGACCGATACCACGCGGGTCGTCCTCATCGTCGCCATCACGCTGGTCGCCCTCGTCTCGGTGGTTGCGGGTATCGATGCCGGCGTGAAGCGCCTGTCCGAGATCAACATGGTGCTGGCGTTCCTGCTGCTGCTGTTCGTCGTCGTCATGGGCCCCACCTGGCTGATCCTTTCCGGAGCCTTCGACAGCGCCATCTTCTACGTCCAGTCGCTGCCGGCGCTGAGCAACTTCGTCGGCCGCGACGATGTCGACTTCATGCACGGCTGGACCACGTTCTACTGGGCGTGGTGGATCTCGTGGTCGCCGTTCGTCGGCATGTTCATCGCCCGCGTCTCGCGCGGCCGGACGGTGCGCGAGTTCCTGATCTGCGTGCTGCTGATCCCGACCTGTGTCTCCATCCTCTGGATGAACGCCTTCGGCGGTACCGCCATGTGGCAGTACTTCGACCAAGGGCTGACGGGCGTGCAGCAGGCCATCACCGATTGGACGCCCGAGCTGGCCTTGTTCCTCATGGCCGAGAACCTGCCCTTGACCGGCATCGTTTCGTTCGTCGGCATCGTGCTCGTTCTGGTGTTCTTCATCACCTCGTCGGACAGCGGCTCCTTGGTGATCGACACCATCACCTCCGGCGGCAAGACCGACGCCCCGGTGATTCAGCGCATCTTCTGGTGCTGCTTCGAGGGGCTGGTGGCCATCACGCTGCTGCTCGGCGGCGGGCTCGCGGCGTTGCAGGCGGCGGCGATCGCCACCGGCTTCCCGTTCGCCATCGTGCTACTGGCGATGTGCATCGCCATCGTCATGGGCCTGCGCGACGAGAAGCGGATCCTGCGCGAGGCGCGCGCCCAGGCGGCCGGTTAGGGGGGAGGCGACATGGTGAAGACCGTTCTCTTGCCGGTCGATGTGACCAAGGCTGCGTTGTGGCGCAAGTCGATCGACACGGCGATCGAACTCGCCCGCCATCACGGGGCCAAGCTGCACGTGCTCTACGTCGTGCCGCGGCTCGAGCGGAACCTCGCGCGGCTGCCGGAACACCACAAGCCCGAACTCGACAAGTTCATGAAGGCGGTGGTGCCCGACGACCTCGAGGTGACCGGCGAGCTCAAGGCCGGCACCAAACATCGCGAGATCTGCAAGGCGGCGGAACGGGTGAAGGCCGACGTGATCGTGATGGGCTCGCACAACCCGCGGCTGAGCGACGTCGTTCTCGGCTCGCACGCTTCGTCCGTCGTGCTCAACGCGTCCTGCTCGGTCTACGTGGTGCGCTGAGCGGACGAGCCGGCTCGCCGGTGGTGCTGTCGGGGCCTATGGGAGAGAGGTCTGACCGCACGAGGGGGCCTCGCCCTTGCCCGACCGCCTGAGCCGCGCCATCGCCGCGTTCGACGGCGCCGACCCTTCGGTGCTCGCGCCGGTGGTAGCTGCGTTCGAGCCCACCGCCGACGATCTGGCGGGTTTGGTCGTACTCCTCCAGGTGGGCGACGAGGCCGCGCGCATCGCGGCGTCGTGGGTGCTGGCGAGGTTCCTGGAGCGGGGGCTGCCGCTGCTGCCGGCGGAGCGGCGGACGATCGTCGCTCGCCTGGAGCAGGAAGGAGCCTGGCAGGTCCGGCTGTACCTCTGCGGCGCCGTGCGCAATCTCCGCACGCCGCCCGACGCGGCAGCCGCCGCCGCGGCCAGCCTGCAACGCCTTGCCGCCGATCCGCACCGGCACGTCCGCGCGGCGGCGCTCGACGGGCTCGCCGCCCTGGCGGTGCGGTTTCCGGCGCTCGCCCCCGAAGCGCGGGCTTGCCTGGAGACCGCGCTCGCCGATCCGGCGCCGTCGGTTCGTGCCCGTGCGCGGGTGCTGTTGCGCGACCTGGCCGGCTGAGAGCGACGCGGTCAGGCGGCGGCAGGCCCCCACATGCGTCGCGCCAACGCCCACAGGACTTCGGGGCCTTGGTGCGGCGGGATGCTCGGCGGCGCCACGTCGCGGCCGAACAGGAGCCGCACGAGGGCTTCGCGACGCTCGCCGTCGGGCCCGTCGAAGGCGACGCCGAGGCCGCGGTGGTCGGTGTTGACGACGCGCCCGTCGAGCAGGGGCACGCCGGCGATCGTGATGGCGAGACGGGCTCCGGGTTCGGGCGCGGCGCCTGCCGCCCGCAGGCGCATCCCGCTGACGGAAAGGTCGTCGCAGCGGGCGTCGAAGCGGCGTTCGACCGAGGCGGCCGTTGCCGCCACGTCCACCGCCTGGCGAGGTTCGGTGCGGCTCTGGTCGCCCGCGAAGCGCCGCATCCGGCCGAGAGTCGCAAGCAGCCAGTGGTCGCCGACGACGTTCTTGCCGACGAGCCGCACGCCGGCCTCGCCGTTCGCCAGATGGCAGATCTCGGCAAGGAACGAGGCCGCCTCGGCGCCGCCAGCATTCGGGCGCAGATGCAGAAGGTCGCCCAGCGCGACGTCGGCCGGCACCCCGACGAGGCGGGCGCCGTGGCGGGACAGGTCCACGATGCGCACCGGCTCCGGCCGGCCGAACACCGCGACCTCGGCTTCGAGATCGACCGGAAAGCGTTCCTCGCCGCGCAGCCGGGGCCGCTCGATGGCGAGGGTGAAGACGACCAGCATCACCAGCACGTTGCAGAGCGCCCAATACGTGGCGAGGTCGGCCAGCATCGGTTCGGCGACGCGCGATCGATCGGGATCGAGCTGCAACAGGACACCGCCGAGATTGAACGCGGCGAAGGCAATGGCCACCAGGACGGCGAAGCCGTCGGTGCCGGCCTTGGTCTTGCGACCCTTCGGAGTCACACGGAAGGGCTCGCCGAACGGCTTGATCGCGGTCCTGGCAACGGTCGGCAGCAGCCGAAGCCCGAGATAGAAGTGGTGTGCCGCGGAGACGATCGGCAGATAGGCGCCCGGCATCAGCCAGTTCGAGGCCAGGAGCGACACCACCACCAGCGGCAGCAGATGCGCCACGATGTCCAGCACCCCGGCACCGGGGATGGGGGTGAGGCCGAACCAGAGAAACGCGCCGGGCACGAGCGACAGGAACAGGCGGGTCGGGAGCCCCACGCCCCAGTAGAGCGGAAGGAAGGCGAGCCGCTGGCCGAGACCAAGCCCCCGGCGTCCGAGCGGTCCCACCCGCGAGAAGACCAACTGGAGGTTGCCCCGGCACCAGCGTCGTCGCTGCACCAGGAACGCGTCGAGGCTCTCCGGGCAGAGGCCCAGCGCCAGCGGTTCGTTCAGGTAGCGGGTGATCCAGCCGCGGCGGAGCTGGACGAGCGTGGTGAGGATGTCCTCGGTGACACTCTCGGTCGGCATGCCGCCGATGGCCAAGAGGCGGTCGCGCCGCATGACGGCGTTCGAGCCGCAGCAGAAGGCGAGGTCGCGGGCGTCGCGCGCCGGCATGATCTGCTCGAAGAACACGCGCTGGTCGTCCGGCCAGACGCGCGCCACCCCGAGGTTGAGCTGGATCGGATCGGGATTGAAGAAGGTCTGCGGCAACTGGACGATGGCGATGCGGTCGTCGGCGGCGAAGAAGCCGACCGTGCGGCGCAGGAGCTGCGGCTTGGGGCAGAAGTCGGCGTCGAACAGGGCGATCAGGTCGCCGTCGGTGACGCCGAGCGCGTGGTTGACGTTGCCCGCCTTGGCGTGCCGGTTGTCCGGCCGGGTGATCCAGGTGACGCCCTGCTGCTCGCACAGCTCGCGCACCCACTCCCGTCGCCCGTCGTCGAGCACGTAGACGCGGAACCTCGGGTAGTCGAGCGCCTTCGCCGCGACCACCGTCCGCTCCAGCACCTCCGGACCCTCGTCGTAGGTCGGAATGAAGACGTCGACGCGGGGCAGGCGATGCACCGGCGTGGCGTCGACCCAGGCTTCGGAGCGGTCGGCCTCGCCACTGCGGTCGGCGGGCGTGGCTACCGTCCAGAACGTGACCAGCGTCTCGAAGAAGATCAGGACTTCGAGCGCGAAGACGGTATAGGCGAAGATGCCGACGTCGCCGCCGGCCGCCCAGAGGCCGCCGACGCGCCACCAGAGATATTGTCCGTAGAGGCCCACCACCAGGAGAATCATCGCCTTGCGGGCGAGACTGTTGGTGCGCGGCGCCAAGCTCGCGATCAGGAGGTAGAGCCCGAGCGCCAAGCCCAGCGGCGCGAGGGCCTCGAGGCCGTCCATCAGCCGCGATCCGCCGCGTCCTCGCCCGGCACGTCCGGCACGGCGGCAGGTTGGATGCGGCGATCCACCGCCGCCCAGCCGGCGTCGCGGGCATCCCGCAGCCACGCCTCGACCTGCTCGCCCCAGCGCTCCAGCATGCGCGCGGTGGGGCCGGCGATGCGGACCTCGACCGTGCGGCCGACGTCGCAGAACCGGGCACCCTCGCCGACGGCAACCGGGTCGTCCAGGTGCAGCGTCGCGACGACGCGGCGGTCGCCGCCAATCGGCGGGGCCGCGGCGTAGCGGTCGGCCCGGCCTTCCATGCCCATGCTGCGGATCTGCGCCACGCGG
>JBJHBG010000155.1:0-8235 GCA_050485385.1 Geminicoccaceae bacterium | reverse complement strand
GCACTCGACTATGCGGGGGGCGCGGGGGGCCAAAAGCCCCCCGACCGTTGCCCGTGCTCCGTCCGTCGCCCTGCGGGTCGCTGAGCCATGGCTGGCCTTGCCCTGGTCACCGGTGGCGGCGGCTTCGTCGGCCGTCATCTCGTTCGGCTCCTGGTCGAGACGGGCTGGCCGGTGCGCGTGCTCGACCCCTCGCCCACCGTCGGAGCCGCAAATTGGGTGCGGGGCTCGATCCTGGAGCCGCGCGATCTGGAACACGCCTTCGACGACGTCGAGGTCGTCTTCCACCTCGCGGCCGAAACCCGTCTCGGCGTGCCGGATGTCGGCCGCTACCGGCGGATCAACGTCGACGGCACGGCGGCGGTACTGGCCATGGCGGAAGCTCGTGGCGTGCGGCGGGTGGTGGTGACCTCGACGGCGGCGATGCTGCGGGGCTGGAACGATCCGGGGGCGGCACCGATCACGAGCGACGATCCGCGACCGGAACCGCGTGCGCTGGCCGGACCCTACACCCGCGCCAAGCTGGAGGCGGAGCGGCTGGTCGTGGAGGCCGCCAGGCGCGGGCTTTCGGTGCATCTCGTCTATCCGACCGTGCCGGTCGGCCCCGGCGATCCGACGCCGACGCCGCCGACGGCGATGCTGCGCCTGTTCGCGACCCGGCCGCCGCCGTTGTATCTCGACGGCAGTCTGAACCTCGTGGATGTCGCGGACGTGGCCCTCGCCCATCTGCGCGCGGCCGACGCGAGAGCGCTGGTGGGCCGCCACCTCGTCGCCGGCACGGACCTCGAGATGGCGGAGCTTCTGGCGCTCGTCGGTCGGCACACCGGCCGCCGGATGCCGCGGCGGACGGTGCCCTGGCGCGTGGCTCTGGCGGCGGCGGCGGTGGAGGAGCGGATCGCCCGCCTGCGGGGCCATGTCCCCACGGCCAGCGTCGAGGGCGTGCGGCTCGTCCGCCACCGCCGCCGCCACGACGCCAGCGCCGATCTGGCGCGGCTCGGCGTCGCGCCGCGGCCGGTCGAGCCGGCGATCAGGGCAGCGCTGGCGGGTTGAGCGGCGCCGTCCAGATCTCGACCGTGTAGTCGAAGGGAGCGGCGGTGGTGGCGAGCCAATGCCAGAAGGCGCGCGCGTAGCCGGCGGCGACGACGATGTCGACGGTCGGCGCGGCGTCGACCACGCGCAGGAGGCAGGCGAAACCAGCGATGGGGCACTGGGCGACGAAGCCGGGGACGGCGGCGAGGTCGAGCCGGCAGCCACGGGTGAGAAGCTCCAGCGTCGCCGGCCCCGCTACGCGGATCACCTGACGGCCGTGGCTCTGCTCGCTGAGGTGGACGTGGTCGCCCAGGCGCGCACGGACGGCGTCGGCGAAGGCGCCGTCGCCACCCCAGTCGGCCAGGAGCAGCCATTGCCCGGGGGCCAAAGGGCAGACGGCGACACCCTCGGCGGCCAGCCGCTCCCCGACTTCGGCCGCGCGCGCCATGACCAGCACGGCAGCGACGCCGTTGCGGACGGTGAGACTGAGGGGCGCCTTACCCGGCAGCGGCCGCACGTCGTCCAGGGGATAACGGCGCCGCCAGTCAGCCACGCAGACGCTCCCCCACCGGATCGACGAAGCAGGGCGAGGCGACCGTCACCTCGACGGCTTCGCCCTTCAGCGGATAGACCGCCCACAGTCGCCCGCCGTCGTGCAGCGCCAGCCCGCCCGCGACGAAGCCGAGGCCGATCCACGAGGCCATGTGCGGGCTCCAATGCACCGAGGAGACCCAGCCGAGGTCGCGGTCGATGGTGGCCCGCGCGCGGTCGGCCACCAGATGCGCGCCGCCACGCAGGCGCTCCGCGCCGTCGACGGGGCGCAGACCGACGAGGGCGGGCCGCTCGGGATCGACGAGGCCGAGCCGGCGGGCAAGCACCTGGCCCACGGCGAGCTTCGCCTGGCTCACCATACGCCCGAGGCCGAGGTCGGCGGCCGTCGTGCGTCCGTCCAGCTCGTTGCCGGCGACGTGCCCCTTCTCGATGCGGAGGATGGCGAGCGCCTCGGTGCCGTAGGGGCGGATGCCGAACGGCGCACCGGCCTCGAGCAGGCGCTCCCACAGCGCCTCGCCATAGCCCCAGGGGACGGTCAGCTCGTAGCCCAATTCGCCCGAGTAGCTGATGCGGAAGACCCGCACCATGACGCCTGCAATGCAGCTCTCGGCGAGCGCCATGAACGGCAGGGCCGCATTGGCGACGTCGAGATCCGGCAGTACCGTTGCCAGCACCTCGCGCGCACGCGGCCCGGCAAGCGCCATGGCGCACCATGCCTCGGTGGCGGAGGTGAAGGCCACGTCCAGCTCCGGCCAGCGGCACTGGTGCAGGTAGTCGAGGTGGCGCAGGACCGCTCGGGCGTTGGCCGTCGTGGTGGTGAGGACGAAGTGGCCTTCGCGGAGCCGGGCCGCCGTACCGTCGTCGAAGGCGAAGCCGTCCTCCCGCAGCATCAGCCCGTAGCGCACGCGGCCGACCGGTAGCGTCGCCATCCGGTTGACGTAGATTCGGTCGAGAAAGGCCGCGGCGTCGGCGCCGAACAGGTCGATGCGGCCTAGGGTGGAGACGTCGCAGAGCCCGACGGCACTCCGCACGGCCATCGCCTCCTCGGCGGCCATGGTCATGAGGTCGGCACCGGGCGCCGTCGCGTAGTAGCGGGGGCGGAGCCAGTGGCCCGCCTCGACCATCACGGCACCGTGGCGGAGGTGCCAATCGTGCAGCGCCGTGCGGCGGATCGGCTGGTAGGCCGCGCCGGTCTCCCGTCCGGCCAACGCGCCCAGCGTGACGCCCGTATAGGGCGGACGGAAGGTGGTGGGTGCGGCTTCTTCCATCGCCCGGCCCTGGAGGGCGGCCAGCACCTCCAGGCCGTTCACCGCCGAAGTCTTGCCCTGATCGGTCGCCATGGCGAGGGTGGTGTAGCGCTTGGCATGCTCGGCAGCACCGTAGCCCTCGCGCACCGCAAGCTCCAGGTCGGCCACGGTCACGTCGTTCTGGAAGTCGACGAACGCCTTGCCGGGAAAGGGGCCGAGCGGCAGGGCGCCCGGTGGCGCCTGCTCGACGTCGGGCGCGACTGCGGGCAGCGGCACCGCGACGTTGCCGCCGGCCGCCTCCAGCCCCGCACGCAGCCCGTCGGCGACACAGGCGGCGAGACCGCGGACACCCCGCGCGGCGCCAGCCACGAGTAGCCGCTCGGATGGGTCGACCACGAAGGCGCGGAGACCCTCGTCCCAACGGGGCCGCGCGCCGGCTTGGCTCGGCAGCTGCACCGCCGGCTGGAAGCCCGCCGACATGGCGACGCAATCGCACGGGATGCGGCGCCCGCCCGCAGGCCCCACGACATCGACCGCGACCACGCGCGCCCGGCCCCGCGCGGCCACGACGTGGTGGTCCGTCAACACCTCGATGCCCTGCGCCCGTGCACGGTCGGCGAGCGGGCCGGCAGCGGAGCGCGCATCCACGACGGCCTGCACGCGGCAGCCTTGGGCCGCGAGGTCGAGGGCCGTCCGGTAGGCCTCGTCGTCGGTGGTCGCGACCACGGCGCGCCGGCCGGGGACCACGGCGAACTGGTGCAGATAGCGGCGCATGGCACCTGCCAGCATGATGCCCGGCCGGTCGTTGTTGGCGAACAGGAGCGGGCGTTCGTGGCCGCCGGCGGCGACGACGATGCGGCGGCAGCGAAGCGTCCACAAGCGCTCGCGGACGGGGCCGTCCGCGCAGTGCTCGACGGCCGCGACGACGCCGTCCTCGTAGACGCCGAACGCCGTCGTGCGCATCAGGACGCGGGCGTCCAGTTCGGCAAGCACGGCTCGAGCCCAGTCGCCCCCCGGCTCGCCGTCGACCCGATCGTCGCCGGCGAGCAGAGCGCCGCCGGGCCAGGGCTGTTCGTCGACCAGGACGACGCGGGCACCGGCCGCACGCGCGGCCGTCGCTGCCATCAGCCCGGCGGCACCGGCGCCGACGACCAGCACGTCGGTCGTAAGGTGCGCGTGTTCGTAGCGGTCCGGATCGGCGCCTGCCGGCGGCCGGCCAAGGCCGGCGGCGCGGCGGATCAGGGGCTCGTAGACCCGTTCCCAGAAGGCGGCCGGTGCCTTGAAGGTCTTGTAGTAGAAGCCCGCGACCAGGAGGGGGGCCGCGAGCTGGTTGACGGCCTGGAGGTCGAAGCGGCGGCTGGGCCAGCGGTTCTGGCTGCGGGCGACGAGGCCAGGCTCCAGCTCCACCTCGGTCATCCGCGTGTTCGGCGTGCGGCGGGCACCCTCGCCCACCTCCACCAGTGCATTCGGTTCCTCGCTGCCGGCCGCAAGGATGCCCCGCGGGCGATGGTACTTGAACGAACGGCCGACGAGGTGGACGCCTTCGGCAAGGAGGGCGGACGCGAGCGTGTCGCCCGCGAAGCCCCGATGGCCTGCGCCGTCGAAGCGAAAGTCGACCGGCCGCTCGCGGTCGATCCGCCCGCCCGTCTCCAGCCGGAACCGCTGGGCGTTCACTCCGGCACCTCGGGCGCGTCGGTCGGGGTGCCGGTCCAGGCGACGGCGTGGGTGACGGTGTGGCGCACGACCTTGACGAAACGTCGACAGCCCTGCGCGTGGTACCACCATTCGACGTGCCAGCCCTTCGGATCGGCCCGGCGGTGGACGTAGTCGAAGACGGCCGGCTCGCCCGCGTCGTCGGCCGGCCGCACCTTCGTTGCGTCGCCGTGGTAGAGGAACTCCGCCTCGTCGCGCACGCCGCAAAACGGACAACGGATGCGGTGCAAGGGCCTCCCTCCTATTGCGCCCAGGGAAAGGGGCCGACGCCCTTTTCGTCGATCATCCGGCCCTCGCGGAAGCGCTCGACGGTGAAGGGCGCATTCAGCGGGTGCGGCTCGTCCTTGGCGATGGTGTGGGCGAAGCACCAGCCCGACGCCGGCGTCGCCTTGAAGCCGCCATAGCACCAGCCGCCGTTGAGATAGAGCCCGCCGATGCCGGTCCGGCAGAGGAAGGGGCTGCCGTCGAAGCTCATGTCCATGATGCCCGCCCACTGCCGCAACAGCCGCAGCCGCGACAGGGACGGCAGCATGGCGAGGCCCGCGGTCGCCACGTCCTGCATGGTCGGCAGCGTGCCGCGCTGGGCGTAGGAGTTGTAGCCGTCGAGGTCGCCGCCGAACACCAGCCCGCCCTTGTCCGACTGGCTGACGTAGAAGTGGCCGGCGCCGTAGGTGAGCACGACGTCGAGGCAGGGTTTCACCGCCTCGGTGACGAACGCCTGCAACACGTGGGTCTCGACCGGCAGCTCCAGGCCGGCGAGGCGCGCCACCTGCGACGTGTGCCCGGCCACCGCAAGGCCCACCTTCCGGGCGCGAATCGGGCCGCGTGTCGTGCGCACGCCGACCACTCGCCCGCCCTCGACGTCGATGCCCGTCACCTCGCAGCGCTGGATCAGATCGACACCGCGCGCATCCGCCGCCCGCGCATAGCCCCAGGCGACCGCGTCGTGGCGCGCGGTGCCGCCCCGTCGCTGCAACAGGCCGCCCTGGATGGGAAAGCGGACACTGCCGTCCCGCAGCGCCGGCACGAGGTCCAGGACCTCCCCGCGATCCAGCAACTCGGCATCGACGCCGGCCATGCGCATGGCGTTGCCGCGCCGGGCATAGGCGTCGCGCTGCGCGTCCGAGTGGTAGAGGTTCAAGACGCCGCGCTGGCTGACCATCGCGTTGAAGTCGAGCGTGCGCTCCAGCCCCTCCCAGAGCTGCATCGCCCGCTCGTAGAAGGCGATCGAGGGGGCGAGCAGGTAGTTGGAGCGGATGATGGTCGTGTTGCGGCCGACATTGCCCGAGCCGAGCCAGCCCTTCTCCAGGACGGCGACGTCGGTGATGCCGTGCTCGGCTGCGAGGTAGAACGCGGTGGCAAGACCGTGGCCGCCGCCGCCGACGATCACCACGTCGTAGGCGGGCTTGGCTTCGGGCTCGCGCCAGGCGCGCTCCCACCCCCGGTGGCCCCGCAGGCTCTCGCGAAGGAGCCGCAGCGCCGAATAGGGCTTCACCGGCCGGCGACCTGGAGACGGTAGGCGGCGAGGGTGTTGCGCATCAGGCAGGCGACGGTCATCGGTCCGACGCCGCCCGGCACCGGGGTGATGGCGCCCGCCACCTCACGCGCGCCCTCGAAGTCGACGTCGCCGACGAGGTCGCGCCCCTCCTCGTCCGCGACGCGGTTGATGCCGACGTCGATCACCGTCGCCCCCGGCTTGACCCAACCGGCCTGGACGAAGCGGGGCCGGCCGACGGCGGCGACCAACACGTCGGCGCTACGGCAGAGACCGTCGAGATCGCAGGTCTTCGAATGCGCCACGGTGACGGTGCAGTCGGCGCCGAGCAGCAGCGCCGCCATCGGCTTGCCGACGATGTTGGAACGGCCCAGCACGACCGCGTGCGCGCCGGCGAGGCCATCCATCCCATGCACGCGCTGCAACAAGTGCATGCAGCCGAGCGGCGTGCAGGGCACGAGCCGCGCCTCGGCGAGTGGCCTGGACGCGGCGAAGAGGCGGCCGACATTGATCGGGTGGAAGCCGTCGACGTCCTTCAGCGGGTCGATCGCCTCCAGGATGGCGGTCTCGTCGACCGCCGGCGGCAGCGGGAGCTGGACCAGGATGCCGTGGGTCGCCGGATCGGCGTTGAGCCGCGCCACCACCGCCAGCAGGTCCGCCGTGGTCGCCGTGGCGGGCAGATCGACCAACGCACCGTCGATGCCGATCTCGGCGGCGACGCGGGTCTTGGTCCGTACGTAGGCGCGCGACGCCGGATGGTCGCCGACGATTACCACGCGCAGGCCCGGCGGCGACGCGCCCGTGGCACGGAGGTCCGCCACCTCCGTCCGGATCGTCGCACGCAGATCGAGCGCCGCCGCTCTGCCGTCGATGATGATCGCCATGTCGTCCCGCTTGCCCCAGCACCCGTGGCCTCACCTACACCCTTCGTCCACCAGGGCGAACCCCCACGGCCCTCGACCAAAGGACGGCACGGGCGTCAGCCGGAGGCGAGACCCCGGCGCAGGCGCGCGACGTCGTCGCCGAGCCCGCCAGCGTCGAGCCGCTGCGCCGCGTCGGCCCAGGCGAGCGCCCGGGCGACCCGGCCCCGCGCCGCCGCGTTGCGCGCCGCCCGAAGGTAGAAGTCTGCGGCGACCAGGGGTTGGCCGAGGGCCTCGGCAGCGCGGCCCGAGAGCGCCAGGGCCTCGCCCAGCCCGTCGAGATCGTCGAGGTCGCGGCGCCCGGCGCGGAGCTCGGCGAGATGCTCCAGCGCCTGGCCCGGCTGCCCACGCAACAGAGCGAGCCGCGCCCTCAGCTCGGCCGCGTCGGCGGCAGCCAACGGCCGCATGGCAGCCTCGAGCTGGGCTGCCGCACGCTCCAAGCCGCCCGCGTCGGCCCGCGCCGCCGCCGCGAGCCCCAAGAGATACCACGCACGCTCGCGGACCGCGTCGTCGGCGTCGTCGGTTCGCGGGCGGAGCGCGATCTCGGCCGCCGCCGGATCGTCGAGGCGCACCGCCGCCGCACCGGCGACGAGGTCGAGCATGGCCGGGGGCTCGGCGCCGCGCCGGTCGAAGTCGGCCAGGAGGCGCGCGGCCGCCCGCGCCGCCTCGTCGGGCCGGTCGTCGCGCAGCAGGCTGAGCGCGTACTCGCTGCCGGCAGTACCGATGGCGGCCGGCTCGTCCAGGCTCCAGGCCGTCTCGAGTGCCACCGCGAAGCCGTCGGCAGCGAGGCCGTAGCGGCCGGCCTGAAAGTCGAGCCGAGCGACACGGAGCTGGTTCTCCAGCGTGCGTTCGGTGAAGGAGGGCGGCTCCGACCGGCCGCAGGCGGCGAGCACGAGGACGAGGCCGACCACGAGCCCCCTCACGGCCGCACGTCTCCGGGTCCGGGTGCCGGTGTCGGCTGGCCACCGAGCAGCCAGCTCCGCCGCATGGCATCCAGCACCTCCTCGAGCTGGGCCAAGGTCTGGCCGAGCCTGACCAGGACGAGCGGCACCTCGTCGGCGGCCCGGCCGGCGCTCGTGGCCGCGCCGCCGATGCCCTCGGCCGCCCCGCCGACGGCTCGGATGGTGCCGTCGAGGGTCTGGAGCGTGCGCTCCACACCCTCGACGAGGCGCGGCAGGTCGCCGCCCACCTCGCCGGCACCGCCGGTCAGCCGCTCGACGTCGGCGAGGATCGGCTGCAACTCCTCGATCCGCTCGTTGACCAGTTCCACCGACGCCTCCAA
>JBJHBG010000154.1:0-8542 GCA_050485385.1 Geminicoccaceae bacterium | reverse complement strand
CCCCTGCGACCCCCGAAATTTGGGCGCAGGCTTGGCCTGCGCCGGGGGGCCAGGGGGGACCATCAAGTCCCCCCTGCTCGAGCCTGCTCGGCCATCAGTAGCGATAGGCTTCCGGCTTGAACGGGCCGGCGATGTCGACGCCGATATAGGCGGCCTGGTCGGGGCGCAGCTTGGTGAGTTTCACGCCGAGCTTTTCCAGGTGCAGCGTCGCCACCTTCTCGTCGAGGTGCTTGGGCAGCACGTAGACCTTGCGCTCGTAGTTGTCCGGGTGGTTCCAAAGCTCGATCTGCGCCAGCACCTGGTTGGTGAAGCTGGCGCTCATGACGAAGCTCGGATGGCCGGTGGCGCAGCCGAGGTTCACCAGCCGGCCCTTGGCCAGCACGATCAGCTTCTTGCCGTCGGGGAACTCGACCTCGTCCACCTGCGGCTTCACTTCGACCCACTTCATGTTCGCGAGGTCGGCGACGCGGATCTCGTTGTCGAAGTGACCGATGTTGCAGACGATGGCGCCGTCCTTCATCTCCCGCATGTGGTCGAGGGTGATGATGTCCTTGTTGCCGGTGGCGGTGACGAAGATGTCGCCCAGGGGGGCCGCGTCCTCCATGGTCACCACCTGATAGCCCTCCATCGCCGCCTGGAGCGCGCAGATGGGGTCGATCTCGGTCACCAGCACGCGGGCACCCTGCGAGCGCAGGCTTTCCGCCGAACCCTTGCCGACGTCGCCGTAGCCCGCGACCACCGCCGTCTTGCCGGCGATCATCACGGACGTCGCCCGCTTGATGCCGTCGACCAGGCTCTCGCGGCAGCCATAGAGGTTGTCGAACTTCGATTTGGTGACGCTGTCGTTGACGTTGATCGCCGGCGACAGGAGCTTGCCGGCCTTGGCCATCTCGTAGAGCCGATGCACGCCCGTGGTGGTCTCCTCGGAGATGCCGCGCACCTCGCCCATCAGGCCCGCATACTCCTCGTGCATGATGACGGTGAGGTCACCGCCGTCGTCGAGGATCATGTTCGGCCGCCATTCGGGGTGGCCGTCGATGGTCTGGCGGATGCACCACTCGTACTCCTCCTCGGTCTCGCCCTTCCAGGCGAAGACGGGGATGCCGAGGTCGGCGATGGCGGCGGCGGCCTGGTCCTGGGTGGAGAAGATGTTGCACGACGACCAGCGCACGGTGGCGCCCAGATGCACCAGCGTCTTGATGAGCACCGCCGTCTCGATCGTCATGTGCAGGCAGCCGGCGATGCGCGCGCCCTTCAGCGGCTGGCTCGGTCCGAACTCCTCGCGGAGCGCCGTCAGGCCCGGCATCTCGCGCTCGGCGAGGGCGATTTCCTTGTGCCCCCATGCGGCAAGCGAAATGTCCTTGACCTTGTAGTCCTGGCCCATGTTCCGTCCTTGTGTCGTTGGCTGCGCCGGCGGTTAAGCACGTGGCGCCGGTACCCGCAAGGTAGGGGGGCGGGCAGCCGCCTCAACCCTGTTCGTGGAAGCCCGCATCCACGAGGGCCGCCAGCGCCGTCAACGCCCGCTCCGCGTCACCCCCCTCGGCCTCCAGGCGGAGCACCGTTCCCGGCCCCGCGGCGAGCATCATCAGGTCCATGATCGACGTGCCGTCGACCGCAAGATCGGCCTTCATCACGGTGATCTCGGCGGTGAAACCCTGCGCGGTCTTGGCGAAGAGGGCAGCAGCCCGGGCGTGCAGACCGCGGCGGTTGCAGATCCGCACCTCGCGGAACACGCGCAGCGGCGGCGCCGCCATCAGCCCTTGCCGACGTCCAACAGCGCGCTGGCGACCGCGATGTACTTGCGGCCGGCGTCCTGCGCCTGGCGGACGGCGTCGTCCACACTGCCGGTCCTGCGCACTTCGGCGAGCTTGATCAGCATCGGCAGGTTCATGCCGGCGATGACCTCGATCCGCCCGCGCTCCATGGCCGAGATGGCGAGGTTCGAGGGCGTGCCGCCGAACATGTCGGTGACGAGCACCGCGCCGTCGCCGCCGTCGACCGCCTTCGCGGCCGTCAGGATGTCGACGCGCCGCTGCTCCATGTCGTCGTCCGGGCCGATGCAGACGGCACGCACCTGTTCCTGCGGGCCGACGACATGCTCCATCGCGGCGATGAACTCCAGCGCCAGTCGGCCGTGGGTGACGAGAACGAGACCGATCACGAGGCCGTCTCCAAGGCGGGTACTTGGGTGGAAAGATCGCGGACGAGGCCCTGCTCGCGGTGCCGCACGCCGACGTTCCAGCCGGCGCGGGCGAGATGCTCGGCCACGGTCTCGGCAACGAACACCGAGCGGTGCTTGCCGCCCGTGCAGCCGAAAGCGATCGTGAGGTAGCTCTTGCCCTCCTCGCGATAGGCGGGCAGCAGCATGTCCAGAAGCTCGACCAACCGGGCAACGAAGGCGCCGAAACGCACATCGGCGCGGACGAAGGCCTGCACCTCCGGATCGAGGCCGATCTGCGCCCTGAGTTGCGGCTGCCAATGCGGGTTGGCGAGGAAGCGCACGTCGAACACGAGATCGGCCTCGCGCGGGACGCCGGTGCGGTAGGAGAACGAGACCACCTCGACGCGCAGACCGGCGTCGGCTTCGGCGCCGAAGCGTTGCATGATCTGGCGGCGCAGGTCGTGGACGGAAAAGCGGGTGGTGTCGAGGTGGACGTCGGCGATGGCGCGCAGCCGCGCCATCACCTCGCGCTCGCGGACGATGGCGTCGGCAACCGGGCGGTCGGCGAGCGGATGCCGCCGTCGGGTCTCGGTGAAGCGCTGGGCAATCACCTCGTCGTCGCAGTCGAGGAAGAGCACCGCGAGGTCGGCCGTCGGCTGCGTCCGCAGGGCCTCGACCATCGACACCACCGTCTCGGCATCGAACTGGCGGGCACGGCTGTCGATGCCGATCGCAAGCGGGCGCGGCTCCGGCCCGCGCGCCTCGATCACCGTGGCGATCAGGCTGACGGGCAGGTTGTCGACGGCCTCGAAGCCGCAGTCCTCGAGTGCGCCGAGCGCCGTACCGCGGCCCGCGCCGGCCAGCCCCGTGACGATCACCACCCTTGCCATCGGGCTCCGTTCTCCCCGCTGTCCTCGCACCACAAATAGGCACTTCGGCGCGGACGGCCAGCACCGCTCGGGCGATGCCGGAGAGCCTCAGGCCGCGACGTGCACACCGTTTTCGCCAACGAGCGTCCGCCAGACCTGCTTCGGGTCGTCGACCGCGCGCAAACGCTCGCGAACATCGGCCTCTCGCAGCCGCCGGGCGATCTTGGCCAGCGTCTTCAAGTGCAGGTTGTCGGCGTCGTCCGGCACCAGCAGGACGAACACGAGGTCCACCGGCGCATCGTCGATCGCATCGAAGCCGACCGGCTGCTCCAGCCGCCAGAACATGCCGGCGAGCCGGCGCATACCGTTCAGGCGGGCGTGCGGCAGGGCGACGCCGTGGCCGACCCCGGTGGACCCGAGCCGCTCGCGCTCGGTCAGCGCCGCCAACACCGCCGGCTGGTCCACAGCGAAGGTGCGCGCGGCGGTCGCTGCGATCTCGCCGATGAGTTGGCGCTTGCTGGTGACGGGAACGCGAAGACGAATGTCCTCGGGTGCGAGGACCTCGACGAGTTCAGGCATCAGGACCTCGAAGGTCGTTTCGGTTCGTGGTGCGGGACCATGGTGACGTCACGCCGCACTGGCCGCGTCGAGGCCGAGCAGGCGACCGATACGCGCATCGCCCGTCACCACGGCGGGGGAGGTGAAGTGGATGGTCTGAAAGCCCAAGGCTCGGCTTGCCGTCACGTTCGCCGCCACATCGTCGATGAACAGGACGGTTCCCGGTTCTACGCCCATTCGATCCAGCATCAACCGGAATATCGCCGGATCGGGCTTCTTCATGCCAACTTCGCCCGAAACGAGAATGTCGCGGAAGTGACGCAACCAGGGGAAACGGTCGCGTGCGACGTGGAAGGTCTCGGCCGACCAGTTGGTCAGCGCGTATAGAGGTACGTCACGGGCGGCCAGCGCCTCCAGCACGGCCACGCTCTCGGGGATGTCGCCCGCCACCATCTCCGGCCACCGGTCGGCGAAGGCCCGGATCAGCGCCGCGTGCTCCGGGTGGCGCCCGGTTGCCTCCGCGACGGCCTCGGCCCAGCTCCGGCCGGCGTCCTGGTGCGCGTTCCACTCCGGCGAGCAGACCTCGGCGAGGAACCACTCCATGAACGTCTCGTCCGACACCAGCTTGCGGTAGAGGTGGCGCGGATCCCAGTCGATGAGGACGCCTCCAAGGTCGAAGAGCACCACCTCGGGCGGCATCGGATGGTCGGCATGCATGGCAGATCGTCCAGGAAGGGTCGTCAGGCGCGGCTAAAGCACCAGACTCGCATGGGTTGGGTGAACCGGCGGCCCTCGTCCAGGGGCTCGCCCAAGCTTGCGAAGCGGGCCGGCCAAGCGTCGCCGACCGCTTCCACCGCGGCCTGGCGCGCCGGGTCGACCGCCAGCCAGCCGGCGATCTCGGCCGCCATATCGCGAACGACGACCTCATAGGCGTAGTCGAGCGAGGTTGCGAGTACGAAATGGGCATCGTCCGCGCACGCCAGGGCGCGCTGGGCGGCGAGGCGCACGTCGGTCTCGTCGTCGACCGGCTGCATGAACGCGAAATAGCTGCCCTCGGGCAGCGGCTCGGCCACGTAGAGATGCCCGCCCGGACGCACGACGCGACCGAGTTCGCGGAGCACGGCCGCGGGCTCGGGAAAGTGGTGCAGGCTGTTGAACACCACCGCCGCATCGACGCTGGCCACAGCGAGCGGCAAGCGGTCGGCGGCGGCGACCGCCGCGAGCACGCGCCCCTCTCCGTTCGCCCGTGCCGCCCGCGCCGCCGCCGCCTGCACGTCGAGGCCGACCACCAACGCGGCGGTGCGCGCCAGCCAGCGGGCAAGGCCGCCCCGGCCGCAGCCGACGTCCACCACCACCCGCCCCTCGAGCGGCAGAAGGGCGCGAACGACCTCGGTATGGCGGCGCGTCTGCAAGGGTTCCGTCCACCCGCTCCCGGCCGTCGGCCTATCGAAACGCAAGGCTTTCCAAAGCGGCCGCGGAACTGGCGGAGGGGATGGGATTCGAACCCACGATACGAGTTGTCCCCGTATAACGGTTTAGCAAACCGTCGCCTTCAGCCACTCGGCCACCCCTCCGGCAAGTTCGGGGTCATATCGAAGGCGGTGAAGGCGGTCAATCGGCGGCGAGAGCCGTACTCCGAGACGCGCCGCTGAGCGCCAGCAGTTCCGGGTAGCTCGTGCGGAAGACGCAGTGCGGGTGGCCGGCCGCGGCGTAGAGGTCGGCGAAGCGCTCGAGGCTGGCGTCGACGGCGATGGGCAGCGGAGCGGGAAAACCCACTGGCGCCACGCCACCGATGGTGAAGCCCGTTGCCGCCTTGACCAAGGCGGGGCCGGCGCGCGCGACCTCGCCCTCGAGCGCCAGGGCCGCCGGCAACGTCTCGGTGCGGCAACGGCGGTCGCCCGCCACCAGCGCCACCACCGGCCGCTCGCCGACCGTGAAGACCAGCGACTTGACGATGGCGCCGACGGCGACGCCGAGCGCGCGCGCGGCATCCTCGGCGGTGCGCGCCGTTTCCGCCAGCTCGACCACGCGGTCGTCGAGCCCCGCCGCCGCCAGGGCCTCGATCACCCGGCGAACGGTCGGCCGTGCCAGCCGGCTCACGTCGTCGCCGCCTCGACCGGCTTGGCCGGGGCCTTGGCCGCCTCTCGCTTGGCGGCAAGACTAGCCTTGGCCAGCTTCTCGACGCTGGAGGAGGCGACCACGCGGCGCTCGTTGACGAAGGCCTCGTGGTTCCGCTCCACTTGGTCGAGCCGGTAAAGGTAGTTGACCATGATGCCGTGCGCCTGGGCGAGCCCCTTGGGCGAGAGGTCGCCGCGCCAGTCGATGCGCTCCAGCCGAGCGCCGTTGCCGAGGTGGAAGCGCGCCACCGGGTCGAGCGGCAGGGCACCCCGGCGCTCGCGCGTCAGGTACCAGGCAGCGAGCTGGCACAGCGGCTCGCGGAGGGCTTCCACCGCCTCGGCATCCCGCCAGTCGTCGCTGCGCTGCGCCCGTACCTGCGCGAGCAGCGCCCGTACGTCGTCGTGGGCCGCCGCCTCCTGCTCCAGCCAACGGGCCAAGCCGGGCACCGGCGACAGGGTGACGAAGGTCTTGAGGTTGGGGAACTCGGCGCTCAGCTCGGCCGCCACCTGCTTGATCAGGAAGTTGCCGAAGGAGATGCTGCGCAGGCCCTTTTGGCAGTTGGAGATGGAGAAGAAGACCGCCGTGTCGGCCTGCTTCGGGTCGAGCACGTCGGCGTTGCGGTCCAACAGCGGCTGCACGCGATCCGGCATGCCCTTCACCAGCGCCACCTGGACGAAGATCAACGGCTCGTCCGGCAGCGCCGGGTGGAAGAAGGCGAAGCAGCGGCGATCCGCCTCCAAGCGACGGCGCAGATCGTCCCAACCCTCGATCTCGTGCACCGCCTCGTAGGCGATCAGCTTCTCGAGCACGATCGCCGGCGTGTGCCAGTCGATGCGCTTCGCCTGCAAAAAGCCTCGATTGAACCAGGAGGCGAAGAGATGCTGGAGGTCGTCGTCGAGCGGTTGCAGCGCCGGATCGTCCTTCAGCCGGCGGAGCACCGCCTCGCGCATGCGAACCAGCGCCGAGGTGCCGCCGGGGGCGATGTTCAACCGGCGCAGGAGCTCGCGGCGGGGCGGCTCGGCGGCGTCCGCCAGACGGCTGAGCGTGGTGGCGTTGGGTGCGCGGCGATAGGCCTCGGCCGCTGCCAGCACCGCGGCCTCGTCGGCGCAGAACTCGCCGACGAGGCGGGCGAACAGTGTGCCCAGCTCCTCCTCCGGTACCGCCGCATAGGCCTCCAACGCCGCCACGGCGAGAGCGGCGCCGGACGCCTCGCCGCGCGAGGACAAAAGCGCCCGGCCCAACTCGACCACGCGGTCGGCCCCGGAACGCTCCGAGCGCGAGAGATTGCGGCCGATCAGCTCGCGCCCGCTGTCGGCGATCGACGTGAACAGCGACTGAAAGAACGTCTCCGCCATGACGCCGTCCCTCTCCCGTCGGCAGTCGCATGGACGCACGGCCCGTCAACGGAGGCCACGCTTGCGTTCCCGATGCCACGTGTAGAGGCCGCTTGCCACCACGATCGCCGCACCGATGCACGTGAACGGATCCGGCACGTCGGCGAAGACCAGAAAGCCCCACACCGTCGCCCAGACCAGCATCGTATAGCTGAAGGGCTGCAAGGTCGATGCCGGTGCCGCTCGCAGCGCCATGACCAGACCGAGATGGCCGGCGGCGCCGAGCACCGAGACGAGCACGAAGAGCCCGACGGTGGCGAGGTCGCCGGGGGTGCGCCAGACCCACGGCATCGCGAGGCCCGGACCGACGCAGCCGGCGACCACGAGATAGAGAAAGGCGGTCTCGCTCGAATCGACGCGCGCCACCAGCCGCGTCAGCACCTGATAGACCGCCCAGAGGAAGGCCGACCCCAGCACCATCAGAGCGACCGGCTGGAACACGCCCAGACCCGGGCGGATGACGATCAGCACCCCGACGAAACCGACACCGACGGCGAGCCAGCGGCGAATGCCCACGGGCTCGCCCAGAAACCAGAAGGCGAGCGCCGTCACGAACAGCGGAGCGACGGCCAGGATGGCGTGGGTATCGGCCAGCGGCAGATAGCGAAAGACGAACAGCACCATCGCGACCTCGCCGACGAGGGCACTCACCCGCGCCACCTGCAAGACCGGCCGGCGGCTTCGCAGCTTGGCGACCGCGGCCCCCGGTCCGAACCAGGCGAGGCAAGCGACGAGCAGGAGCGCATGCCGCACGAACAGCACCTGCCAGACGCTGTAGTCCTGGACCAGCAGCTTGCCGGCGACGTCCATCGAGGCGAGGAGCCCCATCGACGCGATCATCAAGAGGATGCCGCGCGCCGCCGGGTTGCCGAGCGGCCCCGCCGCCGCGGCGGTGTCGCTCAAGGGGCGAGGACGCGGGCGGCCGCGGCCTCGAGGTCGTTCGGCAACGGGCCGAGGGCGGTGAGCGTCGGCGGGCCGCTGGCGAACAGCCGGGCGCCGACACGGGCGACGGCCGCCGCGTCGACGGCGTCGATCCTGGCTGCCACCGCCTCGGGCGGCAGATAGTCGTGGAAGATGAGCTGCTGCCGCGCGAGGTCCTCCGAGACCGAGGCGCAGCTCTCGAGCGACATCAACAGGCTCGCCTTGAGCTGGGCGCGGGCGCGGGCGATCTCGGCCTCGCGCGGGCGGTCGATCAGGGCGCGGGCCTCGGCGTCGAGCAAGCGGACGACCTCGGCGGCGTCGTCCTTGGCGGTGGCGGCGTACATGCCGAGCACGCCGCAGTCGAGATAGCTGCCGGCGAAGGCGAAGACGCTGTAGGCGAGGCCGCGTTTCTCGCGGATCTCCTGGAACAGCCGGGACGACATGCCGCCGCCGAGCGCGGTCGAGAGCACCTGCGCCGCGTAGAAGTCGGGGTCGTCGAACGGCACGCCGGGCACGCCGAG
>JBJHBG010000153.1:0-8741 GCA_050485385.1 Geminicoccaceae bacterium | reverse complement strand
GCCTGGGACAGTGCGCGGACCTTCCGCGGCTCCGACCTGCGCGGCGGCGCCAACGGCGCGCGCATCCGCCTCGCCCCGCAGAAGGATTGGGTCGGCAACGAGCCGGAGCGGCTGGCCAAGGTGCTGGCGGTGCTGGAGCCGATCGCGGCCGAGGCCGGCGCCAGCGTCGCTGACGTCATCGTGCTGGCGGGCGGCGTCGGCATCGAGCAGGCGGCTAAGGCAGCCGGTCATGCCGTGACGGTGCCGTTCGCGCCCGGACGCGGCGATGCCACCGCCGAGATGACCGATGCCGACAGCTTCGAGCCGCTGGAGCCGGTGGCCGACGGCTATCGCAACTGGCTGAAGCAGGACTATGCCGTCAGCCCCGAGGAGTTGTTGCTCGACCGCACCCAGCTCTTGGGCCTGACCGCCTGCGAGATGACGGTGCTGGTCGGCGGCATGCGGGCCCTCGGCGCCAACCATGGCGGGACGACGCACGGTGTGTTCACCGACCGCGCCGGCGCGCTGACCACCGACTTCTTCGTCAACCTGACCGACATGGCCAATAGCTGGCACCCGATGGGCGGCGGCCTCTACGAGATCCGCGACCGGAAGTCCGGCGCAGTCAAGTGGACGGCGAGCCGGGTCGACCTGGTTTTCGGTTCGAACGCAGTCCTGCGCGCCTATGCCGAGGTCTATGCACAGGACGACGGCGCGGAGAAGTTCGTGAACGACTTCGTCGCCGCCTGGACCAAGGTGATGAACGCCGACCGGTTCGATCTGGCCTGACGGGACCGGCGCATCCCCGTCCGGGGATGCGCCGTCCCTCCGTCAGAGCGGGTAGGCCGTCCCCCGGCGGCCGAGACCGTCGTGGAGGTCCATCAGCCGCTCCAGGTAGTCGCGCACCGGATCGTCGTCCGCGAGCATCTTGAACGAACTCACCGTGCGCGCCCATTGGAAGGCCCCGAGCACCATGTAGTCGGCGTAGAGCGGCCGCTCGCCGCCGAGATAGGGCTGCCGCTTCAAGGTCACCCGGAGCGGCAGGAGGCTCGCCCGCAGGGGCTCGAGCCGCGCCTCCCGCCCCGCCTGCACGTCCTCCAGCCGCCGGTCGAAGCGCTGTTCGCGGCTGCTCTGGAAATAGGCGCGATCCTCGGGCAGCAGGTGATCGTGGATGTCCTTGACCACCATCGTCACCATCTGCTGGTGCAGCGTCGCCAGCACCCAGGCGTCGACGAACTCGGCGAGCGCCCGCCCACCCGCTCCGCCGAACAGGGTCGGCCGGTCGGCAAAGGTCGCCTCCAGATAGTCCGCGATCGCCCAACTGTCGGCGACGTGATGGCCGTCGTGGGCGAGGACCGGCACCGTCTTCGACACACCGCTGCCGACCTCGGCGATGCGGGTGAAGGGCGTCGGCACCGTCTCGAAGTCGAGCCCCTTGTGCGCCAGCGCCAGCTTCGCGCGCCAGCAGGCCGGGCTGAAGCGGCGGTCGTCCTGGCCGACCAGATCGTAGAGCTCGAGCATCGGCAGTCATCCCCCTCTCGACATGCCGCCCTATCCTGGACCGCGCCGCCGCTCGGGGCCAGGGGCCGTGCGTTCGTCCGCACCTTGAACTCCGCCCGGACCTCGTGTCTCTTTCGGCGCGCACACGGGAGGACCATGCATGCCGCGCTTCGCCGCCAATCTCACCATGATGTTCAACGAGCACGCCCCGCTCGACCGCTACCAGGCGGCGGCCGACGCCGGTTTCCGGGCAGCCGAGATGCTCTTTCCCTACGCCCACGGCGTCGACGAGGTGGCCAAGCGCCAGCAGGCATCGGGGCTCCAGCAGGTGCTCTTCAACCTGCCGCCCGGCGACTGGGACGCGGGCGAGCGCGGCATGGCCTGCCACCCCGGCCGCGAGGCGGAGTTCGAGGCGGCGGTCGAGAAGGCCCTGATCTACGCCGAAGCGCTCGACTGCCCGCTCTTGCACATGATGGCGGGGCTCGCGCCCGAGGGCGCGGACCCGGCGACGCTCGAAGCGACCTATCGCCGCAATCTCGCCTTCGCGGCGGATGCCGTGGCGGCGGCGGGCCGCTCGTTGTGCATCGAGCCGATCAACGCCCGCGACATGCCGGGCTACTACCTCCGCACGACGACCCAGGCGATCGCGCACCTCGACGCGGTGGCCAAGGCCAACGCCTCGCTGCAGTTCGACCTCTACCACTGCCAGATCAGCGAGGGCGACCTGTCCAAGCGGACCGAGGCGCTGATCGACCGCGTCGGCCACATCCAGGTGGCCAGCGTCCCCGACCGCAACGAGCCGGACGCCGGCGAGGTCGCCTACGGCCACCTCTTCGCGCTCCTCGACCGGCTCGGCTACGCAGGCTGGATCGGCTGCGAGTACCGGCCCAAGGGCAAGACGACCGACGGTCTCGGCTGGGCCAAGCCCTACCTGTGAGCGGACGCCTCGCCGGCAAGGTGGCGCTGGTCACCGGTGCTGCACGCGGCATCGGCGAGGCCATCGTCCGCGCCTTCGCGACCGAGGGGGCGCTGGCGGTAGCGAGCGACCTCGACGTCGCTGGCGTCGAGCGGCTGGCGGACGAGCTCGGCGTGGGTGCGGTTCGGCTCGACGTGCGCGAACCGGCCGATTGGACGCGGGCAATGGACGACCTGCTCGCCACCGAGGGGCGGCTCGACGTGCTGGTCAACAACGCCGGCATCACCGGCTTCGAGCACGGGGCGGTGCCACAGGACCCCGAACACGCCAGTCTGGAGGCGTGGCACGCGGTGCTCCGCACCAACCTCGACGGCGTGTTCCTCGGCTGCCGGGCGGCGATCCGAGCGATGCGGCCGCAGGGCACCGGGTCCATCGTCAACGTGGCCTCCCGCGCCGGCAATGTCGGCATTCCCGGTGCCGCCGCCTACGCCGCCTCGAAGGCGGCGGTCCGCAACCACACCAAGACGGTGGCCCTCTGGTGCGCCGAGCAGGGCCTCCAGATCCGCTGCAACTCGATCCACCCCGCCGCCGTCCTGACGCCGATGTGGGAGCCGCTGTTCGGCGACGGTCCGGACCGCGCCGAGCGCATGGCTGCGTTCGTTGCCACGACGCCGTTGCAGCGCTGGGGCCGCCCCGAAGAGGTCGCGGCCCTCGCGGTGTTGCTCGCCTCCGACGAGGTCACCTACATGACCGGCGCCGAACTCCACCTCGACGGCGGCCTCCTGGCCGGCGCGGAGGCGGCGCCCCGGGCGGCGGGCTAGCGCCGGGACGCCTTCGGCTGATCGGCCCCCGATGCGTGGCAACGCTCGTTCCGACACCCATGCCGCGTCGGCGGAACCGACGCTGCGCTTGGAGAGTTCCTTGCAGAACGTTGATGGAGCCGGGGTGATCGCCACGCCGACGGTACGCCTTGCCGCTGCGGGGTTCGTCGCCACGGCGATCGCCTTCGGCCCGGCGCGGATGGGCTTCGGCCTGTTCCTGCCGGACTTCCGCGACGCGTTCGCGCTGTCCACCACGGTCGCCGGCCTCGTCGCCAGCGGCGGTTTCCTCGCTTTCCTCCTGGCACTCCCAGTCACGGCATGGCTTGGCGCCCGGGTCGGCCAGCGCGCACCCGTCATGGTCGGCGCCATGTCCGCAGCGACCGGCTTCGCGGTCGTGGCGACCGCGTCGAGCGGGACCTCGCTCGCGGTGGGTATCGCACTGGCGGGAGCGAGTGCGGGCTTTTGCTGGTCGCCCTTCAACGACGCGGCCGAGCGCGTCGTCCCCGTCAGCGCGCGCCCCTCGGCACTCTCCGCCGTCTCGACGGGCACGACCGCCGGCGTGGCGGCGGCGGGCGCGCTGGCCCTCGGCGTGAGCGCTGGCCTCCTCGAGTGGCGCACGGTCTGGGGCCTGTTCGCGCTCGCCGGCCTCATTGCCGCTGTGGCGGCCGCCCTCGGCTTGCCGGGCGGCCGCGGCGGGACCAGTGGGGCCGGCGCCGTGCCGCGGCTGTTGCGCCCCGAGACGCTGCCGCTCTACGGCACGGCACTGCTTTTCGGAGCGACGAACGCGGTCTACCTGTCCTTCGCCGCAGACCGCGTCGCTGCCGCCGGCGGCCTGCCCGTGCTGTCGGACAACGCGGCTCCGGCGGTGATCTTTCTCGCCTATGGCATCTGCGGCCTCGTCGGGCTGGCGACGGGACGGATCGAGGCCCGCCTCGGTCTCACGGGCCTGCTCTCGGCGATTTTCGCCGCCTTTGCCGTCTCGCTCGTCCTCGTCGCCCTCACGCCCGGCTCGTGGACCGGCATCCTCGTCTCGGCCGGCCTGCACGGCGCGGCGGTGATGACGATCAGCGCCGTCCTCTCGTTCTGGAGCCTGCGACTGTTCCCGGGACGCGGGTCGTTCGGCTTCACGGCGGCACTGGTTGCCGCCGCCACCGGCAGCGCCCTCGGCCCGGCCCTGACGGGACCGCTGATCGCGGCGGCCGGGCCGGAGACTGCCTTCCTCGGTCTTGCGGTGCCGCCGACGATCGTCGCGCTCCTCTTGGCGGCTCGACGGTCACGCGCCCCATCGTGAGACCGACCGACGGTGGCGGAGGCTCGTCGCCGGCTGCGGCACCTTGCGGCCGAACGTTCGTCAGGCCGCGCGGCGCCTTCCCTCCGCGTCCACGGCGCGGAGCGCGGCCACCACACGGGTCGGCGTGATGGCCCGCGGGGTGTGCCAGATGGTCTCGCCCGCGGCGCAGGCGCGTTCGGCGACGCGGGCGAGGTCGGCGTCGGCGACGTCGGCGAGGCCGATCTCGGCGAGTGTGGTCGGCAGGCCGACGGCGCGGCAGAAGCCGAACGCCTCGTCGATCAGGGCCGCCGGCCGCTCCGACAGGAACAACAGCGCCAGCGTGCCGATAGCGACCTTCTCGCCGTGCCAATAGCCGTGGGTGCCGTGCAGCACGGTGAGGCCGTTGTGGATGGCGTGCGCGGCGGCGAGACCGGCGCTCTCGAAGCCGAGGCCCGAGAGCAGGGTGTTGGCCTCGACCACCCGTTCCAAGGACGGCGTGACCACCTGCCGGCCGCACGCCTCCTTGGCCAGCACGCCGTGCTCCAAGAGCACCTCGTAGCAGGTGCGGGCGATGACGAAACCGGTGAGCGGGCCGAGGCGCCCCGTCATGTTGCGGCCCTGCGAGACGCGGCAGTCGTCGGCCTCGAACCAGGTCGAGAAGCCGTCGCCCATGCCGGCGACCAGGAAGCGGACGGGAGCGTTGGCGATCACCGTCGTGTCGACCAGCACGAGGTCCGGGTTGCGGCGCACGAACAGGTAGCGCTGGAACGCACCCTCGGGCGTGTAGATGACGGCCACGGCCGAGGTCGGCGCGTCGGTCGAGGCGATGGTCGGCACGATGGCGACCGGCACGTCCAGGTCGTGCGCCGCCGCCTTGGCGGCGTCGATGGTCTTGCCGCCACCGATGCCGACGATCACGTCGGCGCCCGCGGCACGCGCCGCCGCCGCGAGCCGCCCGATCTCCTCGTCGCTGCACTCGCCGGACATGCGTTCGCACGCGAGCCCCACCCGGCCGCCGACACCGGCCTCGATCGCGGGTCTGAGGTTCGCGAAGGCCGAGCGCGTCATCACGGCGAAGGCGCTTCGGCCGAGCCGCTCCAGCTCTTCGCCGAGCACGGTAAGGGCGCCCTCGCCCTGGACGTAACGGCCCGGAAAGATGGCGGTGGTGAGCATGGCTCCGATCCCTTTCGTGCTGCGCCCCTGCGTTGCGGCCATACGGCCATGCCCGCGTCGGCGTCGCCACCCCCCACTTCCGACGACGTCGAGGCGGCGTGCTATGCTCGGACCTGCGACCGCGCGAGGGAGCCGAGCCATGCGTGCGATGGTGCTGGAGCGGGTGGGCGAGCCGCTCGTCGAGGTGGAGCGCCCCTGGCCCGATGCGGGGCCTGGCGAGGCCGTGGTCGAGGTGGCGGCCTGCGGGGTCTGTCGCACCGACCTTCACGTGGTCGACGGCGACCTGCCGCCCGTGCCGCTGCCGCTCGTGCCGGGGCACGAGGTGGTCGGCCGTGTCGCGGCCTTGGGGCCGAACGTGACCGGGCTCGCCGTCGGCGAGCGGGTCGGCGTGCCCTGGCTCGGCGGCACGTGCGGCACCTGCCCCTATTGTGCGGCCGAGCGCGAGAACCTGTGCGATGCGCCGTCCTTCACGGGCTACACCAGGGACGGCGGCTATGCCGAGGCGTGCGTTGCCCGCGCCGACTACCTGGTGCCGCTGCCCGAGGCCCCGGGCGACGTCGAACTCGCGCCGTGGCTCTGCGCCGGGCTGATCGGCTACCGCAGCCTCGTCATGGCGGGCGACGCCAGGCGGCTCGGCCTCTACGGCTTCGGTGCCGCCGCCCACATCGTAGCGCAGCTCGCCGCCTTCGAGGGACGCGAGGTGTTCGCCTTCACCCGGCCGGGCGACACCGAAGCGCAGGCCTTCGCGCGGCGGATGAGCTGCGTCTGGGCGGGCGGGTCGGACGAAACCCCGCCAGCCGAACTGGATGCGGCCATCCTGTTCGCCCCGGTCGGCGCGCTGGTGCCGGTGGCCTTGGCGGCGGTGCGCAAGGGCGGCACGGTCGTCTGCGGCGGCATCCACATGACCGACATCCCCAGCTTCGCCTATGCCCGCCTATGGGGCGAGCGCGTCGTCCGCTCGATCGCCAACCTCACCCGCGCCGACGGCCACGCCTTCGTCGAGGCGGCGGTGCGGGCCGGGGTCCGCACGGCGACGACGGCCTTCCCCCTGGCGGACGCCAACACCGCCCTCGACCGGCTGCGGCGGAGCCAACTGGCCGGCGCTGCCGTGCTGGTGCCGTAGGCCTCGCCCGCGAACTGCGAACGTCGTTCACGAACCCGGCGACAGGGCCGGCCGACCAAGGTAGTGTTCGGTCTAGGGGAGCGAAGGGGAGAACGGGGATGAGGCCAACCAGCCGGTCGTTCGGAGCGGCCATGATCGCACTTGCCTTGCCCGGCATGGCTGCGGCGCAGGAACTGCCCGCAGGCGGTGCTGCCGGCACGGTCGAAGCCACCTGCGCCGCCTGCCACAACCTGAACATGGTCACGCGCAGCATGGGTTACGACGAGGCCGGCTGGCGCGCCGTCATCGCCACCATGATCGATCTGGAGGGCAACGCGGCGCTCGACGAGATGACGGCCTATCTCGCCGAGCACTTCCCGCCCAACGACCACCGCACGCCCGCGCTGGTCGACGGTTCGCTGGCGCTAGCCTTCGAGGACTGGGTGTCGCCGACGCTGGGCCAGCGGACCCGGGATCCGGTGGAGGCACCGGACGGGAGCATCTGGTGGGCGGGGCAGTGGGCCGACCTGGTCGGCCGCATCGATCCCACCACCGGCGAGATGCGGGAGTTCCCCCTGCCCGAGGGCTCGCGCCCGCACACGGTGACGGCCGACGCCGAGGGCCGCATGTGGTACACGGGCAATGGCAACGGCACGGTCGGCTACGTCGATCCCGCGACCGGCGAGGTGACCGTGTTCGAAACGCCGAGCCCGGATCCGCACTCGATGATCGTCGATGCCGCCGGCATCGTCTGGTTCACCGCGCAGCGCGGCAACACGGTGAGCCGGCTCGATCCTGCCACCGGCGAGATGCGCACCGTCGACATGCCGACCGCCAACTCGCGGCCCTACGGCATCAAGACGGCACCGGACGGAGCGGTCTGGGTGGCCGCCAACGCCAGCGACCGGCTGTACCGCGTCGATCCGGCCGACATGGCGGTGGAGGAACACCAAGTCTCCGATCCGGGCACCCACATCCGCCGGCTCGCAGTCGCCGACGACGGCACGATCTGGTTCGTCAATTCGGGGCTCGGCCGGCTCGGCCACTACGACCCGGCAAGCCGGAGCCTGCGGGAGTGGGACTCGCCGAGCGGCCCCGGCTCGCACCCCTACGCCATTGCCCTCTTGGACGGTGCCGTCTGGTACAACGAATCGGCGCAGCGGCCCGACGCGCTGGTCCGTTTCGACCCGACGACGGAGACGTTCCAGAGCTGGGCCGTGCCGTCGGGCGAGGTGCATGCCGGCATCATCCGCCACATGCGGCCCAGCCGGGACGGCAGCGCGCTGCTCATCCATCAGAGCAGCACCAACCGGGTGCTCCGGGTTACCCCCTCACCGCCGAGCTGAACTCGTGGGCGGCCGGTAGCGCAGCTCGGGTCGCGCCTCGACGACGTCGTCGTAGAGCAGCGCCATCCGGTCGACGAACCAGAGCTTGCCGCCGATGGTGACGACCATTCCGACCGCCGTCGGCCACGGATCGAATGCCACCAGGCCCCAGACGAGGAAGGGCAGGCCGAGGGCGGCGGCGAGCGCGATGCGTCGGGGGGCGCATCGATGACGGTCGGGGATCGCCAACGCGTCGCGCCGCACCCAGAAGCGCTCGCCGAGCACGGCCTTCGTCATCCAGGGCGCATCGGAGCGGGCCGGAGGAAAGGCGCGCGGGTTGAGCCACAGCCAGACGAGCACCAGGGCGAGAACGGCGACGCTCCACCAGCCGATCCAGCTCCGGCTCCAGATGGCGAGCACCACGAGCGGCAAACCGGTGGCGAAGCGGGTCCAGCCGCTCCACGGATTGGCGTGACGCGCCCAGCCGTCGTCGTCGAGCCGGTGCAGCCGGGCCAGCCAAGCCTCCGGGGTCACGAGCCGCGCCAGCCGACCACGGCCTCCGCAAAGGCGTCGGTGGTCGCGAAATAGGGCTTGAGGTCCACGAGCGGCGTGCCGTCGAGGCAGTCGAGGCCGCGCACGTGGAGCGTCGTCCCCT
>JBJHBG010000152.1:0-8902 GCA_050485385.1 Geminicoccaceae bacterium | reverse complement strand
TGGCCCCCCGGCCCCCCCCCCCCCCCCGGGGGGCGCATCCCCGGGGGGACACGACATTGATGGGAGACAGCTGATGACCGACGTCGTCATCGTCGCCGCGGCGCGGACCGCGATCGGCGCGTTCAACGGAACGCTCGGCACCGTGCCGGCCCACGAGTTGGGCAAGACCGTCATCCAGGCCGTCCTGGAGCGGTCGGGCGTCGCCCCGGCCGAGGTCTCGGAGGTCATTCTGGGGCAGATCCTGGCCGCCGGCCAGGGCCAGAACCCGGCCCGCCAAGCCTCGGTGAACGCCGGCGTGCCCAACGAGGTGCCGGCCTACGGCGTCAACATGCTCTGCGGTTCCGGCCTCAAGGCCGTGGCGATGGGGGTGCAGTCCATCGCCAACGGCGACAGCACCGTCGTGCTGGCCGGCGGGCAGGAGAGCATGAGCATGGCGCCGCACGTGGCGCATCTGCGCGGCGGGGTGAAGATGGGCGGCCTCGAGTTCGCCGACACCATGCTCAAGGACGGCCTCACCGACGCCTTCTACGGCTACCACATGGGCAACACCGCCGAGAACATCGCCCAGAAGTGGCAGATCACGCGCGAAGAGCAGGACGCCTTCGCAGCATCCTCGCAGAACAAGGCGGAAGCCGCGATCGATGCCGGCCGCTTCAAGGACGAGATCGTCCCCTACACGGTGAAGAGCCGCAAGGGCGACATCGTGTTCGATACCGACGAGTTCCCCAGAAAGGGCGTGACCGCCGAGAGCCTCGCCAAGATGCGCCCCGCCTTCAACAAGGAAGGCTCGGTCACCGCCGGCAATGCCTCGGGCATCAACGACGGTGCCGCCGTCCTGGTACTGATGACCGCCCAGGAGGCCGCCAAGCGCGGGCTGACGCCGCTCGCCCACGTCAAGGCCTGGGCCCAGGCCGGCGTCGACCCGCAGATCATGGGCACAGGCCCCATCCCGGCAACCCGCCGCGCCTTGGACAAGGCCGGCTGGAAGCACGACGACCTCGACCTCGTCGAGGCCAACGAGGCCTTCGCCGCCCAGGCCATCTCCGTCAACAAGGAGCTCGGCTGGGACACCTCGAAGGTCAACGTCAACGGCGGTGCCATCGCCCTCGGCCACCCCATCGGTGCCTCGGGTGCCCGCGTCCTCGTCTCGCTGCTGCACGAGATGCAGCGCCGCGACGCCAAGAAGGGCCTCGCCACCCTCTGCATCGGCGGCGGTATGGGCATCGCCCTCTGCGTCGAGCGCTGAACGAGCCGGGGGGCGTTCGCCCCTCTGTGCCCCCCAATAGTGCTGGCGGCCTCGGCCGTCGGCCGGGGGTTGCAGGGGGCCGAAAGCCCCCTGCCGCTTTCGTCTTCACCCAGCCCGGCGGAGACCTTCCAACCGGAACGGCACGAGGTCGACACCGGTACCGATGACCTTCGCCTCCCCGCTCAGCCGGTACGCCAAGCCCTCGACGCGGCTGCGGTCACGCAACGCCTGGAGATGACGGCCCTCGGGATGTGGCAGGCTCAGGCGCATGGTGCGGTTGCCCCGCGCCGGCACGCGCAGGTCGGTGCCCTGGCTGGTGCGGCCGAGCAGCGTGCCGTTGACGACCAGGGCATAGTCGACGCTCTCGACGATGACCGGCCAAGCGTTCGCGTTGTCCACCCGGACGTCGGCGACGGCGGTCGCGAGCTGCCGGCGCGGCGGCTGCAAGGCCAGGTCGACGAGGTGGAAGGTCGGCGCGTGCGCAAGCCTCAGGTCCCCGTCGATCCGGGAGCAACCGACCGCGACGAGAACGGCGCCCAGGACGAACGCGCGCCGCGTGCCTCCGATCCGTCCCGCTCCGTCACCCACACCCATCCCCTAGCGAGGCTCCACCCGAGGCGTGCGATCGGCTAGAACGCCCCGTACGCGTCCAGGAGAGGCTGCCATGAACCCCATCTTGTGGAAACCGTCGCCCGCGGCGATGCGCAACAGCATGGTATGGGCGTTCAAGGAAAGGTTCGCCCAGCGGCTCGGCCGAGACCTCGACGACTGGGAGGCGCTGTGGCAGGCCTCGGTCGACCACCCCGCCGCCTTCTGGGAGGAGGTGTGGCGGGACGGCAGCGTCGTCGCCCACGCCCCCTACCGTCACGTCCTCACCCACCCCGAACGCATGCCCCGTGCCAGGTGGTTCGAGGGCGCCACCCTCAACTTCGCCGAAAACCTGCTCCGCCGCGACGACACCAGCCCCGCCATCGTCGCCCACGGCGAGGACGGCCGGCGCACGGAGATCGCCTGGCACGAGCTGCAAGCCCGCGTCGCCGCCCTCGAAGCCGCCCTCAGCGACGCCGGCGTGGTCGCGGGCGACCGCGTCGCCGGCATCGTGCCCAACATCCCCGAAGCCGCCATCGCCATGCTCGCCACGGCCGCGCTCGGCGCCACCTGGTCCTCCTGCTCGCCCGACTTCGGCGTCCAGGGCGTGCTCGACCGCTTCGGCCAGATCGAGCCCAAGGTGCTGGTCGCCGTCGACGGCTACCACTACGCGGGCAAGTCGCTCGACATCCGCGCCAAGGTGGCCGAGGTGGCGAAGGCCCTCCCCAGCCTCCGGCGCGTCGTCGTCCACCGCTACCTCGACGAAGCGGCCGACCTCGCCACCATCCCCCACAGCCTCGCCTGGGACACGCTCCCGCACGACCCGTCGGCCCGCCCGAGCTTCGTCGCCGTCCCCTTCGACCACCCGCTCTACGTGCTCTACTCCTCCGGCACCACCGGCAAGCCCAAGGCCATCGTCCACGGCACCGGCGGCGTGCTCCTCCAGCACTTGAAAGAGCACCGCCTCCACGGCGACCTCACCCCCGGCGAGCGCCTGTTCTACTTCACCACCTGCGGCTGGATGATGTGGAACTGGCTCGTCAGCGGCCTCGCCTGCGGCGCCACCCTCGTCCTCTTCGACGGCTCGCCCTTCCACCCCGGCCCCGAGCGCCTGTTCGACCTGGCCGAACAGGAAGGCGTCAACATCTTCGGCACCAGCGCCAAGTACATCGACGCCATCAAGAAGTCCGGCTACCGCCCCAAGGACCACGTCGACCTCGGCGCCCTGCGCTCGATGCTGTCCACCGGCTCGCCGCTGCTGCCCGAAAGCTTCGACTTCGTGTACGACGCCATCAAGTCCGACCTGCTCCTCGGCTCCATCTCCGGCGGCACCGACATCGTCTCCTGCTTCGTCCTCAACAGCCCGCTCCTGCCGGTCCGCCGCGGCGAAATCCAGTGCCGCGGCCTCGGCATGGCCGTCGACATCTGGGACGACACCGGCCGCTCCCTCACCAACGCCAAGGGCGAACTCGTCTGCACCAAGCCCTTCCCCGTCATGCCGGTCGGCTTCTGGAACGACCCCGAGGGCGAGCGCTACCACAACGCCTATTTCGCCCGCTTCTCCGGCATCTGGTGCCACGGCGACTACGCCGAACTCCTGGACAGCGGCGGCCTCGTCATCCACGGCCGCTCCGATGCCGTCCTCAACCCCGGCGGCGTGCGCATCGGCACCGCCGAAATCTACCGCCAGGTCGAGCAGATCGACGAGGTCCTCGAAGCCTTGTGCGTCGGCCAGGACTGGGAAGGCGACGTCCGCGTCGTCCTGTTCGTCCGCCTGCGCGAGGGCGTCAGCCTCGACGACGCGCTCCAAGACCGCATCAAGCGCCGCATCCGCGACAACACCACCCCCCGCCACGTCCCCGCCCGCATCGTCCAGGTCACCGACGTCCCCCGCACGCTCTCCGGCAAGATCGTCGAACTCGCCGTGCGCGACGTCATCCACGGCCGCGAGGTGAAGAACACCGAAGCCCTCGCCAACCCCGATGCCCTCGATCAGTTCCGCGACCGCCCCGAACTCGGTGGCTGAGCCGTCCCGCGCAACGCCGCCGGCGACGGCCGAGTTCCCGCCACCCCGGGCGCGCCGCCACCCGCTCCGCCTGCTGCGCGAGCTGGGCCTTTGGGCCGTCCCCGTCTGGGCAACGCTGGCAGTGGGCCTCGCCCTCGGCTGGTGGTCGCCCACTGCCGCCCTCGGCGGCGCCCTCCTCGGCACCGCCCTCGCCCTGCCCTTCGCCATCGTCCGCCGCCGCCTCGTCGAACAACTCACCGACCTCGTCGACAGCTGGCCCCACTCCTTCGACCGCGAGCCGCCCTCACCGCGCAACTGGACGGTCGACCGCGACCTCGTCCGGGCCCTTTGGCGCTTCTTCCGCTGGCTCCGCGCGCGCGCCACCCGCGAGGAGGCCACCGCCGCCCTCCAGGAGCGGCTGATGCGCGTCCTGCCCGATCCCCTCTTCCAGATCGACGGCCGCGGCTACGTCGTCACCGCCAACCGCGCGGCCCAGGCCCGCTTCGGCCTCGAACTGGTCGGCCGCCCGCTCCGCCACGTCCTGCGCGACCCCGCCATCCTCGACGCCATCGCCCTCGCCCTCGACGCCGACCTCGAAAGCCGCCTCGAAGTCCAGGAGCCCCGCGCCCTCGGCCGCCGCTTCCAGGTCGAGGTCGTCCCCGTCCGCATCCCCGACCAGCCGCCCCTGGCCCTCATGGTCCTGCGCGAGCGCACCTCCGAACACATGACCCAAAAGCTGATGAGCGACTTCGTCGCCAACGTCAGCCACGAGATCAGAACCCCCCTCACCGCCGTCCGCGGCTTCATCGAAACCCTCCAAGGCCCCGCCAAGGACGATGCGAAGGCCCGGGAACGCTTCCTCGCCACCATGGCCGCCGAAGCCGACCGCATGAACCGCCTCGTCGCCGAACTCCTGGTCCTCTCCCGCGTCGAACTCATGGAACGCGACCGCCCCGAAACCACCGTCGACATGGCCGACATCGTCGAACGCGCCCGCGCCGACCTCGCCACCCACGCCGACCGCATCCAAACCGAACTCCCACCCGGCCCCATCCCCGTCCAAGGCGACGCCGACCAACTCCTCCAGGTCGTCCTCAACCTGCTCGACAACGCCCTCAAATACGGCGGCGAAGCCAAACCCGTCCAACTCCGCTGCCAACGCCTCGAACAGGCCCCCCCGCGCGCCGGCCGCCTCGCCGGCTTCGAAGCCCTCGCCCTCGACGTCGTCGACCAGGGCGACGGCATCCCCCAAGCCGCCATCCCCCGCCTCACCGAACGCTTTTTCCGCGTCGATACCTCCCGCTCCCGCCGCCTCGGCGGCACCGGCCTCGGCCTCGCCATCGTCAAACACATCGTCAACCGCCACCAAGGCCACCTCGCCATCGACAGCGTCCAAGGCGAAGGCAGCCGCTTCACCATCTACCTCCCCGCCGACCTGCCGGAAGGCTGAGGAGAAGGCAGGAAGCAGGGGACGCAGGGGGCGGAAAAGGCGAGGGGGCTTTTGGCCCCCTCGACCCCCAGCACCGGCCAAGGCCGGCGCACGGTGGGGGCGGCGTGTATTGCCGACAGAGTTGCGCCGTCGCCCTATGCCCCTACTGCGTCAAGAGGAGTCAGGCCGCAGGCCCGCTGGTAGACTGTCCGCTTCGCGACTCAAAACCTAGTCGCGTGCAACCGGTCCATCTCCTTGTCGAACCGGGCCCAGAGCAAGGCGCCCTCATCGCCGAGCAATTCGGAGTCGCGTTGGAAGCGGTTCTCCTCGTGCACGGCGTCCAGCGGATCGCGCCATGGAAAGGTCACCGCCGCTTCGAGCTTGGCCAGGGTCGCCTCCAGGCGCGCTCGGATCGCCATCCGCTGAGATTGCGACAAGGAACCGCGCGCGGCGTTGTCATGAGCGAAGAGGTCTGCTTGCGTGGATCTCATGCTGACAGCCTATGCTCCCGCCCTAGCGGTGGCAACGGTATCGCGCCAAGCGGGAGGGGATAAGTGGCAAGCAGTTGGCGCAGAGATCGCCTGCCCGAGATTGTCCGATCGATGGCCTCCCGGCCGCGTCACGAGGCGTTGCGCGGCCTCATCACGGAGCTGCTGCGAGAAGGCTTCGGCGCCGCATTCAGCGAACTGGAGCACGAGCGCTACCTTGTCGACAACAGTGGGCGGATCGACGTCGCCTGGGGCGCCACCGTTATCGAGTTGAAGAGCGACCTTCGTCGCGAAGAGCGCGATGTGGTCGTCCGCATGCCCGACTATCTGGCCGACGCGAGCCGCGGCCGTGCGCCCGGTCGGACGACTGTTGGTCTTGCCACCGACGGCGCGACGCTGCTCGCTTATACGCTTGATCGAGGCACGCTCGCACGGATCGGCCGCTACGAAGTCGATGTGGATTACCCGGAACGGCTGCTGAGCTGGCTCGAGCCGTTGCTCTCGCCCGTTCCCGAGGTGATGCCGACGCCGATCGCCGTCGCGCTCGCCTTCGGCCGCTACAGCCTCGCCTTCGGCCGCGCGGATGCGGAGCTCCAGCGGCTCTGGTCCGAGGTCGGCGACCATCCCGAAGTGCGATTGAAGCGCAACCTGTGGGACGGATTGCTCCGCCAAGTGTATGGCGACGACGTCGGCAGCGACGGGCTGTTCCTCCAGCACACCTATCTGACCATCCTCGTAAAGGCGATCGCTGCGCGCGTCCTCGATCTGGAGATCGGCGATCCAGCTGAGATGTTGTCGGGCCGGCTTCTGGTGAACGAAGGCATCCTCGGTGCCGTCGAGGCGGACTTCTTCGACTGGCCGCTGCTCGCCGCAGGCGGCGACGACTTGGTGCGCTCGCTTGCCGCGGAGACGATTCGCTTTCGCCTGCGCGACGTCGAAGTCGACGTGCTCAAGAGCCTCTACGAGAGCCTGATCGATCCCGACGAGCGCCACGATCTCGGCGAGTACTACACGCCTGATTGGCTGGCGGCGCGGATCGTCGCGGCAGCAATTCCGCGCCCGTTGACACAGCGCGTGCTCGATCCGTCCTGCGGCTCGGGGACCTTCCTGTTCCATGCGCTGCGCCGCCTGATCGCAGCGGGAAGGGAGGCCGGGTTGCCGCCGGCCGAGATCGTCGCCGCCTGCGCCGATCGCGTGTTCGGCATCGACGTACATCCCGTTGCGGTCGCGCTCGCGCGCGTCACCTGGCTGCTGGCGCTCGGCGATCTGGTGCAGGACCGGCCGCCCGCGCTCAGCGTGCCCGTCTACATGGGCGACTCGATGCAATGGAGCCTGCGCCCGCTCGGCGCGTCGGCCGAAGTCCTGGTCGACGTGCCGCCGAACGATCCGCCCCTGCGCATCCCTGCCGGATTGGCGAGCGACCAGAGATTGTTCGAGCGCGCGCTCGACGAACTCAACCGTGGGCTCGACATGCTCGCCGAGCCGGAAGCGGTTCAGGGTGCGATCGCCCGTGCCGGCGCCACCGCCGAGGACGCGGCTCTGCTCGGGCGCACCTTCGCGCAGCTGAAGCAGCTTTATCTCGACGGCCGCAACCACATCTGGACCTTCGTCCTGCGCAACCTGCTGCGCCCGGTCTGGCTGTCGCACCCCGAGCATCGCGCCGACGTGCTGATCGGCAATCCGCCCTGGATCGTCTATCGCCATCTCAGCGCCGACATGAAGGACCGGCTGCGTGAGGCGCTCAGCAGCTACAACCTCTGGGTGGGCGGCAGTCTCGCCACTCATCAGGACATGTGTGCGCTGTTCTGGGCGCGCGGCGCCGAGCGCTATCTGTGCGAGGGCGGCACGCTCGCGCTCGTCCTGCCCTATGCCGCGCTGAATGCGCCGGTGTACGCCGGAATGCGCGACGGGAGCGTGCAGCGGGTCAAGGTGGCGATCACTGGCGGCTGGGGCCTGGAGCGCGTTTGGCCGATCTTCGGGGCGCAATCGGGCAGCAGCACGACCAGCACCTGCGTGCTCTTCGGAGAGCGCGACCGTACCGGGCCGCTTCCTGCTGAAGTTGATCGTTGGGTGGGCGTGCTCAAGCGGCGCGATGCCACCGAGGCCGAAGCTGCCGAATCGCTGACCCATCTGCGCGCCGCTTGGCCACGGCCGCGCACGCTGATTTCAGCGTCCCCCTATCGCAGCCGCTTTCGGCAGGGGGCGACCCTGACGCCGCGCCGCTTCTTCCTGGTCGAGGACGCCGCTGCCGGGCGCCTGCAAAGCCGTCGTGACGCACCGCGCGTGCGAGGCCGCGTGGGCAGTCTCGACAAGCGGCCGTGGAAGAACGTCGAGCCGCCCGAAGGCCCCGTCGAACGGACCTTCCTGCGGCCGATTGCGCTCGGCGAATCCGTCGCGCCGTATCGGCTCCTCGACCTCGTGACGGGCGTGATCCCCATGGAGGATGGCGCGATCCTCACGGCAGCGGACGCGGACGCAAGCGATCATCGCGGGCTCGCTGCCTGGCTGCGCGACGCCGAGGCGAAGTGGAACGAGCACAGCAACAAGGATGTCAATGGCATAGCTCGCATGTCACTCGCCGAGCGCGTCGACGCGATGGGTATGCTGCGCGCCCAAGCCAGTCGATCGCCATTGCGGATACTCTACACGAAAGCGGGAACGCGGCTCAGCGCGTGCTGGCTCGAGGACGACGATGTGATCGTCGATCACAAGGCTTACTGGGCGGCCACCGACTCGCTGGAAGAAGCCGCCTACGTGACTGCGGTCCTGAACACGCACGTCGTGCTCGAGCGGGTGAATGACCTCCAGCCCGTCGGCCAACGCGATGCGCGGGACTTCGACAATCTGGTCTGGACGCTGCCGATCCCCGAATTCGACGCGGCCGAAGCGCTGCACGCGGACCTTGCCGCAGCCGCTCTGCACGCCGCCGAGGTGGCAGCGCGCGTCGAACTGCCCGACGCCGCGCATTTCACCGCCAAGCGGCGATTGATCCGCCAAGCACTAGCGGAAGAGGGCATAGGGGAAACGCTTGTCTTATGACGCTTGGGCTCCACCGAGGCAAAGTGGGGTGCCGAGGGCGCGCCACCAACGCGCTCCTCGGCCGACGGGATCGGACCGTGGAAACGCTGGCGTCCAAGCGCCGAGCT
>JBJHBG010000151.1:0-8919 GCA_050485385.1 Geminicoccaceae bacterium | reverse complement strand
CCCCCATGGTCCGCGCCACGTTCAGGTAGTTGCGGTTGACGCTGTCGATCTGCGTAATCGTCGCCAGCGTCATGGTGAAGAACAGCGCGATGAACACCATGAAGATGGCGGGCTTGTCGCCGATGCCGAAGAGGAAGATGGCGACCGGCAGCCAGGCGACGGGCGAGACCGGAGCCAGCAGCGTCACCGTCGGCAGGGTGAGATTGCCGAGGAGCCGCCAGTACCGTACCGCCACGCCGAGGCTGATGGCACAGACCGAGGCGAGGAAGAGCCCGGACAGCACGCGCATGGTGGTCGAGGCGACGGTGATCAGCACCGCCATCTCGGGGCTGGGGCCAGCGTCCGGCGAGACGCCGATCTGCCAGCGTTGGGCGGTGTTGAAGTACTGGGCTTGGTGGCTGAGATCGCTCAGGAACACGCTCGGCGGCGGCAAGAGCTGACGGTCGGCCCAGCCGAGCAGCGACAGGACCTCCCAGATCGCGGCGAAGAGGCCGACCGACAGGATCGTCCAGCCGACGGCCGGCAAGGCGTTCCGCACGGTCGCCAGCAGGCGGTCCGTGCGGGTGAAGGGGCGCGGCGCCGCCGGCGACGAGCGGCGGGCGCCGACAGGTTCCGTCGTCGTCGCCATGGCCCTAGCCGGCCATCGTCGACTTGTTCTCGAGGCTGCCGTAGAGGTCGGGGTTCTCGGCGATCACCTCTTCCAGGAGCGTCCAGTCGATGGCTTCGGGGCCGGGCTTCTGGCTGATGTAGCCCATCTCCAGCACGCTGTCGGTGCGGCCGAGGATGAAGTCGGTCTGATCGCGCGCATCGACGATCACCGGCTGCTTGTCGGCGGCGATGCGGGCGTTCTCCATCGAGGTCTTGTAGTAGACGCCGACCAGTTCCTCGAGCACCTGCTCGCGCTCGGTCTCGAAGGCGTGCTGGGCGCGCATCATGGCCTTGATGATCGCCTTCACCACCTCGGGCTGCTGCTCGATGATCGAGGTCCGTGCGGCGAGCACGCAGTCGGTGTAGTTGGGGCCGTAGATGTCGCGGCCGTCGGACAGCATGTGCGCGCCCGGCACGTCGCGGACGAGCGCCGAGGCATAGGGCTCGATGGTGCAAATCCAGTCCAACGCGCCGGCCTTGAACGCCTCCACGGCCTCCGGCGTCGAGCCCATGTAGCGCACGGTGATGTCGGCGAAGTCGACGCCTTGCGCCTTCAGCCAGTCGTAGGGCATGACCTCCAGCGTATCGAGCTGGAAGGTGCCGAGCGTCTTGCCGCGCAGCTTGTCCGCCGTGTCGAGGCCGGGCTGCGAGACGATGCCGCAACCCTCGACGCCGCCGCCGGCGATGATCTTGACGGGTGCGCCCGCATCGTAGAGGCCGATGAAGCTCGTATAGGGCACGATGCTGATATCCACGGCGCCGATGCCGAGGAAGGTGACGTGCTCGGCGAAGGTCGGCGCGTTCGCGAATTCGAGCCGGACGCCGTCTTCGGCTGCGAGTTGGCGGGCGTGGGCGAGGAAGAGGCCCAGATTGCAGAAGCCGTTGCCGTGGGTCGCCGTCACGCGCGAGTTGGCAAGCGCGCTGCCCATGCCGCCGAAGAGACCCGTGGAGAGGCCGACCACGACCGTGCCCTCGGCGGCGCGGCGCAAGAGCTTGCGACGGTCGAGCGCGAGGCGGTCGCGGCAGGGAAAGGACCGGTCACCGTGGTGGTCGCACATGGCACGTCTCCAAAGTGAGGGCGGCCCGTCTGGCCGCACGACGCGCTCCGCACGAACCGTGCCAACCGAGCGAAAATGCCGCAGCGACACGAGGCCCGACTTCCTCTTGCCGAAACGGCGAGCACCGCTGCCCGTTTTTTGGCATCTACTTGGTATCCATGGCGAACGCAGCGCGCACGCTCTTGATGATATATTGTACCATTTCATCGGTCAGCCGGCGGCCGAACTCGGCGTCGTAGCCGCCGGCCGGCGCCAGCACGCCCGACGGCGGCGTCGGCATCAGCGCGTGCGGGTGTAGGTCGAAGGGCGGGAACGCCGCCGCCGGACCCTCCGGCACGCGATCCGCACGCACGAGGTGCGGGAACAGATGGGCCATCATCGACGTCTCGATCCGCGCCGCATGCTCCAAGGCGAAGCCGGGAAAGCCCGCGGGAAACATCGCGTTCAAAAGCTCGGTCGAGAGCGCGTCGTCGCCGGTCAAATGCACCACCACGAGGTCGTGGACGCACTCGGCCCGCGCATCGCGCAGCGCGAGGTCGATGGCCTCGGTCGTGTACCAGCGGTTCTCGAGATGGCCGTTGAGGATGCCGATCCGGCGTGCCCCGTGACGCACCAAGTGGCGCAGCACGTCGCGCACGGTCGCGATCAGTGTCGTCGCATCCAGGCTGACGGTGCCGGGAAAGGCGTCGCCGCCGCCGCTTTTGGGCTGCGACTTGCCACCGTAGGCAATGGTCGGTGCCACGACGGCGCCGAGCTCGATCGCGGCCCGGCGCAGCAACTCGGTCGCGAGCAGCGCGTCGGTACCGAGCGGCAGATGCGGGCCGTGCTGCTCGGTCGCGGCGACGCCGAGCAGGATCGGCGCTCCGCGCCCGACGGCCGCGGCGAACTCCGGCCACGTCATCTCCTGCATCGTCACGCCGTCGCCCATCGCCCGCATCCTCTTCGCAGCCGGCGTCCAACGAGCAACAGCCATGCCACTTATCGCCGGCTGGCAAGGCGTGGCCAGAAGCTCGACGACGTGACGCGCCATGCACCACGTCGAGGGGTTGTGCCTTGAAGGCCATCGTCACGCTGACCTTGAACCCGGCCGTGGATGCCTCGAGCTCGACCGAGCGTGTCCACCCGATCCGCAAAATCCGCACGACCAGCGAGCGGTTCGACCCGGGCGGTGGCGGCATCAACGCCGCGCGCGTCGTCACCGAGCTGGGCGGCCGCGCCTTCGCCGTCTATCTGGCGGGCGGCGTGTCCGGCAACGTGCTCGACGACCTCGTGCGCACCGCCGGGCTGCGCTTTCACCGCATCCAACTCGCCGAACCGACGCGGGTGAGCCACGTCGTCTACGAAGCCAACAGCGGCAAGGAGTTCCGCTTCACGCCGGAGGGCCCCGAAGTCCGCGAGCGCGAGTGGCGAGCGGCGCTGGAGTTCCTCGACCTGCTCGACTTCGACTACCTGTTGGCGAGCGGCAGCCTGCCGCGCGGCGTGCCGGCCAGCTTCTACACGCGGGTGGCGGAGGTGGCCGCGAGCAAGGGCGCGCGCTTCGTCGCCGACACCTCCGGCGAGGCGCTGAAGCGGGTGCTCGAACACGGCGCGCATCTGGTCAAGCCGAGTGTGGGTGAGTTGGAGGCGGTGCTCGGCCGCGAGCTGCGCGAGCGCAAGGCCTTGGCGAAGGCCGCGCACGAGATCGTGGCTGCCGGCCGCGTCCGGCTGCTCGCGGTGACGCTCGGCAAGGACGGCGCGCTGCTGACCCATGAGGGTGGCCAGCACTACCTGGAATCGCCCGACGTGCCGGTGAAGAGCGCCGTCGGTGCCGGCGACGCGTTCCTCGCGGCGATGACGCTGGCCTTGGCGCGCGGGGAGACGCCGGAGCGCGCGTTCGCCTTCGGCGTGGCCGCCGGTGCCGCGACCGCGACGACGCCCGGCACCGAGCTTTGCCACCGCGCCGACGTCGAGCGCCTGTTCCGCACCCTTCGAGCCTGAGTGCCGTCTTGACCGTGGATGCCGCCTACGTCCTCGTCGTCCTGCTCGTCACCATCGTGCTGTTCGTCACGGAGAAGCTGAGGCTCGACGTGATCGCGCTGTTGATGGTGCTCGCCCTCTTCTTCGGCGGGCAGATCGACCCGCGCGAGGCGGCGGCGGGTTTCGGCGATCCGGTGGTGGTGATGATCGCCGGGCTCTTCGTCGTCGGCGACGCGCTCTACCGCACCGGTGTGGCGCACGCCGTCGGCGCCTGGCTCGTGCGCAACGGCGGCAGCAACGAGGCGCTGCTCGTCGCACTGATGATGCTGGCGGTGGCCTTGCTTTCCGCCTTCATGAGCTCGACCGGTGCGGTTGCCGTGTTCATCCCCATCGCCCTCGGCCTCGCCCAGCGTACCGGCATCTCGCGCCAGCGCCTGCTGATGCCGCTCGCCGTCGGTGCCATGATCGGCGGCATGCTGACGCTCATCGGCACACCCCCCAACCTCGTCGTCGCGGGCGAGTTGGACCGCGCCGGTCTCGCCAGCTTCACCTTCTTCGACTTCACGCCGATCGGCGCCCTCGTGCTGATCGTCGGCGTCGCCTACATGGTCCTGATCGGCACGCGGTTGCTCGGCGGTACGGCGGCCACGGCGGGCGGCGGGGCCGTGTCGGCGCGCGACATGCTGGCCGCCCACCAACTCGCCGGCCAGTTCTACCGCTTCCAGGTTCCGGCCAAGAGTGCGCTCGCCGGCAAGACGATCGGGGCGAGCCAAATCCGCAGCCGGTTCGGCGTGACGGTGGCGGTGATCGAACGCGAGACCCGCCGCCGGCTCACGCGGCAGCCGGCCACCCTGGACGCAGAGGTCCGGCCCGGCGACGTCCTGTTCACGACGGGCAACGAGGCGGCACTCGCCCGTTTCGTCGCCGCCTGCGACCTCGCCCCCGACGTCAGCGAGACGACGGACCTGGACGATCCGGAGGTGGGCGTCGTCGAGGTGCTGGTGTCGCCGATCTCGGTGGTGGTCGGCAAGACGCTGGTGGGCGCCGGCTTCCGCGAGCGCTACGGCCTTGCCGTGCTCTCGGTCATGCGCGGCGGACGGCCCGTCGACCTCGCCGCCGCCGACGTCGTCCTCCAGGGCGGCGACGTGCTCCTCTTGAGCGGCAGTTGGGAGTCGATCCGCAGCCTCGAGCGCGACCGGCCCAATCTGTTCGTCCTCCGCATGCCGAAGGAAGCCGAGGAGATCATGCCGGCGCGGGCGCGCGCACCCTACGCCCTCGGCGTCATGGTGGCGATGATGGGCCTGTTGGCGGCGAACCTCGTCCCCGCCGTGATCGCCGTGATCATGGCCGCGCTCGCCGTCGTGCTCACCCGCTGCCTCGACATGAACCAGGCCTATCGCGCCATCAACTGGCAGAGCCTCGTCCTGATCGCCGGCATGCTGCCGATGGGTACCGCGCTCGACAATTCGGGCGCCCTGCAACTCATCGTCGACCTCATCATCGGCGCCCTCGGCGGCCTCGGCCCGATCGTCGTCCTCACCGCCTTCTTCCTGCTCACCTCGATCCTGAGCCAAGTCATCTCCAACACGGCGACCACGGTCCTGGTGGCGCCGGTAGCGATGGCCTCGGCCGATCTCCTCGGGGTCTCGCCCTATCCCCTGCTGATGACCGTCGCCATCGCCGCGTCGACGGCGTTCGCCACGCCCGTCGCCTCGCCGATCAACATGCTGGTACTCGGCCCCGGCAACTACCGCTTCATGGACTTCGTCAAGGTGGGCATGCCGTTGCAGCTTCTCGCCATGGTCGCCTGCCTCTTGGCGGTACCGATCTTCTTCCCGTTTTGAGACTTGCTCCGAGCGGATGCGCGGCCCACGTCCCGTTTCTGGCACGACAGGAGGTTCGTTTGATGCAGCTCGACGATCAGACCCGGCTGGAGGTGGAGGCGGCAGCCTTCCGGCGCCTCGTCCAGCATTTCCAGGAGCGGACCGACGTTCAGAACATCGACGTGATGAACCTCGCCGGCTTCTGCCGCAACTGCCTCGCCAAGTGGTACGCGGCGGCAGCCGCCGAGCGTGGCGCGGCGGTCAGCTACGAGACGGCCCGCGAGGCGGTCTACGGCATGCCCTACGCCGAGTGGAAGGCGCGTCATCAACAGGAGGCGACGGCCGAGCAAAAGGCCGCGTTCGAGGCCAGCGGCCACGACTGATCAGGCGGCGAGCGCCAAGAGTTCGTCGACCCAGGCGGGCACGAGCGCGCTCGCCGGCCCGTAGCGATGCTCGTGGAAGGCGGAGCGCACCGACGACGGCTCCAGGTTGAGCTCGACCGTGTGGGCCAGGCCTTGGGCGCGGGCCTCGGCGACGAAGCCGGCCGCCGGATAGACCACGCCGCTGGTGCCGATGGCGCAGAAGAGCTCCGCCTCGGCGAGGGCGGCGGCGATGCGGTCGAGGTGGTGGGGGATCTCGCCGAACCAGACCACCGCCGGACGCAGCCGGCCCCGGGCTCCGCAGGCCGGGCAGCGCGAGCCGTCGTCGAGATCGTCGAGCCACGGGCTTTCCCCGCCGCAGGCAACGCAGCGCACGCGCGACAGCGCGCCGTGCATGTGCAGCACCTCGCGGTGGCCCGCCCGCTCGTGCAGGTCGTCGACGTTCTGGGTGACCAACGTGACCGGGCCGGGCCACGCCGCCTCGAGCCTGGCGAGCGCCGTGTGCGCCGGGTTCGGCCGGATCGCCGGATCGCGCAGTTGGGCGCGGCGCAGGTTGTAGAAGCGCTGCACCAGGGCGGGATCGCGGGCGAAGGCCTCGGGCGTCGCCACGTCCTCCGGCCGGTGACCTTCCCACAAGCCGCCCGCATCCCGAAAGGTGGTGAGCCCGCTTTCGGCCGAGATGCCGGCGCCGGTGAGGATGACGATGGAAGCGCCCGGTCGGACCACGGCAAAACTCCGTTGGCGGCGTGCCGGGCGACCATGGCAGCGTCGCAACGGTCGTCGCAAGGGCCGAGCCGCTTGCCCACGGCGCCGCATCGTCCTAACCCCGAGCACGCATGCAGGGGAGGACACAACCGGTGCCACAGGTTCCGTTCGCCGAGGTCGACACGCCGGCCGTGCTGGTCGATCTCGACGTCGCCGAAGCCAATATCGACCGCTATCAGCGCTATTGCGACGAGCACGGCCTGAAGCTGCGCCCGCACATCAAGACGCACAAGCTGCCGCGACTGGCCAAGCGCCAGCTCGGGGCCGGTGCGGTCGGCATCACCTGCCAGAAAATCTCCGAAGCGCTCGCCATGGTCGAGGGCGGCGGCATCGACGACGTGCTGCTGACCTACAACGTCCTGGGTGCCGCCAAGCTCGCCGAATTGAAGAAGCTGGCGGCCAAGGTGCGGCTGACGGTGGTTGCCGACAGCGCGCCCGTAGTCGACGGGCTGGCCTCGGCCTTCACGGATCCGGCCCATCCCCTGCCCGTGCTGGTCGAGTGCGACACCGGAGCCGAGCGCTGCGGCGTGACGACGCCGGAAGCGGCGGTGAACCTCGCCAAGCGGATCGACGCCACGCCGGGCCTCCGCTTCCAGGGCCTCATGACCTATCCGCCCAAGGGCGACCCCAAGGCCGCCGCCGACTGGTTCGCCCGCGCCAAGACCCTGTTGGAGGCGGCGGGGCTACCGCCCCTGACGATCTCGTCGGGCGGCTCGCCCGACATGTGGCAGGCGCATCGGGCGGCCGGCGTGGTGACCGAGTATCGGCCCGGCACCTACGTCTACTACGACCGCTCGCTGGTCGCGCGCGGCACCTGCACCTTCGACGACTGCGCGCTGACGATCCTGGCGACGGTCGTCTCCGTGCCGACCGAGCATCGCGCCATCATCGACGCCGGCTCCAAGGTCATCACCTCGGACCTGTTGGGCCTCGAAGGCTACGGCCACGTCCTCGGCCGACCCGACATCACGATCGACCAGCTCTCCGAGGAACACGGTCGGCTCGTCGCCAAAGGGCCGATCGGGCTCCGTGTCGGCGAGCGCGTGCGTATCGTGCCGAACCACGCCTGCGTCGTCTCCAACATGCTCGACCACGTCACCACGGTGAGGGGGGCCAAGGTCGAGGGGCCGGTGAAGGTGCACGCTCGGGGTCTCGTCTGGTGACGACGGGCGTCGTCGGTCTCGGCCGCATGGGTGCGGCGATGGCGGCAACCCTTGCCGGCAAGGGGGTGGACGTTCTGGGCTTCGACGTCGATGCCGGCGCGCGGCAGCGGGCAACCGTGCCGGCCGTCGACACGCTCGACGAACTTTGGCCGCGCGCCCGCACGGTCATCCTATCCCTCCCCCTGCCCGAACACGTCGAGGCGGTGACGCAAAGCCTCGCCGCCACCGTCGTGGGCCCCACCCTGGTCGTCGATACGTCGACCAGCGATCCCGACGTCACCGCCCGCATCGGCGCCAACCTCATGGCGTTGGGCCATCGGTTGATCGATGCGCCGGTGAGCGGCGGGCCGGCGGGTGCCGCCAGCGGCACGCTCGCCATGATGGTCGGCGGCGACGCGGCGGCCGTAGCCGCGGCCCGTCCCACCCTGGACCTCGTCGCCACCCGCATCGCCCATGTCGGCCCGCTCGGCGCCGGCCACACCGCCAAGCTGGCCAACAATCTCCTCTGCGCCGCGCACATCCTCCTGGCCGGCGAGGCGCTGCGCATGGGCGTGGCCGCCGGCACTCCGCTCGGCGACTTGACCGCAGCGATCAACGGCGCCTCCGGCCGCAGTGCGGTGACCGAGGTGAACGTGCCCCGCTGGATCGCCTCCGAGAGCTACGATTCCGGCTTCAGCATGGCGCTGATGGCGAAGGACCTGACGCTGGCCGAGCGGCTGGCGGCGCGCACCGACCTGGACCTGCCGCTGGTGCGCCACGTCGTCGACCGCTGGCGCGCCCTCGTCGACGTCCACGGACCCGATGCCGACTTCAACCGCGCCTTTCTGGGAGAAGCGTTGCCATGACCCTGGGCAGCTTCGTCGGCCGTACCGTCGTCCCAGGGACCGGTGAGACCGTCGCGCTGGTCGATCCGGCAGCTGTCGGTCTCGGCGTCGTCGCCTTCGTTTTCATTCGCACCAGCCAGCATGATCCCAGCTGGCTGCGCCGGTTCGCGCTCATCGTGTTCGAGTGCCTGCTGGTGCTCGCGGTCGACGGCCATGCCCACGAGGCCGTCGCGCGGTACGCCGCCTCCATGGCGCGCAGCCTCGCCAACCAGAGGGACGCCGTGTATCTGGCCATCACGCCC
>JBJHBG010000150.1:0-8984 GCA_050485385.1 Geminicoccaceae bacterium | reverse complement strand
ACGATGGTGAGGATCGGCCCGTAGAGGAAGATCACGAACAGGACGAAGACCGAGAGGAGCACGTAGAAGCTGCGCGGCCGCCCTGCCATGCTCAAAGCTCCTTCCGGATGTCGACCAGCCGGACGAGGCCGGCGATCAGGAGCACGGTCACGCCCACCAGGACCACGGCATTGGCGGCGGCCGGCGGGAACTGGAGGTAGGAGAGCTCCGTCGTGATCGCCTTGCCGATCGAGGCGATCTGGCCGCCGCCGAGCACGTTGACGGTGACGAAGTCGCCCATGACCAGGGCGATGACGAAGATCGAGCCGATGGCGATGCCGGGCTTGGCGAGCGGGATCACCACGTTGGTCAGCACCTGGAAGCCCGACGCCCCCTGGTCGCGCGCAGCCTCGAGCAGCGAACGGTCGATCCGCATCATCGAGTTGAAGATCGGCACGATCATGAACAGCGTGTAGAGGTAGACGTAGCCCAAGACCACGGTGAACTGCGAGAAGAGCAGCCATTCCAAGGGCTGGTCGATCAGTCCCGCACCCATCAAGGTCTGGTTGACCAGGCCGTTGCGGCCGAAGAACGGGATCCAGGCGATCATCCGGATCACGTTCGACGTCCAGAAGGGAATGGTGCACAAGAGGAAGCAGAAGATCTGCATCGGCAGCGTGCGGACGTGGAAGGCGATGAAATAGGCGATGGTAAAGCCGAGGACGAGCGTGATCGCCCAGGTCAGCACGCTGAACTTCAGCGTGTTCATGTAGGTCTGATAGGTGACGCGGGAGCCGAAGACGTCCTGGTAGTTGGTGAGGACGAAGTCGGGGATGAGGATTTGGTAGGTCTGATAGTCGAAGAAGCTGACGATCACGACCAGGACGATGGGCGCCAGAAAGAACGCCGCGAACACCAGGGTCAGCGGCAGGGCCTGGAGATAGGGGGTAAGGTGGCGGGTCATGGGCGGCCCAGCGCAAGGGAGGCCGGCCGGGGCGTCGCCACCCCGGCCGGCGAGTCTCAGGCGGCGATGAATTCGTTCCAGCGGCGGACGAGGTAGCGGTCCTCGTCCATCACGGCGTTCCAGCAGGCGACGGCGCCCATGCGCTCCCAGTAGGAGCCGCCGTCGCGCACCGTGCCGACCTCTTCCAACAGGTCGCCGGTGGGGCTCAAGATGGGTTCGGCCGCGGGCTGGCCCTCCATCCAGAAGTTCCACTCGTTCTCGCTCATGTGCTGCTTCGCCGTCTCCAGCACGGCGGTGTAGTAGCCCTGGCGGTTGAGGAACGCGCCGACCCAGCCCGAGAGGTACCAGTCGACGAACTCGTAGGCCGCATCCAGCTCGCGGCCGGCGAGGTGCGTTGGCACGCTGAGGCCCGAGGCCCAGGCGCGATAGCCCTCCTTCAGGGGCTGGTAGATGCAGGGCACGCCCTGCTGGCGGACGGCGGTGACGGCGGGCGACCACATCGACTGGATGACCACCTCGCCCGACGCCATCAGGTTCACGCTCTCGCTGAAGTCGGTCCAAAAGGCGCGGAACTGCCCGGCGCGCTTGGCCTCGGTCAGGATCGCCATGGTCCGGTCGATCTCCTCGGTGGTCATGTTGCCCTTGTCGCCGTAGGCGATCTCGCCCATCGCCTCGCAGACCATGGCGGCGTCCATGATGCCGATCGAGGGGATGTTGAGGATCGACGCCTTGCCGCGGAACTCGGGGTTCAACAGCTCCGTCCAGCTCTCGATCGGCCGGCCGATGAGGTCGGGGCGGATGCCGAGGGTGTCGGCGTTGTAGACGGTCGGGATCGCCGTCATGAACTCGGTGGCGTCGGCGGCGAAGCTGCGCCCGCCCGCCGCCTCCAGGAAGCTCACCTTGAAGGGAGCCGTGCCCTGATCGGCCATCTTGGTGCCGTCGGGCAGCTCGCCGCGGGTGAAGATCGGCACGATCTGGTCGAAATGCCGGATGCGTCGCGTGTCCATGCCGAGCAGCGTGCCGGCCGGCACGATCTTGGCGATCATCCAGTATTCGACGTCGAGCAGGTCGAACGAGGTCGGCTGCGTCACCGCGCGGCGGACCACGTCGTCCGAGGTGAGCACCGTGTAGGTGACGTCGATGCCGAGGTCTTCCTTCGCCTTCTCGGCGATCTGGTTGTAGGCGTTCACGCCGGTGCCGGCGATGCGCAGCGTCACGGCCTCCTGGGCGTGGACGAACGGAAAGCCCGCAACCACCGTGGTGCCGACGGCGGCGCCGGCGAGGGCCGTCGTCTGGAGCACGCGGCGGCGGCTCATGGCAGGCCCGACCGGGCGCGGTTCGGTCGTCGGGGTCGTCGCGGTCTCGTCGGTCATGGGGCCATCCCTCCTGGCGCGGTGGCGGAATCGGCGAGGACGTGCGCCTCGTCGACGGTGAAGCGGATGCGCGCCCGCTCGCCCTCGGCGACGGGAGCGGCGAAGAACGTGCTGTCGGGCACGGTCACGAGGATCGGCTCCAGGCCTTCGGCGCGGAGTCGCACGTCGACGTGGGTGCCCTGGTACTGGACCGAGAGCACCCGGGCCTCGATCACGTTGACCGCCTCGGCGACGGCCTCGCCGCCAACGGCCATGCGCAGGGCCGTCGCCACCGGCTCCAGGAGCAGGTGGTCGGCACGCACCGCGAAGGCGATGTCGTCATCGGTGACCGGCGTTCGGCTGGCGAGGCGGAAGCGGCGGCCCTCGGCGTCGAGCACCGTCAGCACCCGGCCGTCCCGGCTCTGCACCCTGCCGGTCAGCACGTTGTGGCCGCCGATGAAGCGCGCGACGAACGCGGTGGCCGGGGCGTCGAACACCGCGCGCGGCGGCCCCGCCTGCTCGATCCGGCCGTCGCGCATGACGACGACGAGGTCGGCGAGCGCCAGGGCCTCGTCCTGGCTGTGGGTGACGTGGACGAAGGTGATGCCGAGCTCGCGCTGCAGCCGCTTCAACTCGTCGCGCATGCGCAGGCGGAGGAAGGGGTCGAGCGCCGATAGCGGCTCGTCGAGCAAGAGGATCGAGGGCTCGGTGATCAGGGCGCGGGCGAGGGCGACGCGCTGCTGCTGGCCGCCCGAGAGCTGCTGCGGCAGCCTTTGGGCGTAGTCCTCCATGTGCACCAGCTCGAGCATGGCGCGGGCGCGGGCGTGGCGCTCGGCCTTGGGCTTGCCCTGGAGCTTCAACGAGAAGGCGACGTTGTCGAGGCAGGTGAGGTGGGGGAAGAGCGCGTAGCTCTGGAACATCATCGCCGTCTTGCGCTTGGCCGGCGGCAGGGCGTCGATCTGCCGGCCACCGAGGACGATGTCGCCCCCGCTCACCGCCTCGTGTCCCGCGACCATGCGGAGCGTCGAGGTCTTGCCGCAGCCGGAGGGGCCGAGCAGGCAGCAATAGCTGCCGCCCGCCACCTTCAGGTCGATGCCGCGCACGGCGAGCGTGTCGCCGTAACGCTTGGTGAGCTTGACCAGCTCCAGTTCGGCGGGTGGCATTCGGGCAGGGTCCGGCTGCGAGGTTCGCTCGTGGGCGGGCAAATCCCATGCCAGCCCGCGCCAGTGGGCTGGCGGACGAGCGCGATGGTGGCATGGCCGTGCCGGTGCGCGGCGTTTGTGCAAGGGGCCGCGTTTTTGGGCGTTCGCCATGACCGCGCCGTCGCTTGCGGGCGGTCGGCCGGGCGGCTATCGCTCGAGGCGATCATGGAGGAGGCGGTCGCCGTGCCCGAGTTGCCCTTAGCCTACGACGTCGGTGCGTTGCCGGTCGACGCGGATGCGATGCTCCAGGGCCTTCGCGCCTGGGTCGAGCGGGAGAGTCCGACCTACGATCCGGCTGCGGTCGGCCGGATGGTCGGCGTGGTTGCCCAGGACCTCGCCGAATTGGGCGGCAGGGTGGAGTCGATCGAGGTACCCATGGCCGGCATCGGCGACTGCGCGCGGGTGCGCCTGCCGCATGACCGGGCGGGCGAGCCGGGCATTCTGGTTCTCTGCCACCTGGACACGGTGCATCCGGTCGGCACGTTGGCGAAGCTGCCGTTTCGGACCGACGGGCGCGAGTGCTACGGCCCCGGTATCGTCGACATGAAGGGTGGTACCTACGCGGCGGTGGAGGCGGTCAGGCAGTTGCAGGCGGCGGGCTTGACGACGCCGTTGCCCGTCACCTTCCTCCTCACCTCCGACGAGGAGATCGGCAGCCCCGGCACCCGCGATCTCATTCTCGACGAGGCGAAGCGGCACCGGGTGGTGTTGGTCCCGGAACCGGCGCGGCCGGACGGCGGCTGCGTCACCGGGCGCTACGCCATCGCCCGCTTCGAGTTGGAGGCGCGCGGCCGGCCGAGCCACGCCGGTGCTGCCTTGAAGGAGGGCCGCTCGGCGATCCGCATCATGGCCGACCAGGTGCTGGCGATCGAGGCGATGACCGGCGAGGACTGCACCTTCAGCGTCGGCGTGATCGAGGGTGGGCGGTGGGTCAACTGCGTGCCGACGCACTGCCGCGCCGAGGTCTTGAGCATGGCCAAGCGACAGGACGACCTGGATGCCGGCGTCGCCCGGCTCTTGGCCCGGAGCTTCGACGACGCGGATGGCACCGGCTTCGCCGTGCGGATGGGCGTGGTGCGGCCGGTCTGGGAGCCGGACGGTGCCAGCCGCGCGCTCTACGAAACCGCGCGGGACGTGGCGCGGTCGCTCGGCCTCGACCTGCCGCACTACGCGGCGGGCGGCGGCTCGGACGGCAACTTCACCGGGGCCGCCGGCATCCCCACCCTCGACGGGCTCGGTGTGTCGGGCTTCGGTATCCACACGCTGGAGGAGCGGGTCGAAATCCCGAGCCTCGCCCGCTCGGCACGGCTCCAGGCAGGGTTGATGCTGGCGCTGGCTTGAGGCGTGGGGAAGGTCGAGCAGGGGGCTTTTGGCCCCCTGCACCCCAACTGGCGGCTAGCGGCCGTCAGCATTCATTGGGGCGCGCGGGGAGCCAAAAGCCCCCCGTTTCTGCAATCGGGAGGAGGCACGAGACATGGCACGACTGGAACGGGTGGAGGCAGGGCTGTACCGCATTCCCTTGCCGACGGTGCTGACCGACAGCACGCACGGCGAGATCGCGGCGTTCGAGTTGGTCACGGTGCGCGTGCGCGACGCCGACGGTGCCGAGGGCGTGGGCTACACCTATACCGTCGGCCGCAACGGGCGTGCCATTCTGGCCAGTCTCGGCGAGATTAGGGAACTGGCGGAAGGGGCGGACGGCGACCGGATCGAGCATCTTGGCCACAACCTGTGGTGGCATCTGCACTATGGCGGGCGCGGCGGTCCGGTGGTGCTGGCGCTGTCCGCCTTCGACATCGCCCTGTGGGACCTGAAGGCGGTGCGCGCCAAGAGCCCGCTCTGGCGGCTGCTCGGCGGGTTCGACGCGGGCGTGCCGGCCTACGCTGGCGGCATCGACCTGGACCTGCCGCTCGACGACCTGCTGCGCCAGACCGACGGCAACCTGGAGAAGGGCTTTCGGGCGATCAAGATGAAGGTCGGCCGTGCCCGGCTGACCGAGGACGTCGAGCGTGTCCGCGCCATGCGCGCGCATCTGGGCGACGGCTTTCCCTTGATGGCGGACGCCAACATGCGCTGGACGGTGGACCAGGCGATCCGCGCCGCCCGTGCCTTCCAGCCGTTCGACCTCACGTGGCTGGAGGAGCCGTTGCCGCCGGACGACGTGCTCGGCCACGCCCGCGTCGTGCGCGAGGGCGGGGTGCCGATCGCCACCGGGGAGAACCTGCGGACGCTTTGGGACTTCCAGACGCTGATCGCGACCGGTGGGGTTACCTTCCCCGAGCCGGACGTCACCAATTGCGGCGGTGTCACCGGCTTCATGAAAGTCGCGCGGTTGGCCGAGGCGTTTCACCTGCCGGTCACCTCGCACGGCGCCCACGACGTCACCGTCCACCTGCTCGCCGCCTGCCCGAACCGCAGCTACCTGGAGGCGCACGGCTTCGGCCTGGAGCGCTTCCTCGACCGCGAGTTGGATCTCAGGGACGGCCTCGCCTGGGCGCCGGACGACCGTGCCGGCCACGGCCTCCGGTTCGACTGGGAACGGCTGGCGCGGCATGCCGTGCCGGGCTGACGCGGCGGAAGGAGTGATTACAGCCCAGTTATAGGTTGTAATTCCTATGTCCTCTAGGGTAGACCCGGCGCGGGGTTTTTCCGCGTCCTCGTCATCGCCGGGCCGGCGCGGGACGTTCGGCAGGGAGCACCGAGGCGATGACGCGCAAGCGCTTTTGGTCCCTCTTCGTGACTGCGTTCGTGCTGCTCGTGGCCGTGATCGGCGCCGTCGGCTGGAGCTTTCAAGCCGCCGATCGCGCCCGTGGCTGGGTCGAGCACACCTACGAAGTGATCATCGCCGCCGAGAACCTGCTCGCCAGCCTGAACGGGGCGGAAGCCGCGCAGCGCGCGTTCATCATCGCCGGCGCGGAGTCGCTGCTCGGCCCGTTCGAGGCGGCGCGCCGGGCGGTGCCGGATCGGGTCGAGGAGTTGGGCCGGCTCGTCGCCGACCATGGCGAACAGCAGGCGCGGGTGGCGATGCTGGCGCCGTTGGTGAGCGACCGGCTGGAGCACCTGGAAGCCGTGCTCGCCGTCTACCTCGACGTCGGCACCGAGGCGGCGCGGGCCGAGATGTACGGCCGCGGCAGCTTCGAGCTCATGACCGAGATCCGGGCACGCCTGGGTCAGCTCATCGCCACCGAGGAGGCGTTGTTGCAGTCCCGCATGGCAGCGACGGACCGGCAGACGCGCACCGTTGGCCGGCTCGCGGCGGTGGCGGCGGCGACGGCGCTCGCCCTCCTGGTCGCGGCGGTGCTCCTGCTCGACACCGAAATCCGTCGACGCGAGCGGGCCGAGGCGGGCATGGAGGCGGCGATGGAGGCGAGGATGCTCTCGCAGGACCGGCTGCGCCATTCCGAGCACATGGCGGCGATCGGCAAGTTGGCGGCCGGCGTGGCCCACGACTTCAACAATCTCCTCCAGGTCATCATCGGTCAGGCGGAGCACGCCCGCTACACGCTCGATCCCTTCGTGCGCCGCGCCTGCATCGATGCGACCCTGATCGCCGCCGAGCGCGCCGCCACGCTGACCGAACAGCTCCTGTCCTTCGGCCGGCGGCAGTTCTTGCGTCCGGTGCGGCTGGAGCTGAACGCCGCCGTCGCCGAAACCGTGGAGCTGCTGAGCCGGACCCTCGGCGACCACGTCCAGGTGACGTTCGTCCGCGCCGCGTCGCCGGTCTTCGTCGAGGCCGACCGCACGCAGCTCGACAACGTCTTGATCAACTTCGCCTTGAACGCGCGCGACGCCATGCCGCGCGGCGGCACCTTGCGCGTCGGCGTCGAGACCACCGAGCGCAGCGCCGCCGGCGAGCTCGGGGCCGGCCGCTATGCCCTGGTCGAGGTGCGCGACGACGGCACCGGCATCCGGCCCGAGCACCTGGACCGTGTGTTCGAACCCTTCTTCACCACCAAGGACGTGGGCAAGGGGGCGGGGCTCGGCCTGTCGATGGCGGTGGGCTACGCGCGCCAGTCGGGCGGCGACGTGGAGATCGCGAGCACCCTCGGGGTGGGCACGACCGTCACCCTGCTCCTGCCGGCGGTGGCAGCGCCGGCGGAGCTGCCGCCCGTGCCGCGCTTGCCCACCCGGCCGGCGACGGCGGCGGCACCGCCTTTGCGCATCCTGCTGGTGGAGGACGACCCCCAGGTGCGGCGGGTCGGCGAGCGCATGCTGACCGACCTCGGCCACGTCGTGTACGTCGCGGAGGATGCGGCGCACGCGCTGCAGGTCCTCGCCGGCGATGCCGAACTCGACCTGCTCTTGACCGACGTGCTGATGCCGGGCGGCATGGACGGCGTGGACCTCGCTCGCCGCGCCGGCGAGCTGCGTCCGGATCTGCGCGTCATGTTCGCCTCCGCCTACGCGCGCGAAGGGGACGTCGACGCCGCCGACCTCCGACCCCTGTTGCGCAAGCCGTTCCGTGCCGCGGAGTTGCGGGCGGCGATCGGCGAGTGCTGGGTCGAGCCTGCGGTCGAACGGTGCGAGAACTGAATGGCCCGGCGCATGGCGCCGATGCGCGGTGCTCGCTTGGCGGCCGGCCGGCGGCCGCCTAGGAACGAGCGTGCACGGCGCGGACAGGAGACCATGCAGGACGCGACGACGATACCCGTCACCGGACGAACGCGCCTTTACGGCGTCATTGCGGACCCCATCACCCACGTTCGTGCCTGCGAGGTGTTCAACCCGCGCTTCGCCGCCCTCGGCGTCGACGCCCTCCTGGTACCGTTGCACGTGCCGACGGGCGAGTTGCCGCGGGCGATGGAGGGCTTTCGCGCCCTCGCCAATCTCGGTGGCGTCCTGGTCACGATCCCGCACAAGGAGCCGGTACTCGACCTCGTCGACGAGGTCGGCCCGCAGGCGCAGCTCGTCGGTGCCGCCAACATCTTCCGCCGGGAGAGCGACGGCCGGCTGACGGCCGAGAACTTCGACGGCCTCGGCTTCGTTGCCGGGCTCAGGGCGCATGGCCACGAGCCGCAGGGCCGGCGCGTGCTCCTGGTCGGTGCCGGCGGTGCCGGCAAGGCCATCGCCTTCGCCCTGGCGGAAGCGCGGGTGGGCGAGTTGGTGATCGCCAACCGCAGCACGGCCAAGGCCCAGGCCTTGGCGGAGCGCGCCGCCGCCGCCTATCCCCAGGTACCGATCGGCGCCGGGCCGATCGACCCCGAGGGCTTCGACGTCGTCGTCAACGCGACCTCGCTCGGCCTGCAGGCGGGTGACGCGCTGCCGCTGCCGGTCGACCGCCTGGATCCCGCGACGTTGGTCGCCGAGATCGTCATGAAGCCGGAGCGCACCGCGCTGCTGGACGCCGCCCAGGCCAAGGGCTGCCCGATCCACTTCGGCCGGCCGATGCTGGACGAGCAGGTGCCGCTGATGGCCCGGTTCCTGCGCGCCTTTCCCACCGCCGGGTGAGCCCGCCGCCCGTCGAGGCGGCGGCCCCCCGGCGCATGC
>JBJHBG010000149.1:0-9019 GCA_050485385.1 Geminicoccaceae bacterium | reverse complement strand
CGCTTCACCGTGCCGCTCTCGCGCGGCGACGACGGCCGGCTGTACGGCAGCATCGAAGCTCGGGAGCAAGGCCTCTACCGCTTCGCGGACGGCGAGGTCCGATCCTTCGCCGCGGTCGGCCCCATGTCGCCGCGCGAGATGGCGGACCTCCGGGCCAGCGCCGAGCCGCTCGGGCCGTTGGTCCAAGCCGGCGGCGGCCAGTCGTTCTGGACCGAGCGCAGCGGCATCCCGCAGATCCGCCGCGTCGCCGAGGATCGGAGCCGCCACGGCCGCGGTTGGCTCGGGCTGGTCGAGAACGAGCGCTATCGGGTGATCGGCAGCGCCGAGACGACGCTGTTCCCGGCGTGGCTCGCCCTGCTGCTCCTGGTCTCGAGCCAGGTCTTCGCTTGGTGGCGCGAGGGGCGTAGCTGAGTAGCCACGCCGAAGGTCGATGATCCTTTCCCACACCTTCTGGCGGCGCACGGCTCAGCATTCCTTAACGATTCGTTGGTAGCGTCGAGGGTTCGTCATGCCTTCGGAGTCCAGCGGTCATGAGCCACGCCTTCGCTCTCACCTTCGACCAACCGACCGCCGCCGAACGGGCCTTCGTCGACGCCGAGCGCTGGGTCGCCGCTCGGATCGTGACCTTGGACGACGCCTGCATCGCCATCCGTGCCGCCGGGCAGACCGTCCTGCGCCGGCCGCCGCTGTGGACGCCGGGCGATGGCCACGGCCGGCATCTGCTCGACAGGTTCGTGGCGCGACTGCGTGCCCGACAGCCGACGCCGGGCCTGAACCAGACGCTCCTCGAGCGCTTCGGCAGATCGATGAGCGAGGGCAGTTCGGCCCTGATCGTGTCGGTCCGCAGGCTCGATCCCTCGGGTCTACGCCCGCATCTGCAACGCCTGATCGTGCGGCACCGCGCTCGTGTCGCGCGCCTCGCCACCGACGCGGAGGTCGCGCCCTTCGACGACGTACCGACCGCCGCCGACCTGGCCATGGCGGCCATGCGGGAGATCGAGGCTCGCGCCGCGTCGCAGCGCGCCAAGTCCAGCCAAGCGACCCGTGCCAACGTCGAGCGTCTGGCCCGTTTCGGCGATCCGAGCGGCGCTGCCGACGCCTTGCGTGGGCTGGTCCAGCACTGCCGGACCGCCGCCGGCCAAGGCCGAAGCGGCGTCCTCGGCTACCAGTTCCCGAGTGCCGTGCTGACCGATCGCGGCCGTGCGGTGCATGCGGGCGACCCGAGCTGGCCGCGTACCCTCACCGGCGAGCCGCACGCCGTCTACGCCCTCGTCGAGCGGCACCTGCTGGCGCGCGGCTACAGGGTGGAGGCCGCCATTCTGGACTACCCGGATGGTCTGTTGGGCGATGTCGGCCTGTTCGTTCGCTGGGCGTAGGTCGGCGCGACTCGGGCCTTGCACGTTTCGTATTTTCTAGTTATATCGATGTTCAAGGAGGTCCCGCCTTGGACGAAGCCCGCGCCGCCGATGCCCTCGCCGCCCTCGGCAACCGTACCCGGCTCCACTTGTTCCGCCTGCTCGTGCGGGCGGGCGCGGCGGGGTTGAACGTCGGCGAAGTGCAACGCCACTTGGCGATCCCGGCCTCCACCCTCGCCCACCATCTGGCGGCCCTCGCGCGCACCGGTCTGGTCGATCAGGAGCGGCGTGGCCGCGAGGTCGTCTGCCGCGCCGATTTCGGCGCCATGCAAGCGCTGCTCGGCTTTCTCACCGAAGCCTGCTGCACGGGCGTCACGCTGGCCGACGACGATGCGGCCTGAGTTTTTTTGCCCCGACATCACGACTTCTCTAGAAAGGCCGCATCGATGACCGTCGCCGGTCTCACCCTCGCTCGGCCGCGCTGGCGCGGTGTCGTCCTCGACCCCGTCTGGCTGGCGCTCGGCGTCGCCGTCGCGGTCCTCGCGCTGCTCCTGCCGGCGCAGGCCCCGGCAAGCCTGTCCTTCACGGGCGCGAGCCTCCTTTCGATCGCCCCATTCCTCGGTGCCTCGATCCTGATCGCCGCCTACGCGAAGGCGAGCCGCGCCGACGCCTTGATCGCCAAGGCCTTCCAGAGCCGGATGGGCATCATGGTGGTCGCCGCCGCCCTTACCGGCGCCTTCTCGCCGTTCTGCTCCTGCGGCGTCATCCCGCTGATCGCGGCGCTGTTGGCAATGGGCGTGCCGCTCGCGCCGGTCATGGCCTTCTGGCTCGCCTCGCCGTTGATGGACCCGGCGATGTTCGTGCTTACGGCCGGCACCCTCGGCGTCGAGTTCGCCGTCTTCAAGTCGGCCGCCGCCGTCGGTGCCGGCCTGCTCGGCGGCACCGTCGTCTGGGCCATCGCGCGGACCGGAGCCTTCGACCATGCCGTCCGCCCCGAAGTCGGCAATGGCGGCTGCGGCGGCGCCACCGTGCGCAACCCCAAGCCCGTCGCGTGGCGCTTCTGGCAGGAGGAGGGCCGCGTCGCCGTCTTCGCCCAGAACGCGCGCGACACCTTGCTCTTCCTCGGCAAGTGGCTCACCCTCGCCTTCTTCATGGAGAGCCTGATGGTGGCCTATTTGCCGGCGGAGCTGGTGGTGCGCGCGGTCGGCGGCGAGGGCGTGTGGCCGATCCTGATGGCCACGCTCGTTGGTGTGCCCGCCTATCTCAACGGCTACGCCGCCCTGCCCCTGGTCGGCCAGTTGCTCCAGCAGGGCATGGCGCCGGGTGCCGGCATGGCGTTCCTGCTTGCCGGCGGCGTGACCTCGATCCCGGCGGCGATCGCCGTCTGGGCACTGGTCCGCCCGCCCGTGTTTCTCACCTATGTCGGTCTGGCGCTGGCCAGTGCCTTCGTCTTCGGGCTGGTCTTCGGGCTCGTCGCCGCATGACGCAGCCCCCGGCCTGATGCCCAAGCCGCCGCCCTTCGCCGCCCTCGGCCTGGCCCAGACATTGGTCTGGGCCGGGCTCTATTACGTCTTCCCCGCACTCCTGCCGACGTGGAAGGCGGAGTTGGGCTGGAGCCCGACCGTGCTCGCCGGCGCCTTCACCCTGGCCCTCGTGGTGCAGGCGCTGGCGGCGCCCTTCGCCGGTCGGCTGATCGACGGCGGCCACGGACGCCTGCTGCTCGGAGCCAGTGCGGTGGGGGGTGCCGTCGGCCTCGTCCTGCTCGCCCGGATCGAGACGATCTGGCAGTTCTACCTCGCCTGGGCATGGCTCGGGCTGACGATGGCGGGCGGCCTCTACGATGCCTGCTTCAGCTACGTCACGCGCACGTTTCCCGGCGACGCTCGACGCATCATCACCCGCATCACCCTGTTCGCGGGCTTCGCCGGCACCGTCAGCTTCCCCCTCGCCCACTACACGGCGCAGGCGTTCGGCTGGCGCGCGAGCCTGCTGGTCTTCGCCGTCCTGATCGTCGCCGTCTCGCTACCCCTGATCGTCGGCCTGCCCCGCTCCGGCAGCGCCGGGCCGCCGGCGCCGAGGGCGAGCCATCGCGCCGCCGAGCGCGCCGCCCTGCGGGCGCCGGCCTTCTGGCTGCTCGCCGCCGTGTTTGCGGCAGTGGCCCTCAACCACGGCATGTTGGTGACGCATCTCCTGCCGCTCCTGTCCAGTCGCGGGCTGGACTTGGAGACGGCGGTGCTGGCCGCCGCCTGCGTCGGGCCGATGCAGGTCGTCGGCCGCCTCGCCCTGATGGCGGTCGAACGCCGCTACGCCATGGATCAGGTGATGGCCGGAACGCTCGCGGCCCTGCTGCTCGCCTCGACCGCGCTCCTGCTCGCCCCGTTCCTGCCGGCGCTCGCCGTGCTCTTCGTGCTCCTCCAGGGCGCGGGCATCGGCATCGTTTCCATCGCGCGGCCGGTGCTGATCGTCGACCGGCTCGGCCGTGACGCCTTCGGCGCGGTCAACGGCCGGATGGCGGCGATCTTCATCGCCACCACCGCGATCGCCCCGACGGCGGCGGCGTTGCTCTGGCAGGTGGGCGGCTACGACCTCGTGCTGATCGCCTGCCTCGCGCTGGCGGTGGTGGCCGCAACCGCCCTCGGTTCGTTGCTGCTGCGCACCGCCAGTCGCGAGTCGGCGTGATCGGCGAGACCGTCACGAAACCGCCACGGTCCTAGGCTTAGGTGGCCGCCGGGCGAAGGGGAGCCTCATGCGCGTCGGCATCAACGGGTTCGGACGGATCGGCAGGCTCGCGGCGCGGGCCGCCCTTTCGGGTCTCGCCCGCGGCGGCGCCGGTTTCGATCCGGTCCACGTCAACGAGCCCTCGGGTGGCCCGGAGGCTGCCGCCCACTTGCTCGAGTTCGACAGCATCCACGGCCGCTGGCGGGCCGACATCGCCGTCGACGGCGCGGGCCTGCGCATCGGCGAGCGCCGCATCGGCTTCAGCGAGCATCGGCGGCCGGACGACATCCCGTGGGCCGAGCTCGGCGTCGACGTGGTGATCGAAAGCTCCGGCAAGTTCGTCCAGGAGGCGACGATAGCCCCGCACCTGGAGCGCGGCGCCAAGGCCGTGGTGGTCGCGGCCCCGGTGAAGGACGGGCCGCTCAACGTCGTCATGGGCGTCAACGACCATCTCTACGATCCGGCCCGCCACCCGATCGTCACGGCGGCCTCCTGCACCACCAACTGCCTCGCCCCGGTGGTGAAGCCGATCCACGAGGGCCTCGGCATCGTGCATGGCGTCGTCACGACCATCCACGACGTGACCAACACCCAGGTGCTCGTCGACGCGCCCAAGAAAGACCTCCGCCGCGCGCGCTCGGCGCTCGCCTCGCTGGTGCCGACGACGACGGGCTCCGCCACGGCCATCGCGCTGATCTATCCGGAACTGAAGGGCAAGCTGAACGGCCATGCGGTGCGCGTGCCGCTCTTGAACGCCAGCCTCACCGACTGCGTCTTCGAGGTCGCCCGCCCGACGACGGTGGAAGAGGTGAACGGGTTGCTGGAAGCCGCCGCCGAGGGTCCGTTGCGCGACATCCTCGCCGTCGAGCACCGGCCGCTGGTGTCGGTCGACTTCAAGAGCGACACCCGCTCGTCGATCGTCGATGCGCCTTCGACGATGGTGGTCGACGGCACGCTCGTGAAGATCTTCGCCTGGTACGACAACGAGATGGGTTATGCCTGCCGACTGGTCGAACTGACCGCGAAGGTGGGGGAGGCGCTGCGGTGAACGTCCACGGCTACGCGCTCGTGACGGGCGCCTATTGGGGGCAGACGATCACCGACGGTGCGCTGCGCATGCTGGTGCTGCTGCACTTCCACATGCTCGGTTTCACGCCCTTCCAGATCGCCTTCGTCTTCGTGCTCTACGAGTTCATGGGCGTGGTCACGAACCTGGTCGCCGGCTGGATCGCCGCCCGCTTCGGCCTCCAGAGCACGCTCTATGCGGGCCTCGCCGTCCAGGTGGCAGCCCTCGTCGCCCTCGCCTTTCTCCAGCCGCACTGGCCGATGGCGCTGTCGGTCGCCTACGCGGTCGTCGTCCAGGGGGCGGCGGGCGTCGCCAAGGACCTCACCAAGATGAGCGCCAAGAGTGCCGTCAAGCTCCTGGTGCCCCCCCGCGAGAAGGGCGGACTGTTCAAGTGGGTCGCCATCCTCACGGGCTCGAAGAACGCGATGAAGGGCGTCGGCTTCTTCGTCGGCGGCGTGCTGCTGGCCACGCTCGGCTTTGCGGGCGGCCTCTTCCTGCTGGCCGCCGTGCTGGCCGCGATCCTGGTGCTGACCGCGCTCAGCCTGCCCCGCGGCATGGGCAAGGCGAAGGCGACGCCCGCCCTCGGCTCGCTGCTGGCCAAGTCGCCGGCCATCAACCGGCTCGCCGCCGCCCGCGTCTTTCTCTTCGGCGCCCGCGACGTCTGGTTCGTGGTCGGCGTGCCGATCTTTCTCTACGAGGTCGCCGGCTGGAGCTTCGTCGAGGTGGCGACCTTCCTCGCCCTTTGGGTCGTCGGCTACGGGGCGGTGCAGGCGGCGGCCCCGCGCTTCGTCGAAAGCTCGACCGACGGGCTCGCCAGCGAGGTGAAGGCGCAGCGCGTCTGGGCCCTGGTCCTCGCCGCCACACCGCTCCTGATCGCCTCCGGCCTCGCCCTGGTCGTGCCCTTCGACCGGCTCGTCACCCATGGCGGCGAGCCGCTCGCGAGCGGCCTGATCGGCCCCGTCGTCGTCGTCGGCCTCGGCCTCTTCGGCGCCGCGTTCGCCGTCAACTCGTCGCTGCACTCCTACCTCGTCCTCGCCTACGCCAGGGCCGAGGACGTCGCCATGGACGTGGGCTTCTACTACATGGCCAACGCCGCCGGGCGCCTCGTCGGCTGCCTCGTCTCCGGCCTCGCCTACCAGACCGGCGGCATCCTCGGCTGCCTCCTCGCCTCGGCCGCGTTCCTGGTCGTGGCGTGGGCGGTGAGCCTCACCCTGCCGACGACGCGCGAGCCGCTTGCCGGCCTAGCCGCCTGACGCCGCCTCTGCTTTCTTGGGCGGCGACCGCGAAGGAGGGTGACGTGATGGACGAGGACTTGGCGAAGGCACGGTTCGAGCAAGCGCTCGCCGGCTACGAGCAGGACTTCGAGACCTTCTTCCTCGCGCGTCTCTTGGGCCTGCGCTTCGCCTACGAGGACGACACCTGCACCGTCAGCTTCGAGGTGCCGGACTTCGCCTTCAATCCGCAGGGCTCGCTGCACGGCGGCATCATCGCCACGGTGATGGACATCTCGATGGGCCACCTGATCAAGCACCGCATCGGCAAGGCTGCCGTCACCGTCGAGATGAAGACGCAGTACATGCGCCCGCTCACCGCCGGCACGGCCCGCTGCGTCGGGCGTCCGCTGCGCATGGGCCGCACCGTCTCCTACATGGAATCGCGCCTGTTCGACGCCGATGACCACCTTGCCGCCGTCGCCACCGCGACGTGGCTCATGCCGAAAAGCTGACGGCCGAGCCGACCCGAAGCCCGTTTTCTTGGCGTCGAGGCCTTGCATTGCCGCTTCGGACTTGCTCAGAGGTGCGGCGAACCGATGCGAGGGGGCACGAGGGTGACGGAACGGAGCACTGCATACGTGACGAAGGCGGGCCTGGAGGTGGCGGCGCCGCTTGCCGCCTTCCTCGAGGACGAGGCGCTGCCGGGCACCGGCGTCGAGCCGGCGGCCTTCTGGCAGGGCCTCGCCCGCATCGTCGGCGAGCTGACGCCGAAGAACCGAGCGCTGTTGGCAACGCGCGCGGATCTCCAAGCGAAGATCGACGACTGGCACCGGGCCAAGCGCAACCAGCCGCACGACCACGAGGCCTACAAGGCGTTCCTCGCCGAGATCGGCTACCTTCTGCCCGAAGGCGAGGCCTTCGAGATCGACACCGCGAACGTGGACCCCGAGATCGCGACGGTCCCCGGCCCGCAATTGGTGGTGCCGATCACCAACGCCCGCTATGCGCTGAACGCCGCCAATGCCCGTTGGGGCAGCCTCTACGACGCGCTCTACGGCACCGATGCCATGGGTTCGCCCCCGTCGGGTTCCGGCTACGAGCGCGGGCGCGGCGCGCGCGTGGTGGCGCGCGCGCGTGTGTTCCTCGACGAGGCCTTCCCGGTCGCCGGCACCAGCCACGCCGACGCCCGGCGCTACCACGTCCGGGGCGGCGCCCTCATGGTCGACGACCAACCGCTGGAGACGCCGGAGAAGTTCGTCGGCTATCGCGGCCATCCGCGCGCGCCGGAGGCCGTCCTCCTGCGCAACAACGGCCTGCACGTGGAGTTGGTGTTCGACCGCACCCACCAAGTCGGCGCCCGCGATCAGGCGGGACTGGCCGACGTACGGCTCGAGAGTGCCGTGTCGGCGATCATGGACTGCGAGGACTCGGTCGCCTGCGTCGATGCCGAGGACAAGGTCCAAGCCTATCGCAACTGGCTCGGCCTGATGCGGGGCGACCTGACCGCATCGTTCGAGAAGGGCGGCAAGCGGGTGGACCGTGCGCTCGAGGACGACCGCCGCTATACCGCCCCCGACGGCGGCACGGTCACGGTCAAGGGCCGTGCCCTCATGCTGGTGCGCAACGTCGGCCACCTGATGACCAATCCCTCGATCCGCGACCGCGCGGGCAACGAGGTCTTCGAGGGGCTGATGGATGCGGCCGTCACCACGCTGATCGCGCTGCACGATCTCCGCAAGACCGACGGCCCGCGCAACTCCGAGGCCGGCTCGATCTACGTCGTCAAGCCGAAGATGCACGGGCCCGCGGAGGTCGCCTTCGCCGACGAGATCTTCACCGCCGTCGAGGACGTCCTCGGCGTCGAGCGCTACACCGTGAAACTCGGCGTCATGGACGAGGAGCGGCGCACCAGCGTCAACCTGAAGGAGTGCATCCGCGCGGCCAGGCACCGGGTCGCCTTCATCAACACGGGTTTTCTCGACCGCACCGGGGACGAGATCCACACCTCGATGGAAGCCGGCCCGTTCAGCCGCAAGGACTTCATCAAGCGCAAGTCCTGGATCACGGCCTACGAGAACCTCAACGTCGACGTCGGCCTCGAATGCGGCCTTTCCGGCCGGGCGCAGATCGGCAAGGGCATGTGGGCGATGCCCGACCGGATGGCGGCGATGCTGGAGACCAAGATCGAGCACCCGAAGGCGGGCGCCAACTGCGCTTGGGTGCCGTCGCCGACCGCCGCCACGCTGCACGCGCTGCACTACCACAAGGTGGACGTGTTCGCGGTCCAGAAGGCCCTGCACGCCGGCGGCCGGCGGGCGCACGTGGACGGCCTGCTCGACATCCCGCTCGCCGCCTTCCGCAAGTGGTCGCGGAGCCAGATCATCCGCGAGGTGGAGAACAACGCGCAAGGCATTCTCGGCTACGTGGTCCGCTGGATCGATCAGGGCATCGGCTGCTCGAAGGTGCCGGACATCAACGACGTCGGCCTGATGGAGGACCGCGCCACCTGCCGCATCTCGGCCCAGCACATCGCCAACTGGCTGCACCACGGGGTGGTGAGCGCCGACGACGTGCGCGACGTCATGCGCCGCATGGCCGAGGTGGTGGACCGGCAGAACGCGGGCGATCCGGCCTACGTGCCGATGGCCCCCACCTTCGACGGAAGG
>JBJHBG010000148.1:0-9226 GCA_050485385.1 Geminicoccaceae bacterium | reverse complement strand
GATGAGGAAGCGGTCGATCAGCGCCGCCAGCACGACGACGAACAGACCGCCGCCGACCACACCCAACCAGAAATTATCGGTGCTCCAGACCACCGACAGGCCGACATAGCCGCCGATGAGGTAGAGCGCGCCGTGCGCGAGATTGACCACGCGCATCAGCCCGAAGACCAGGGTGAACCCGGCGGACAGGAGGAACAGGAGCGCTGCCAGCGAGATCCCGTTGATCGTCTGGATGACGAAACTCATCGGCTAGACCTTCGACCCAACGGGTGCGACGGCGATCAGCGCTGATACGGCCCGCGCGCCAGGAACTCCTCGGGGTCCCAGGTCCAGAACTGCGAGACCGCCTCGTAGGTCTTGATCGGCACGTTCATCAGGATCTCGCCGAGGACGGGATGATCGCGCTTCTGCACCTCGGCGACGTAGACGTTCTGGATCGGGTTGTCGTGGTCGTCGAGCCGCAAGGGACCGCGCGGGGCGGTGATCTCGAGCGAGCGGACAGCGGCCAGGAACGCCTCGCCGTCCTCGATGTTGCCGTCGATGGCCTCGATGGCGCTGCGCGCCCACAGGCTCGCGGTATAGCCGTTCTCGGCGAACCAGGAGGGGATCTTGCCGTAGGCGCGGGCGAACGCATCGACGAACGCCTCGTTCTCCGTCGTCTCGATGCCGCCGACATAGGTCAGTGAGTTGCTGATGAGGCCGATGGCGCGGTCGTCGACCTGCGGCAGCGCGTCTTCCTGCAGCCAATAGAGGCCGATCAGCTGGTGCCGGCGGTCCATGCCGAAGTCGAACCACGCGTCGAAGATCCGGATGCGGTCGGCGCCGACGATGGTGAGGACCACCGCCTCCGAGCCCGAGGGCACGCCCGCGATCACCGGCCCGTAGTCGGTGGTGCCGATGGGCGACCAGATCAGCCGGTCGACCTCGCCGCCGAGGGCCGTGAAGGTCTCGATGGCGCCGAGCGTCACTTCGTGGCCCCAGGTGTAGTCCTGGCCGATGAACGTGGCGTTGCGCAGCCCCAACTCCTCGTACATGTACTCGCCGAACGGATGGCCGATCTGGCGGGCCGAGACGGCGGTGCGCACCGCCGTCGGCACGCGGTTCCACTTGGTCACGTCGTCGGCGCCCGCCGGGTCGATCAGCATGGCCAAGCCGGTCTCGCGGCTGACCTGGGCGACCGCCGGTCCCTCGTGGCCGCACAAGGGGCCGATGATGGTGTGCACGTTCTCCTGGTGGATCAGCCGACGGGCCTGCGTGATCGCCTGGTCCGGATTGCAGGCGGTATCGGCAACGATCAGCCGCACCGGGCGGCCGGCGACCTCGTGCCCGGCCTGCTCCCAAAACAGCTCGTGGCCCTGCACCATCTCCGTCCCCGGCGAGGCCAATGGCCCGGTCAGCGGTGCCAGGATGCCGATGCGAATCTCGTCGGCCGCGGCCTGGGCCGTCCAGGTGGCCGCCGCGACGCAGGCCGCCGCTGCGATGGTGCCGACGCGCCCCCGGCCGGTCGTGAAGGAATTGATCACCTTGCCTCCCTCCCAAGTTGTCGACCGGTTCTGTTCCGGCGTTCTACCAACGGCATTTTAGCCGTATCCCTGACGATCACTTGACCACGTCGGCAGAGACGTGATCACATGGCGATTGTTGTCCGCCAGCAACTGAAAGGTCAATGCGTTTCGTCCGACCCGTGGCATGCGTCGGGCGGTGGGAGGTTCCGTGACGAACGACGCTGCACTGCGCTTCGGGCGCGATCCCAAGGCTCTGCGAAGCGAGGACGAGCCGCTCTTGACCGGGCGCGGACGCTTCACCGACGACATCGTCCGTACCGACGCGCTGCATGCCGTGTTCGTCCGCTCGCCCGTCGCCCATGCGCGCGTCCGGGGCATCGACGTGGAAGCCGCGCGGGCCATGGCCGGTGTGGCGGCCGTCTTCACGGGAGAGGACCTGGCCGGTCTCGGGCCGATCCCGATGGCCATGCGCTTCGCCAACCGGGACGGCAGCCCGATGACGCTCGCTCCCTTGCCGGTGCTGCCCGCCGAACGGGTCCGCTATGTCGGCGAGGCGGTGGCGATGGTAGTCGCGACGTCGCCCGTGGCCGCCCAGGACGCGGCGGACCTCGTCGACCTCGACCTGGAGGAGTTGCCCGCCGCGGCCACCGTGGAGGCAGCGTTGGCGGCGCCGGTGCCGATCTGGGACGACGCACCGGGCAACGTCGCCCTGGACTGGTCCGACGGCGACGAGGCGGCGGTGGACGCAGCGTTCGCCGACGCCGCGCACGTCGTCGCGGTCCGGCTGGTCGATACGCGGGTGGCACCGACGGCGATGGAGCCGCGCGCCGCCATCGCCGAGTGGGATGCGGCCACCGGGCGCTTCACCCTGACGGCCGGCACGCAAGGGGTCGTGCTGGTGCGCCGAATGCTGGCCGAGCACGTGTTCCGAGTGCCGCAATCGGCGATCCGCGTGCTGACCCACGACGTCGGCGGCGGCTTCGGCATGAAGGTCCAGCCCTATGCCGAATACGCGGCCATCCTGTACGCGGCCCGCGCCCTCGGCCGACCGGTTCGCTGGCGCGCCTCGCGGACGGAGAGCTTCCTCACCGACACCCACGGCCGCGACGGCGTCCTCGAGGCGGAACTGGCTCTCGCCGCCGACGGCCGCTTCCTGGCGCTCCGCGCGCGGAATGCGGTCGGCATCGGCGCCTACGTCTCCACCTTCGCGCCCGTCTTTTCCACCAACAACACCAAGAACTGCCTCGCCAGCGTCTACCGCACGCCCCTGATCCACACCCAAGTCCGGATGGTGTTGACCAACGCCGTGCCGCTCGGCCCCTATCGTGGCGCCGGGCGGCCGGAAGCGATCTACGCCATCGAGCGGCTGATCGACGAGGCCGCGCACCGGACGGGCATCGACCGCGTGGAATTGCGCCGCCGCAACATGATCCCGCCTTCGGCCATGCCCTACGCCGCACCGAACGGGCAGGTCTACGACAGCGGCGCCTTCGAGGCGGCGATGGACCGCGCGCTGCTCCTCGCCGACTGGCAAGGCTTCCCGCGGCGCCGGGCCGACGCGGCGGCGCGCGGCCGGCTGCGCGGCATCGGCCTCTGCTCGTTTTTGGAGGTGGCGGGCGGCATCCTCGACGAGAGCGCCGACCTGCGCTTCGATGCCGACGGCGGCGTGGCGCTGCGGCTCGGCGTCCAGGCCATCGGCCAGGGACACCTGACCACCTTCACGCGGCTGGTGGCCGACCGCCTCGGCATCGACCCGGCAGCGGTGCGGCTGGTCGAGGGCGACAGCGACGAGGCGCCCCAGGGCTGGCCGACGGTGGCCTCGCGCTCGGCGATGATGGCCGGCAGTGCGGCCGTGGTCGCCTGCGATGCCGCCATCGAGAAGGGCCGCCGCATCGCCGCCCACCTCTTGGAGGCCGGCGCCCACGACATCGCCTTCGACGCCGGCAGCTTCCGCGTCGTCGGCACGGATCGACACGTCCCGCTCCTGGAGTTGGCGCGGATCGCCAGGACGCGCACGGACCTCCCGGCGGACCTCCAGGATGGCCTCGATGCGACCGAGCAGTTCGTCTCGTCGGGGATGAGCTTTCCCAACGGCTGCCATGTCGCCGAGGTGGAGATCGACCCCGAGACCGGCCACCTCCAGGTGGTCGGCTACGTCGCGGTCGACGACGTCGGCGTGATGCTCAACGAGCCCATCGTCGAGGGCCAGTTGCACGGCGGCATCGCCCAGGGGCTCGGCCAGGTGCTCGGCGAGCACGTGGTCTACGACGCCAACGGGCAGATGCTGACGGCGTCGTTCATGGACTATCCCATGCCGCGCGCCCACGACCTGCCGAGCTTCGAGACCGCGCACCACGGCGTGCGCTGCACGACCAATCCGCTCGGCGCCAAGGGTGCCGGCGAATCGGGCGTCGCGGGTGCCCTGCCCGCGGCCATGAACGCCGTCTTCGACGCGTTGCACAGCGCCGGGGTGGAGCGGTTCGACCTGCCGGCCACGCCCTACCGCATCTGGCAGGCGCTGCGGGCAGCCTGACGGCGGGCTCGTCCGTCAGCGCAGGACCGACTTGGCGAGCATGCCGTGGATGCCCTTGTTGCCGTCGACGAGCTGCGTGACGCGGAAATCGGCCGCTAGCGAGCAGAGCGCGTAGGCCTCCTCGCGCGTGATCGGCAGGCGCTCTTGCACCAGCGCGATCATCTCCCGCACGGCTTGGCGCGCCGCTGTGTCGAGGTCCTCGTGCAGGCCCATGCTGATGACGTGGGTCGGCGTCTCGGCGCGCGGGAAGCGGACCTTCAAGTCCTTGCGCACCACCAACTCGAAGGAGCCGATCAGCCCCGTCTCCAGCGCGGTGAGGCAGACCTCGCCGTCGCCCTGCACCGCGTGCCCGTCGCCCACCGAGAAGCCCGCGCCCGGATTGAAGATCGGCAGGTAGAGCGTGCTGCCCGGCACCAGCTCCTTGTTGTCGATGTTGCCGCCGAACTCGCGCGGCACCACGCTCGTCACTGCCCCGTAAACGGCGGGCGGGGCCACCGCCATGATGCCGAAGAAGGGGCTCAGCGGCAGCGCGGTGCCCCAAGGCAACGTTGCGGTGCGCGCGGCGCGGTCGATCGGGAGATGCCGCACTTGGAGCAGCGGAAACTCCTCCGGCAGCGTGCCCATGAGCGGGCGGATGAGGTTCCAGCCCCAGTCGTCGGCGAGTTCCACGTCGAGGATGCGCACCTCCAACGTATCGCCCGGCTCCGCGCCCTCGATCCAGACCGGCCCGGTCAGCACGTGCGGCCCCGGCCCGCGCCGGCTCCGCTCGTGGATCAGGCGCAACTCGTCGCGCACGGTGAACTCGCCCTCCGGCGTCGCCTCCGGTATCCCGCTCACCGTGTCGACCGTCAGGCGATCGCCCGAGGCGATCCGCAGGACGGGCGGCAGGGCCGCGTCCAGCAAGCCCCAATGCACGGTCTCCGGCGTGGAGCGAAGGTGGTGATGCTGCGGCATGATCGGCCTCCCTCGGCGCGGATCGGGGTGGCGAACCTGCCGCAATTCGGCGCTCGCCGCCAGCCGGCCGCTGGGTTAGGGATGACCCAGCGTCCACGGACGAAGGCGCGGGGAGGAAACGATGAGCAAGGCGTTCACGCCGCACGCCAAGGGGCACGACGGGCTGCCGCCGCTGGCGTCGCGGCTGGTCCGGCCCGACGACCTCGATTGGCAGGACGTCCGTCATCCGGGCTGCCGGGTGAAGACGCTCCTGTTCGACGCGGAGAACGGGCTCTTGACCGCACTGGTCCGGATGGAGCCGGGGGCGGAACTACCCGACCACGAGCATGCGCTGATCGAACAGACCTACGTGCTCGAGGGTCGGCTGGTCGACAAGGACGGGCTCGACGCGGGCCTCGAGGTGGGACCGGGCGAGTTCGTCTGGCGGCCGGCCGGCAGCCGGCATTCGGCCTGGGCGCCGGAGGGCGGCCTGATGCTCGCCGTCTTCCAGATTCCCAACAAGTTCTTCGAGGCCGACGGCAGCATCGTCGACATGGGCGGCGACGACTGGGAAGCCAAATGGGGCGCGGCGCTGCGCCGGAGCACCTAACACGCCTCCCGCGCCGCCGGCCCCGCGTCTCGGGAGTTGCCTCGCTCGTCCGAACCGCTCAATGTGACAGTACAACGACAATCACGACCAACCGTGAGCGACAGGAGGCAACATCCATGACGTCGACCCTAACCCGGCACGCCCTCGGGGCCTGCCTTGCCGGCGCGTTTCTGATCGGTGCCGGCGCGGCCGCAGCGGACGACTGCCCGAACCGCGGCGATCTCGACGACCTCTTCTGCGACGCCGACGGCGATCTCGTCGCCGATACGCCGACCGATCCGTCGCAGTGGCGCGACCCGTCGACCCTCGTCTTTGCCTACACGCCGGTCGAGGACCCGGCAGTCTACGCCAATATTTTCGGCGACTTCGTCGGCTACCTCCGCGAATGCACCGGGCGCGACGTGGTCTACTTCAACGTCCAGTCGAACGCGGCACAGATCGAGGCGATGCGCTCCGGCCGGCTCCACGTCGGCGGCTTCTCGACCGGTCCGACCGGCTTCGCCGTCAACCTCGCCGGTGCCGTGCCCTTCGCGGTCAAGGGGGACGAAGCGGACTGGCAGGGCTACAACCTGATCGTCGTCGTCCGCGAGGACAGTTCGTTCCAGCAACTGAGCGACCTCGCCGGCGCGCGGGTGGCGCACGTGTCGCCGTCGTCGAACTCGGGCAACCTCGCCCCGCGCGCGCTGTTCCCGGACGAGGGCCTGACGCCCGACCAGGACTACGAGCCCCGGTTCTCGGGCGGCCACGACAACTCGATCATGGGCGTGGCCTCCGGCGACTACGACGCCGCCGCCGTCGCCTCCGACGTGTTCGAGCGCATGGCGCGACGCGGCCAGGTGAACGCGGACGAGTTCCGCGTGATCTATCGCTCGGAGCGCTTCCCCACCTCGTCCTTCGCCTACGACAGCCGGCTGGCACCGGAGTTGCGGGACCGGCTGCTCGCCTGCTTCTTCGACTATCGCTACACCGAGGACATGCAGCGCGAGTTCGACGGAGCCGACCGCTTCTACCCGGTGACCTACCAGGAACATTGGGACGTGGTGCGCCGCGTGGCGGATGCCTCGGGCTCGCCCTTCAACCGCTCCACCTGGGAAGCGCAGTGAAGGCTGCCGTGATCGATACCTCGGCCGGGGCGCAGGCACCGGCCGAGGCACGGCACATCCTCTCGATCCGTAAGCTGACCAAGGCCTACGAGCGCGGCAAACCGGTCCTGCACGACGTCTCGCTCGACTTTCCGAGCCGCGGCGTGGTCGCCATCATCGGCCCCTCCGGCACCGGCAAGTCGACCCTGATCCGCTGCATCAACCGGCTGGTCGAGCCCACCTCGGGCGAGGTCCTCCTGGGCGGCCGCGACCTTACCAAGCTGCGCGGTGCGGGCCTGCGCGCGGCGCGGCGCGAGATCGGCATGGTCTTCCAGGAGTACAACCTGGTCGAGCGGCTGAGCGTCATCGAGAACCTGCTCTGCGGCCGGCTCGGCTACACGCCGCTCTGGCGGGTGTGGCTGCGCCATTATCCCGAGGCCGACATCGCCCGGGCGTTCGCGCTGCTCGACCGGGTCGGCCTCGCCGAGTTCGCGACCCGCCGCGCCGACGCCCTTTCCGGCGGCCAGCGGCAACGCGTCGGCATCGCCCGCGCGGTGATGCAGGAGCCACGCCTGCTGCTCGCCGACGAGCCGACGTCGTCCCTGGATCCGCGCACCTCGGTCGAGATCATGTCCTTGATGCGCGACCTCGCCGCCGAGCGTGACATCCCGGTCGTCATCAACATCCATGACGTGGTCCTCGCCAAGCGCTTCGCCGACCGCATCGTCGGCATGTCCGAAGGCCGCGTGGTGTTCGACGGCCCGCCGAGCGACCTCGCGGACCATCATCTGGAACTGATCTACGGCAAGGGCCACGACGGCGAGGCGTGGCTCGCATGACGCCCGCGACGTCCTGGCGCCGCCGTGCCTTCCGCCCCGACTGGCGCGTGCGAGCGGGCTGGGCGGCACTGGTCCTCTACGTCGTCTATGCCGCGAGCCGGCTCGACTTCACCTGGGAGCGCTTCGTCGTCGGCCTGGACCGGGGGCAGGACTTTCTCGGGCGCATGTTCCCGCCCGACTTCGCACGCTGGAACCTGCTGGTCGACGGCCTGGTGGAGAGCCTGCAGATCGCCGTCATCGCCTCCGCCATCGGCATCCTCCTGTCGCTGCCGATCGGCCTCATGGCGGCGCGCAACCTCATGCCGGTGGCGGTCACGGTGCCGGCCCGCGCCGTCATTGCGCTGGCCCGCTCGTTCCACCCGATCATCGTCGCCATCATCTTCGTCAAGGCGATCGGCTTCGGCGCGCTCGCCGGCATCTTCGCCTTGATCCTGGCCTCCATCGGTTTCGTCGCCAAACTGTTCGCGGAGGCGATCGAGGAGATCTCGCTGAAGCAGGTGGAAGCGGTGCGCGCCAGCGGCGCCAGCTTCATGGGCGTGGTCATCATGGGCGTGCTGCCGCAGGTCATGTCGCGCTTCATCGGCTTTTCGACCTATCAGCTCGACAGCAACCTCCGGAACTCTACCATGGTGGGCATCGTCGGCGGCGGCGGCATCGGCGGCACGCTGTTCTCGGCGTTCCAGCGCTTCGACTACGACTTCGTGACGGCGATCCTGATCTCGATCATCGCGATGATCATGGTCGGCGAGGTGATCGCGACTTGGCTCCGGAAGAGCTTCCAGTGAGCGTCACCACTCTACCGCAACGGCGGACGCCTACCTGGCAGCGCTTCACGCCGGCGCAGCGCCTCGCCCGGTTCGCGGCCTATCTCGGCATCGTGATGGCGGTCGTCTGGTCGGTGCGCAACGTCCGCATCATCCCGGAATTCCTCTACGACGCGCACAACCAAATGGCGGACCTCCTGCGCCGCATGTGGCCGCCGGACCTCGCCTACTACCCGGCCACCGTCCACGGCGCGCTGATCGAGACCATCCACATCGCCACCCTCGGCACCATCCTCGCGATCCTGCTGGCCGTGCCGGTGGGTCTTCTCGCTGCGCGGAACATCGTCCCTATCCGGCTGGTCAACGAGTTCGCCAAGCTGATCCTGGTGGCCTCGCGCTCGGTCAATTCGCTGGTCTGGGCGCTTTTGTTCGTCGCCATCTTCGGCCCCGGAGCGCTTGCCGGCACCATCGCCATCGCGTTCCGCTCGGTCGGCTTCGTCGGCAAGCTGCTGGCGGAAGCGCTGGAGGAGAGCAACGCCGGGACCATCGAAGCCCTGCGCGCCGCCGGCGCCTCCTGGCCCGCCATCCTGCTCAAAGGCTACTGGCCGCAGGTACAACCTGCCTTCTGGTCGATCGCGCTCTTCCGCTGGGACATCAACGTGCGCGAATCGGCCGTGCTCGGCCTGGTCGGCGCCGGCGGCATCGGCCTCGTGCTCGATTCCGCCATGAACTTCTTCCAGTGGACCCGCGTCGCGACGATCCTACTGGCCATCTTCACCGTCGTGATCCTCGCCGAGATCCTGGTCACGCAAATCCGCAAGCGCTTAATCTGAAAAAGAAAAGGGGGGGGACTCGATGGTCCCTGTACGGACCGGAGACAAGGGTTACAGGCGTACGAGGAGCTGGGTGACACTCGGACGGTCCGAGTGTTGGGTAAGGTCGACCTCGGCGATGCGGTAG
>JBJHBG010000147.1:0-9315 GCA_050485385.1 Geminicoccaceae bacterium | reverse complement strand
GATAGGCCCACGCCGGGAACACGCCGTCGCCGAGATTTGCCTCGGTCGAGGGGCAGAGGCCGGCGACGGCGCCGCTGGCCGCAAGCCCGCCGACCTCGCCGCCGGTCAGGTGGGTGGCGTGGATCACGCACCAGCTCCGGTCCACCGGCTGATGCGCCAGGAGCCAGTCGACCGGCCGCGCGCCCAGATGGGCCTGCACCTCCGCCACCTCCGCGACCTGCTCCGCCGCGTGCAGGTGGAACGGCACACCCGGCCTGAGCGCCAGCAGCGCGGTGACGTCGTCGGCCGCGACCGCGCGCAGCGAGTGCGGTGCGAGGCCCAGCCGCGCGTCGTCCGGCAATGCGGTGAGCGCCCGCTCCGCGCCCTCGACCAGCCGGGCGAAACGGTCGAGATCGTTGCCGAAGCGCAGCTGGCCGCCCTGGAGCGGTCGCCCGTCGCAGCCGCCCTGCGCGTAGAGTACGGGCAGAAGCGTGAGACCGATTCCGGTCTCGGCCGCTGCCGCGACGATCCGCGCCGAAAGCTCGGCCGGCGCGTCATAAGCGACACCGCCTTGGCCGTGATGCAGGTAGTGGAACTCGGCGACCGCGGCGTAGCCGGCCTCCAGCAGGTCCATCTGGACGAAGGCGGCGACGACCTCGACGTCGTCGGGCGAGAGCCGGTCGAGGAAGCGGTACATCAGCTCCCGCCACGTCCAGAAGTCGTCGCCCGCCGGTGCGTCGCCGCGCCGCTCGGTCATGCCGGCCATCGCCCGCTGAAAGGCGTGGCTGTGCAGATTGGAGGGCGCCGGCAGCAGCACGCGGTCGGCGAGGTGGCGGTCGCCCGGCCCCGCCACGACGCCCCTCGCCACGGCGGCGATGCGTCCGCCGTCGAGCCGCACCCGGACATCGGCCGCCCAGCCGTCGGCGAGCAGGGCCAAGGGCGCGAACAGGCTGGTCATGGGTGCACTCCGTTGACAGCGGCTCCGTCCGCACTCTAGGCGATGGCAGGGTGGCTGCAACGAGGCGGGCATGGACCAGATCGGCACGGTCTTTACGGCGGCGCGCGTGGCCACCATGGCCGACGGGAAGGGAGCCTACGGGCTGGTCGCCGACGGCGCGGTCGCCATCGCCGACGGTTGGATCGTCTGGGTGGGGCCGAAGGCGGACCTGCCGGCGACCATGACCGGCTGGCCACGCCACGACCTGGGGGACGTGCTGGTCACGCCGGCCTTGATCGATGCCCACACCCACCTGATCCATGGCGGCGACCGTGCGCGCGAGTTCGCGCTGCGCCTGGAGGGCGCCAGCTACGAAGACATCGCCCGCGCCGGTGGCGGCATCCTTGCGACCGTCGAGGCGACGCGCGCGGCCTCGGTGGAGGAACTGGTCGCCTCCGCGCTGCCGCGCCTCGACGCCCTGCTCGACGAGGGCGTCGGCACCGTCGAGGTCAAGTCCGGCTACGGCCTCGACCTCGAGAGCGAGCGCCGCATGCTACTGGCCGCCCGCCATCTCGCCGAGCACCGGGCCGTCCGCGTCCGCACCTCGTTCCTCGGCCTACACGCCGTGCCGCCGGAGTTCCGGGATGCGCCCGAGCGCTACGTCGACCGCGTGGTGAACGAGGTTTTGCCTGCGCTCGCGGACGACGGTCTGATCGACGCCGTCGACGGCTTCCTCGAGACCATCGCCTTCGATGCGCGCCAGATCGAGCGGCTGTTCAGGGCGGCAACCGATCTGGGCCTGCCGGTGAAACTGCACGCGGACCAACTCAGCGACGGCGGCGGCGGGGCGCTCGCCGCCCGCTTCGGCGCGCTCTCGGCCGACCACCTCGAACATCTGAGCGAGGCGGGCGTCGCCGCCATGGCCGAGGCCGGCACCGTCGCCATGCTGCTGCCCGGTGCGTTCTACACCCTGCGCGAGACCCAGGCCCCACCGGTCGCGGCGCTGCGGGCCGCAGGCGTACCCATGGCGGTCGCCACCGACTGCAACCCCGGCTCCTCGCCGCTGACCTCGCTCCTGCTCGCCATGAACATGGCCTGCACGCTCTTCCGCCTCACCCCGGCCGAAGCGCTCGCCGGCACCACGCGCATCGCCGCCAGGGCGCTCGGCGTCGACGGCGAGGTCGGCACGCTCGAGGAGGGCAAGCGTGGCGATCTTGCCGCCTTCGCCGTGGCGGACCCGGCCGAACTCGCCTACCGCATCGGTTTCGACCCCTTGGTGGAGCGTATCGTGAGCGAGCTCGAGTGATCGTCCTCCGGCCGGGTGCCGCCACCCTCGCCGACCTTCGCGCCGTGCGCGACGGGGCGCCGGCTCGGCTCGACCCCGAAGCCGCCTCCGCCATCGCCGCCAGCGCCGAGGTCGTCCGCCGCGCAGCGATGGGCGAGGCCGCCGTCTACGGCGTCAACACGGGCTTCGGCAAGCTCGCCAGCACCCGCATCGCTGCGGCCGACACGGCGGCCCTGCAACGCAACCTCGTCCGCTCGCACGCGGCGGGCGTGGGCGAGCCTTTGCCGGAGGTCGTCGTCCGCCTCGTCCTCGGCCTCAAGCTCCTCTCCCTCGGCCGTGGCGCCTCCGGTGTGCGCCCCGAGGTCACGGCCCTGCTCGAAGCCATGCTCCAGCGTGGCGTGCTGCCCGTCGTGCCCGGCCAGGGCTCCGTCGGTGCCTCCGGCGACTTGGCGCCCCTGGCTCACATCGCCCTGGTGATGATGGGCGAGGGCGAGGCCACCCGAGCCGGCCACACGCTGCCCGGCAACGAGGCGCTCGCCACCGCCGGCCTGGAGCCGCTCGCCTTCGGCCCCAAAGAAGGGCTCGCCCTCATCAACGGCACCCAGGTCTCGACGGCGCTCGCGCTCGAAGCCCTGTTCCGCAGTTGGCGCGCGGCCGAAACCGCGCTGGTCACGGGCGCGCTCTCGACCGATGCGGCGATGGGCTCGTCGGCCCCTTTCCGCGCCGAGGTCCACCAACTTCGCGGTCACCAGGGTCAGATCGACGCCGGCCGCACGTTGGAGGCCCTGATCGACGGCTCCGCCATCCGCGCCAGCCACGTCGAAGGCGACCTCCGCGTCCAGGATCCCTACTGCATCCGCTGCCAGCCCCAGGTCATGGGTGCTTGCCTCGACCTGCTGCGCCACGTGGCCGCCACGCTGGTGACCGAAGCCAACGCCGTCACCGACAATCCCTTGGTCCTCGACGACGGCAGCATCGTCTCCGGCGGCAACTTCCACGCCGAGCCGGTGGCCTTCGCCGCCGACCAGATGGCACTCGCCATCGCGGAGATCGGCTCGATCGCCCAGCGCCGGATCGCGCTTTTGGTCGACCCGGTCCTCAGCTTCGGCCTGCCGCCCTTCCTCACGCCGGTGCCCGGTCTCAACTCCGGCTTCATGATCGCCGAGGTCACCGCCGCCGCGCTGATGAGCGAGAACAAGCAGATGGCAGCCCCGGCCTCGGTCGACAGCACGCCCACCAGCGCCAATCAGGAAGACCACGTCTCCATGGCCTGCCACGCCGCCCGCCGTCTGCTCGCGATGTGCACGAACCTCGAGCACATCATCGGCATCGAGGCCCTGACCGCCGCCCAAGGCGTCGAGCTCAGAGCGCCGCTCACCACCAGCCCCCGTCTTCAGGCGGCCATGGCCGCCATCCGCACCGTCGTGCCACCCCTCCAGACCGACCGCACGCTCGCCCCCGACCTCGATGCCGCCGCAGCCCTCGTCGCCGCCGGTGCCCTCGTCCAAGCCACCAGCCCCGACCTGATGCCAAGGTTGCCCTGACCACGCGCAACGCAGGGGCGTACGGTGGACGCTTCGGTCCACCCCCATCCCAACTCGTCGAGCCTGTTTATACTTAAATATTTCCTGAATCATGGCTATCTCTTTGCCGCGTCCACGAGATATTGCCGTAATTGGGGAGTTTATTTATTCATCGAATATTTTATGTCTTGTGCATGAAGGGAAGGCTTCTGCTGCCGTGCGTCGGTCGGGTCGAACGACGACCGAGGCGTCGGGGCTGGGCTCGAGCGGTCGCTTGAAGGCCGGCTGCTGGACGATCAACTCGCCGAGGGCATCGGTATGCACGCGGAGCTGGAACGAGGTGCCGTAGTCGTTCCAGGAGGCGAGCCGGCCGGCGACGCGGTTGGCCGGTCCTGCGGGCTCGGTCGGATGCACCTCGATCTTCTCCGGCCGCGGCGCACCAGCACGCGGCCGGCGATCTCGGCGACGACGCCCAGGTCGTGGGTGATGAACGACGACGCCTGGCCGAACTCGCGGCGCAAGTCGCGCAACGGGTCCAAGGTCTGCGCTTGGGTGGTGACGTCGAGCGCCGTGGTCGGCTCGTCGGCAACCAGGAGCCTTGGACCGCAAGCCAAGGCCATGGCGATCATGGCGCGCTGCCGCATCCCGCCCGAGAGCTGGAACGGATAGCTTCGCGCCACCCGTCCCGGCTCGGGCATGCCGATGCGCCCCAGCATCGCAACGGCCCGCGTCAGGGCGTGACGCGGCCGTTCGTTCAGGTGCAGCCGAGCCGCTTCGGCGGTTTGCTCGGCCACCGTAAGGACCGGGTTGCGGCTGGTCCTGGGCTCCTGGAAGACCATCGCCAGGTCGCGTCCGCGCACGCGCCGCAGTGCGTGCGGCGGCAAGCGCAGTGGGTCCCGACCGTCGACGGCGATCCCGCGGCCGCGCACCCGTGCCACCGGACGCGGCACGAGTCCGAGGATCGACAGCACCGTGACCGAGTTCCCCGAACCGGCCTCGCCGACCAAGGCGATGGCCTCGCCCGGCCGGATGCAAAAACCGACCCCGTCAACGGCCTTGGCGTAGCCGTCGGGGCCAGCAAGGTCGACGTTCAGGCCGTCCACCGCAAAAAGCGGCGTGTCGGCCCTCTCTGCCGCCATTCATGCGTCGGCTTGGACGGCCGGGCGCATGGTCAGTAACCGCGGTCGCGGTCGATGACGTTCGAAAGCGGCTCGCCTCGCAGCCAGCGACGCAGGTTCCGCGTGCACAAGTCGACCATGTTGTCGCCGATGAATTCCGAGGAATGGGAATCGTGCGGCGTCACGGTGACGTTCGGTGCATCCCAATAGGATGATCGACGGGCAGCGGTTCGAGTGCGAAGGCGTCGACGAGGTGACCGCTTTGCCGCGCCTCCAGGACGGGCCCGTCTTGCAGGATGCGGCGGCGGGCGATGTTGACGAGGAAAGCGCCCGGCCGCATGGCGGCGAGGGCTGCGGCGTCGATCATGCCGCTCGTTTCTGCCGTGAGCGGACAGGCGACGACGACGAAATGCGCCGCCGCCAGCGCGCGGTGCAACTCGTCGTGACCGTAGACCGCCTCGAAGCAGGGCGTGGGTTGCGGGTGGCGGCGCACGCCGACGACGCCGAGGCCGAAGGCGGCTCCGCGGGCGGCGATGGCCTTGCCGATGTGCCCCGTTCCGAGGATGCAGACGGTTTTGCCGCGCAGCTCGACGCACCGTAACTCGCGCCAGCGGCGCGCCCGCTGGTCGTCGATGCGCGTTACCAGTTGCTTGGCGTGCAGCAAGATGGCGACGAGCGTGCTTTCGGCCAGGGCGTCGGCGTGGATGCCCGCGGCATTGGTGATCTGGACGTCGGGCGACACGATGCCGAGTTCCAGGACATGGCCCACCCCGCTGCTGCACGTCTGCAGCCAGCGCAGCCGAGGCGTGACCAGCGGGGCAAACGCCGCCAGCGGCAATTCCTCGCCGTAATGACCACGACCGCAGGACTCCACCATCAGCACGTCGGCGCCGGGCGCCGGCACCTCACCGGCCAGGATGGCTTGCCGGGAGATGTGGCGCAGCTCGATGCACTCCGATACGGCACGGATATGCGCTTCGTCGGCAGGGGTGAGCCAGCTGCGTCGTGCCACCGGCGCGGCGTGACGCCAACGGGCGCCGCCTCTATGGCCGTAACGACATCGCCCGGCTGCGCTTCGTCGCCCGCTGCCGTGCACTCGGCTTTCCGCTCGGCGACGCCGTGGCCTTGCCCGGCCTTGCTGCCGCCGACGATGCGTCCAGCGCTGCCGTCGAGGCGACTGGCGAACGTCATCTCGCCGACGTGCGCGCCGAATTCGTCGACCTCCGTGCGATGGAGGTCGCCCTCGCGGACCCCGTCCAAAAGTGCGACGACGGCGGTGGCGATTGCCCGGTACTCGCCGAGCTGTTCCGATAGGGAGGACGATGATGCGCCATGCACGCCAGCGGTTCTGCCGCGATGGTGGACGCGACGCGCTCGGTTCGCTTGCGCCGGAGGGCTGGTGCAGCCCCGGTTCGTGCGGCAACGGGCCCCGCCGTGCCATGCAGGCGCGTCGGGGCGATGATCGCCATGGAGTTCGCCGACGATGAGCGACGACCGCACCCGACACTGGGACGAGGTCTTCCGGACGCGGCCCGAGACCGCCGTGAGCTGGTACGAGCCCTCGCCCGATACCGCACTGGGCTTCGTTGCGCGGATCGGCCTGGAACCGGACGATCCGATCGTCGATGTCGGTACCGGGCTGTCGCGGCTGCCCGACCGACTGCTCGCCCTTGGCTACCACGACATCACGCTCGTCGATGTCTCGGCCGAGGCGATCGGGCACGGCAACCGGAGGCGCCGCGAGGCGGGTCTCGGTCCGGTCGAAGGGCTGCCGGCCGTCGTCCGCGACGTCACCGCGTGGCGACCGGAACGACGTTATCGCCTGTGGCACGACCGCGCGGTCCTCCACTTCCTGGTGGGTGAGGGGGAGCGGGCGGCTTACCGGCGCGTGCTCGAGGCGGCGGTGATCCCGGGCGGCCATGCGGTGATCGCCACGTTCGCGCCGGACGGGCCCGAGCGCTGCAGCGGTCTTCCGGTTCGTCGCTACGGCGCCGAAGATCTGGAGACGTTCCTCGGGTCGACCTTCCTGCTCGTCGACGCCCGGACGTTCGACCACGTGACACCCGGCGGCACCGTCCAGCGATTCAACGTGGGCTGGCTCCAGCGCCACCGGGACGGCCGCGGGCCCTGACCGCACGCTCGACGCGAAGGAGCACGGCTGCCGTAGGCGTCTCGACCGTCGCGAACAACGCCGCCGTCGCGCTGCCGGGCTGGTGGAGCGGCCAGCCCGCAGCCAATCGCGCCGACCCGGCCCCAAGGTGCCCACCGACGGCGATCGTGACGGGTAGCGGGCTCGCAGCCGCGCTTGGCCTGCTGCCCCGAAGCTGGGTGCGGTCGCCACGACCGCGAGTTCGCGCTCCGTTATCGGCAGCTCGAGTGCTGAAGGCGGCCCCGAGCGTTCGTTCCCGAACACGCCCGCAGGCTTCGCCGTCTGCATGCTCCCGGCCATCGGCCTCGGCCTGCGCGCCTTCATGTATCGGGAGCAGGCGGACACGGCGGGGATGCGATGAACGGTGACTGTCCCGCCCACGGTCTGTGGTTTCAGGCCATGCCGGAAAATGCCATGGCGCCGGTCGAGCTCGCGGTGTCACCGACCGCCGGGGACCGCATGACCGCCACCACGCAACTGCCGATGGCCGGCCTTTGGGAGTTCCGGCGCGACCTTGACCGCTGCCTACAGGACCACCTTCATGCCGACGTGGCTCGCTTCGAAGCCGAGGCGTTCGTAGAAGCGGTGGGCGTCGGTGCGGCTGGTGTGCGTCGTGAGCTGCACGAGGCCGCACTCGCGCTCGCGGCAGCGCTCCAGTGCCCAGGCGACGAAGGCGGCGCCGATGCCCTGGCCGCGCCGCTCCGCCGCCGTCCGCACGCTCTCGATCTGGCCGCGCCACATCCCCTGCCGCGACAGGCCCGGCAGGAAGCTGATCTGCAAGCAACCGACGACGCGCCCGGCGTCCTCGGCCACCGCCAGGAGCTGATTAGGATCGCGGTCGACGCTGGCAAAGGCCTCCAGATAGCGCGGCAGCGCCGCCGCCGAAACATCCTCACGGCCGGTCCCCAGATGGTCGTCGGCGAGCATGGCGACGATGGCCGGTACGTCACCAACGACCGCGCGGCGAAAGATCAACGGCGTTCCTCCCGCTTCGCCTCCTGCCAGAGCGCTTCCAGCCGGTCGAGATCCACCTCCTCCGGCCGCTTCTGCTCGGCCGCCAGCCGCTCCTCCAGGTGCCCGAAACGGCGCTCGAACCGCCGCGAGGCCGCCTGCAACGCCTCCTCTGCCGGCACGCCCAGATGCCGGGCGAGGTTCACGCAGGCGAACAGCAGGTCGCCGACCTCGGCAGCCTCGGCGTCGGGGTCGCCCGCCGCCGTCTCTATTTCCGCCAGTTCCTCCTGGACCTTCGCGGCGGCCCCTCGCGCGTCGGGCCAGTCGAAGCCCACCCGCGCCGCCCGCGCCTGGAGCTTCTGCGCCCGCTTCAACGCCGGCAGCGCCACCGGCACGTCGGCCAGCACGTGGTCGACGCTGCCATTGGCCGCGGCCTTCGCCGCCCGCTCGGCCCGCTTGCGCGCCTCCCAGGCTCGGGACTGGGATTCGGCGTCAGCCACGCTGACGTCGCCGAAGACGTGCGGATGCCGGTCGATCATCTTGGCAGTGATCGCCGCCGCCACGTCCTCGAAGCGGAACCAGCCCTGCTCCTCGGCCATCCGTGCGTGATACACCACCTGCAACAACAGATCGCCCAACTCGGCCAGGAGGTCTGCCGGATCGCCCCGCTGGATCGCATCGGCCACCTCGTAGGCCTCCTCGATGGTGTAGGGCGCGATGGTCTCGAAGCTCTGCGCCACGTCCCAGGGACAGCCGCCCTCCGGATCGCGCAATCGCGCCATCACCCCCACCAGCTGGTCCATGGCCGAGTGCTGCACGGCGGTCTCCTCCGGTAAACAGTAGGGCAAGGCAGGGGGCTTTTGGCCCCCTGGAACCCCCGGGCGACGGCTCGCGCCGGGGGGCCAGGGGGGGACCATCAAGTCCCCCCTGCCTTCGTTCCATCAAAGCAGCGTCCCCTGCTTCGGGGGCGTCGCCGGCTTGCGGCGCGGCCTCGAGGCCGTGAGGGGGGCGACGTCGAGCTTGCCGTCGGTGAACTCGATGGCGAGGCGGGTTGCCGTCTCGGCCGTCGCGTGACTGGCAACGAGGTGGCCCTGTTCGTCGCGGACCAGCGCGTAGCCGCGGGCCAGGGTGCGCTGGTAGCCCAGGGCTTCGAGCCGGGCGGCGAGGGCCTGGAGCTGACGCTGGCGGTCGGCGAGAGCGCGGGCGTGGGTGGGACGTAGCCGCCGGGCGAGGGGGGCGAGGGTGAGGCGGTCGCGTTCGGTGCGGCGGGCGAGCCCGGCCGCGAGGCGGCGGCCGGCGGCACCGAGGCGTTCGGCCGCGCGCGCCAGCACCACGGTCGGCGTGCGCAGCCGGAACGCCGCGGCGCGCAGGCG
>JBJHBG010000146.1:0-9357 GCA_050485385.1 Geminicoccaceae bacterium | reverse complement strand
AACTGGCTCTATCGCCTCGAAGCGCTGGCTCGGCTCCGGCCCGATCTGACGATCGCCGCCTACGGCATGCCCGCCCTGCCGGAACGCCGTCAACGGACGCGGCTGGAGCGCCACGGGCGCTTCGACGCGGCCGGCCTGGTCGCCGACGTCGAGCAGGCCATCGCCGTGCTCACCCCGCCTGGGGATACCTTCGAGCCGCGCGCGCTTTGGGCGCAGGCGGCGGGCGTGCCCGTGATCGCGCAGGCCCAGAGCGCGGTGGGCGAGGTGGTGCAGGGCCTCGAGCACCGCGAGCCCACCGGTATCGTCGTCGACCACTCCAGCGACGAGGCGCTTGCCGACGCCGTCACCTTCGTCGAGGCCAACCGCGATCTTTGGCCGGCGGATCGGTTGATCGCGCATGCCGGCCGGTGGTCACGCGCACGCTTCCGTCGGACGTTGAAGTCGCTCGTCTTCGACGCTTGGTGCGCACACCTCGCGGCGACGCGTGCGGTCGAGGCGGCGGACGAACTCGAGCCGGCCGACGCGGCCGACATCGCGCTCGCGGAGCCGATGGACGCGATGCAGCACTGACCTCAAGCGTCGACGCGGAAGCGGGTCAAGGCGTCGCGGTCGATCTCGATGCCGAGGCCGGGGCCCGTTGGAATCGCCACGCGGCCGCCCTCCATGTGGAAGGGTTCGGTGATGACGGCGTCGCGGAACGGGTGCGGCGTGCGGTCGAACTCTAGCCACGGCTCGTTCGCGAGCAGGCCCTGGGCGGCACCCGGCAGCACGGCCAGCAGTTGCAGGGCGGTCGCCACGGCGATGCCGGTCCCCCACACGTGCGGATGGTAGCGGAGCCCGGCGGCACCGACCAACGCTGCCGTGCGCAGACACTCGGTGATCCCGCCCGCGGCACAGGTGTCCGGCTGCACCACGTCGACGGCGTCGGCCTCGATCAGCGCCTTGAAGTCGAAGCGGGTGAAACTGCACTCGCCGCCCGCCACCGGGATCGACGTGCGCCGACGGAGGAACCGATAGCCGTCGACGTCCTCCGGTGCCACCGGCTCCTCGAACCAGCCGATGCCGAGCGGCTCGATGCGCTCGGCGAGGGCCAGGGCGTCGAGCCGGTCGAAGCCGTGATTGGCGTCGACCATGAGGCCGAGCCGGTCGCCGATCGCCTCGCGGATGGCGGTCGCGTTGGCCGCGTCGTCGGCGACGTCGAAGCCCACCTTGAGCTTCATCGCGAGAAAGCCGGCGGCGGCATAGCCCTCCGCCTCCTCGACGAGCAGCGCTCGATTGCGCTCCGTGTCGTCCGTCTTGCGGTAGAGGCCCGTGGCATAGGCACGGGCGGAACGCCGCAACGGGCCGCCGAGGAGGCGGTGAATCGGCAACCCAGCCGCCTTGCCGCGCAGATCCCAGAGCGCGATGTCGATCCCGGCGAGCGCCTGCACGGCGAGCCCCCGCTGACCGTGGTCGCGCAGCTCGTTGTAGAGCCGCTCCCAATGCGCAGCCCCGGCCAGAGCGTCCTGGCCGATCAGGAGCGGCGCGTAGAAGCGGTCGACGATGGGCTGCAGGAGGCGCGGCGGACCATAGCATTCGCCCCAGCCGATGGGTCCGTCCTCGGCCACGACCTCGACGACGAGGCCGACCCGGCGGTCGACCCAGCGCTGCGAGAAGGCGAAGGGCTCGTCGATCGGCGCTTCGAGAAGGTGGGTGTGGATGGCTCGGATGCGCATGTCGGTCGTCTCGTTCAGACCCAGCCGCCGTCGACGACGTAGGTTTGGTTGGTACAGGCGGCGGCCTCGGACGAAGCGAGGAACACCACGACACGGGCGACGTCCTCGGGCACCAGCTTGCGTTTCAGGCACTGGCGCTCGATCAGCTCCCGCTCGCCGTCAGGGGTGAGCCAGAGCGCCTTCTGCCGCTCGGTCATGATCCAGCCCGGTGCGACGACGTTGGCGCGGATGCCGTGCGGCCCGAGGTCGCGCGCGAGCGAGCGGGTGAGCCCGACGACCGCGGACTTGGCCGCGGTGTAGGCCGCCATGCCGCCCTGGCCGATCATCCAGGAGATCGAGCCCATGTTGACGATGGCGCCGCCACCGGCCGCGATCATGTCGGGGGCGACCGCCTGGGCCGCGAAGAACTGGTGCCTGAGGTTGGTCGCGAGCCGCTCGTCCCAATAGTCGGGCGTCACTTCGTCCCAGGCATGGCGGTCGTCGCGGGCGGCGTTGTTGACCAGTACGGTGATCGGCCCCAAGGCCGAGCGCACCGCCGCGACGCTCGCCCTGAGGGTGTCGACGTCGCGCAGATCGCAGGCCACGAAATGCGCGCCGGCGAGGCGTTGCACGAGCGCCTCGCCGGCGGGCCGATCGAGGTCGAGGAAGCCGACCTTCGCGCCCTGGTCGTGGAACGACTCGACCGTCGCCGCCCCGATGCCGCTAGCACCGCCCGTCACCAGGACGGTGCGGCCTGCGAGATCGGGATAGCGCGCGGTCACCGGTTTCAACCGAGAGCGGCAAAGAAGCTCGTCGGCGTCATCAACCGGTTTTCCTGGCCGATCAGGTAGCCGGCTTCCGCACTCGCCTTGATGTACGCCTGCCACTCGGGGTCGGCCTGCATGGCGGCCCGCTTGGCGGCGCGGTCGGCGGCGTCCGCGTAGGCCCAAACGTGGACGTAGCTGTTGACGTTGCCGGTCTCGGTCACGGCGTAGAACACGGGCGCGCCAAGGTGCCTACGCTGCACGCCCCAGCCCATCTTCTCGTAGAGTTCCAGATGGGCCTTGATGGTACCGGGACGGCAGACATAGGTGCGGTGGTCGTAGAGCATCGCGTCCTCCCTTTGGCGTTGCGGCGCCATCGATGGCGCCGCCTACGCGCGACTGTCAACGGCAGAGGACGAAACCGAGACCCGCCACGATACGCGACCTCAGCCGAGCGGCACCACGGTACGGAAGACGGCAACCGCATGCAGGGTGGCCGCGACCAGTACCAATAGGTGCCAGATCGGCCGATGGAACGGCAGCCCGTCCCACAGGTAGAAGATCACCCCGACGCTGTAGGCCGCACCGCCGAGGCCCAGCAGCACCAGCCCCATCGGCGTCAGGGCTTCGACCAGCGGCACGAGGGCGCCGACGGCGACCCAACCGACGACGAGATAGATCGCCGAAGCCACCCCCTCGCGGCGGGGCCAGCCGGCAACCCGCATGGCGGCCGCGAGCAGCGAGAGCGTCCAGACGGTGCCGAGCAACACACCGCCCCACATGCCGCCGATGGCGAGCACGCAGAAGGGCGTATAGGTGCCCGCGATCATCAGATAGATGCTGGCATGGTCGAGGCGCCGCAGGAGGGCACGCCGACCGGAGTGGGCCGCAAGGTTGTACGCACCGGAGGCACCCGTCAGGGCGAACATGCCGAGAAGGTAGGGCCCGAGGCCCCAGATCAGGATCGGATCGCCGCTCGCGGCGATGCGCGCCCACGCCAGGGCCGCCGCCCAACAAGCGCCGAGCAGTCCCAGCAGATGCACCGCGGCGTCAGCGGCGTACTCCAGCCGGGCGACGGACCGGCGGCGGCGATGCGGCGAGGCAGACACGGTCTCCAAAGTCGTGCATGCGTCGGGCACGTCAAGCAGCCAGGCCGCCCTCCCAAGGGATGATGGCGAGCGGCGCGATCTCGAGCCATTCTAAATATGGTCCCCATCGTGGTAGCGCATGCGGCGCTCGTCGAGGAGTTGGATACGTTGAGCATCGAACCTCAGACCTGGATCGTCGGCGGCACCGATGACAGTGGCCTCGCCACCCGTTGTCTGCTGGCGCTGGAGGACCGCTTCGACCTGCCGTCGACCGTGGCCATCGACCACGGCGATCGCCTGCGCCGCCGAGGCGTCGACGACCGGCCTGCCCGGGTCCTGGCGTTCGTCGCGACCACGTCCGGCGAACGCGGCGAGGCGGTCGATCTCTTGCGCCATCACGAGGCAGCCGCAGCCGTTCGCACGGCGCCTACCGCCGCACTCGAAGTGGTCGCGGTCGCTCTCGACCGGTCGCAGTCGGAACCGGCGATCGATCGCGCGGTGAACCTCGCCGTCACCACGCTGATCGACTGGGGACACGAGATCGCCTGTCGCCGCACGACCCCGGTGCGCTGACCCGTTCGATCGACGGGACGCAGCTCTTTCCATCGCGTCGGGAATAAACGCTTTCGTCCGTAGTCCATCCCCTTAGTGCGGCGGGTATGCGCCCCGCAGTACGCGGGATCGACGATCGACGGACGAGGTGTTCATGCAACCGCGCGCCAACCGGGCCCCGGCCATCGATTTCCGTCGCCGCTGGCGGGCATCGATGACCGGGGCTCTCACCGGGGCCATCGTGGCTGGGCTGACCCTGGTCGGTCACGGCTTCGCGCAGATGCCTGCGGCTCACGCGAGCGAAGCCTTGGCCAACCGTATCATCGTACCTGCCCGCGCTCCCGAGCACCTGCGCCAGCGGGTCGTGGCCGAGGCCGACGCGGCGTTCGCGGCGCGCATCGTCGACGACAGACCGGTGGGTCGCAGCGAGGTGGCTGCGTGGCTCGACACGGCCGGACGCAATCTTGCCGATCTCCTGAAGGCCACCGGGATCGATCCCGCCCGGCTGGTGCATGGCGCCATCGCCACCGCGGCCTACGGTGTCGGCGGTCCGTTCGTGGAGTTGGGGGATGCGGACCAGCTTCCGGAAATCCAGATGGCCGCCCTGATCGAGCGGGTGCGGGAGACCGTACCGCTGGCCTCGCCCGTCAAGGACGGCTATCGCCTGACCAGCGGCTTCGGCCCCCGGCGCGACCCGATCCGCGGGCGCATGGCCTTCCATCGCGGTATCGACATGGCGAGCGGCCGCGGCACGCCGATCTATGCGACGGCGGCGGGAACGGTGGTGCGCGTCGGTCGGTTCGGCGCTTACGGGAACCTCGTGGAAATCGACCACGGCAACGGGGTGCAGACGCTCTACGCGCATCTTCACGCCTACCACGTGCGGCGGGGCGACGCCGTCGGCGCGGGTCAGCGCGTCGGCCTCATGGGCCGAACCGGCCGCGCCACGGGCGTCCACCTGCACTACGAGGTGATCGTCGACGACCAGCCGGTCGATCCGGCGCGCTTCCTGCGCGTCGGCGAGCAGCTCGTTGCCAGCGCCTACTGAACGCCGCACGGTACCGCGCGCAGCGGCTTGACCTCGGCGCCCTGGCGCGCGACGACGCACGGCAGCACTCGGCCCGCGCATGGCGGGCGCGAGGTGTGCAACCGTGTCGAGGATGAGCGCTTGAGCGAAACCGTGCTCGCCATGGCCGTGGCCGGGACCGCGATCGGCGGAACCCTCGGGGTCGTCCTCGAGCGCACGCATTTCTGCACCATGGGTGCCGTCAGCGACGTCGTGCTGTTCGGCAGTTGGCGGCGGGCGCGGCTTTGGATCGGCGCCGCCGCCGTGGTGCTGGTGGCGCTGCACCTCTTCGGCCTCGTCGTCGGCGTCGTGCCGACGGCGCGCTTCGATACCGGTGCTCTGGTCGCCGCCGTCCTCGGCGGCTTGGGCTTCGGCATGGGCATGGTGCTCGCTGGCGGCTGCGCCTCGCGACTGGTGGTCCGGGCCGCGAGCGGCAGCGCCAAGGCGCTCGGCGCCGTGGCGGCTGCGATCGCGGCCGCCACCGCAGCCGCGTTCCTGCCCGCGCCCGATCTCGACATCGCGATGGCACCTGCCGGCCCGACGCCGGCCGCGTTCGGGCTCGCCCTCGGCATCGGCCTGCTCGCATGGGCCCTCGCAGACGCCCGCCTGCGTCGGCTGGAAGCCTTGGCGGTGCCACTCCTCCTCGGCGGTGCGGTCGCGCTCGGCATGCTGGCGACGGCACCGTTTCCGGGACCGTTGGCCGTAACCTACGTGCCGACGGCCGCCTTGGATGGGCTCGGGGCCGATCCCCTTGCCGCATTTGCCCTCGCCCTCCTGCTCGCCACCGGCGTTGCCGCCGCCGGCAGCGCCGCCTGCGCGGGCCGCTTTCGCTGGGAGGGCGCGGGCGCCGACGAGGACACGTCCCGCCACCTCATTGGCGGGGCGATGGTCGGCGCCGGGGGCACCGTCGCGGGCGGCTGCACGATCGGCGCCGGGATGGGCGCGACGGCGATGCTGGCGCCCGCCGCCTGGCTGGCGACGGCGGCCATGGTCGGCGGTGCCGCCTGGATGGTGCATGTGCTCGTCGCCGGCGGCTGGGGGCCGGCCATCCGCTCGCTCTGCGGACGCTCGGTGCCATGACCGCGCGCGGTACGCGCCTCGCCGGAACCGTCCTCGGCGCGACGATGCTCGTTTCGGGCTGCCTCGGCGACGCCCGCGCCGCGACCATCGTAGCGGACCTGTCGCGCCATCTCATTCCCATCACGACCGCGTTCGGCGGGTCCGACGTCCTGCTGTTCGGCACCGCCGACGATGCCGACGACGTGGTGGTGGTCGTGCGCGGGCCGAGCGAGCCCGTCACGGTGCGGCGCAAGAGCCGGATCGCCGCCATCTGGCTCAATCGTGACGCAGTGGCGTTCGAGGACGTGCCGGCGTTCTACGCGGTGGCCGCCACGCGGCCGCCCATCGATATGCTCGGCCCCGGCACACTCGCCCGCCACGGCATCGGCTTCGACCAATTGCGGCTCGACGCCGCGGGCGAGGTCGACGATGCGACCCTCGGCGACTTCCGCGCGGGGCTCTTGCGCAACAAGCAGCGCGAGCAGCTCTACGTCGACGACCTGCGCGTCCGATTTCTGGGCCAGGGCCTGTTTCGTTCCACCCTCACCTTTCCCGCCAACGTCCCACCCGGGCGTTACCAAGTCGAGGTGTTCGCCGTGCGCGATGGCAGCATCATCGCCGCGCAGCAAAGCGCGCTGGTCGTCAGCAAGGTCGGTGTCGAGGCCCGTCTATCGGACGTCGCCCAGGACCAGGCCCCGCTCTACGCCCTCGCCGCGATCGCGTTTGCCGTCACCGCCGGCTGGATCGCCGCCCTCGCCTTCAGGAGGACCTGAACGATGATCGAAGCGTCGCCGGCGCCACGTCGGGTCTTCCTGGTCGTCGCCGACGACAGCGAGGAGATGAAGAATGCGCTTCGCTTCGCCTGCCGCCGGGCCGTCCATACCGACGGCCACGTTGCGCTTTTGGGCGTCGTCGAGCCGGTCGAGTTCCAGCAGTGGCTGGGCGTTGGCCGCGTCATGGAGGAGGAGGCGCGAGAGGCGGTCGAACAGCGCCTCAACGAGCTCGCGGAGGAAGTGCTGGCGATGACCGGCATCCAACCGACACTCTACCTCAGGGTCGGGCAGCGCCATGAGCAGCTCTTGTCCCTGCTCGACGACGAACCGGAGATCTCGCTGCTCGTCCTCGGCACCGCCGCCGAGGGTGAAGGACCGGGGCCACTGGTCAGCGAGCTCGTCGCCGACACCTCGCGGCTCCGCATACCGGTGACGCTGGTGCCGGGCAGTCTGTCGAGCGAGCAGATCGACGCCCTGTCGTGAGCGGATGCCGACCGCAGGTCGGCGTCTGGCGGCCGGCGGGACCGGCCGAGACCGCCCTCACCAACGACGCATCAACCGCCGCGGCCTCGGTCGGTGCGGCGGCTCGTGTCCATCACCAAAACGCGTTCGCGCTCGCGCTCGATCGACGCGTCGACCGCCGCCACGTGGCGCTGAAAGCGCTGGAGACGCTCGCCTGCAAGCTGCGTGGCGGGCGGCTGTGCGACCGTCAGCGGGTTCACGTGACGGCCGTTTCGTATGACCTCGAAGTGCAGATGTGGGCCCGTCGACACGCCGGTCGAGCCGACGTAGCCGATCAGGTCGCCCTGCTGCACGCGACGGCCGCTGGCGATGCCGCGGGCGAAGCGGGAGAGATGAGCGTAGGCCGTCTCGTAGCCGTTGCCGTGGTCGATGCGGATGTAGTTGCCGTAGCCGCCGTGCCGGCCGACACGGACGAGACGGCCAGAACCTGCGGCGTGAATCGGCGTGCCTGTGGGAGCAGCGAAGTCAATCCCGTTATGCATCCGTTGGTAGCCGAGAATAGGATGCCGACGCATGCCGAAACCCGAGGAAATACGATAGCCGGTGACGGGCTGGCGTAGCAGAAGCCGGCGCAGGCTCTGTCCGGAGCGGTCGAAGTATTCGGCCTTGCCATCGTGTTCGAAGCGGAATGCTTCCAACATCCGACCACCGACGTGGACGCGCGCGTAGTGCAGATCGCCGCCGCGCAGGACGCGGCCATCGGGCAACCGCTCTTGGTCGTACCACAAGAGCAACTGATCGCCTGTCCGGGTCTGACGCCGGAAATCGACGTGGCCCTTGAACACGTTGACGAGATGGTGGACCGATTCCGAGGGTACGCCCGCGCGCCGCGCCGAATCGTCGACGCTACGGTCCACCCTTGCCTCCGCCAACGCACGCTCGACGACGAGTTCCGTCTCGTGCACCCGTGCGTCGAAGCCCTTGGCCGCATCCAAAGCCCGAACCAGCTCGATGCTCTCCAGGGCGCTCGGCTGAAAGGCAAGCCGTTCCAAATACCCACCTTCCGGGTCGAGGTCGATCTCCAACGCTTGGCCCACGCGCAGTCGGCGGGGATCGAACACATCACGAAGTGCGGCGACCGCCGCATGCGCCTCACCGGTGTCGACGCCGGCCCGGACCAAAATCGCGAGGAACGTGTCGCCGCTTTCGACCACGACGGCGTGGTTGGGCGTCGCCAACTCGGGTGACGGCACCGTCGGCCCAGCGAAGCTCGACCATGCATGGTCTTCCGGTGGCGGCAGGAAAGCCCGCTCGTTCGGGCGGGCCGCCCTGCCGCTCGGCGCGCCGTCGGTGGCGAGCCAATCGGCGAACGGCGCGGCGTCGGCGTCGGCCGGAACGGCCCAACTCGCCGATCGCGGCTCCGTCGGCGGAACGACCTCACGACCCGGCTCGGCGCGGTCGGCGACCAGCACCCAGCCGGCGAGGGAGAGAAGTGTCACGAGACCGGCAGCGGCGAGACGAGACTTCGGGTCGCGAGAAGGTCGATGAAACACGCGTTCGTCCGTTCGCGGGCGCGCCTCGGCGGGCGCTTTCCATTTCCCTGCCGGCCACAACCGGTGTTGTCAACGAAATCAACGCGATGAAGGCCAGCTTTCCACCGCCGCGTGAGGCACGGCCGCGCACCGGCGCTGGCATCCGTTTTTCGCTTGCGGGGATGACCGGTCTCCGCTACAAAACACTCCGCTTCGGCGCAGACCGGTTGCCTTACCGGCGAATTGGTCGTTTTTTGGACATCGTTGGTATTGGGAAGGGATATGCAGGCGGCGGTCCTGGAGGGTCGTTTGTCTGTGTTGTCCTGAGCCATCATGGTTTTGGTTGGCCTTTTTGGGCTGGGCTTTC
>JBJHBG010000145.1:0-9585 GCA_050485385.1 Geminicoccaceae bacterium | reverse complement strand
CCTGCCCGACGATGCCGATTCAGCGGACAAGGACGACAATCCCGACGACGACCGCCGTCCGCGACGTTAGCCACAGCGTCATCCCGGCGTAGGTCAGACGGCAGGCAGTCCGTAACGAGATAGGCTAATATCACAGGTAGAGAACAACTCTCGGCGCGCTGCTGGATTGGCCGCGCCGTATGGTCACATGAATGTTAATCCGAGCACGATGTTTTTGAGGTCCACATGACGAAGTTAAAACAACTGTCGATGATCATGCTGGCGCTGCTGCTGGCGATCGCCCTGCGTCCCGCCGACCAGATGGCGCGGGCGCAGCTCACCGCCGCGTCGAGCTGGACCGCCTGGCTGTACGGCCCGCAGTTCGGCGAGCTGCGGCTGGTCCAGCCCAGCGGCGACACCACCGACCGGCTGACGCTGCCACTGGCCCAGGGCTTCGACCGCGCCTGGGGGACGATCCTGGATGCCAACGCCACCACGCTCTTGGCGATGCTGATCCTGTTCCTGCTCGGTGCCGGTGCGATCCGCGGCTTTGCCGTGACCATGAGCCTCGGCATCGTGATCTCGATGTTCACGGCGATCACGCTGATGCGCCTCGTCATGGAGCATCGGACCCGGAGCCGGCGGCTGCCGCGGCTGGCGATCCCGCCGCTCGTGGGCCGCGGCTGGACCCTGCCGTACGTGGCCTTCGTGCGCCACGGCCGGCTGGCCCTGGCGGGTTCGGCCCTCCTCTCGCTCGCGGCCCTGGGCTTGCTCGTCTGGCCCGGCCCGCACTGGGGCATCGACTTCACCGGCGGCGTGCAGCTCGCCCTGCGCTCGGCCGACGCCCTGCCGCTGGCCGCGTTGCGGACGGCGGTCGGCAGCCTGGGCGATGCCACGCTGCAGCTGTTCGGAGCGCCCAACGAGGTGCTGGTGCGGTTGCAGGGAGACGCCACCCAGGCGACGGTGACGGCGCTCGAGGGTGCCGTGCGGGCGGTGGTGCCCGACGCGGCCTTCGACCGGATCGACCTGGTCGGCCCGACCATTGGCGGCGAGCTGGCGTGGACCGGTGCCATCGCCCTCGCGGTCGCGATCCTGGCGATGCTGGTCTATCTCTGGCTGCGCTTCGAGTGGCACTTCGCCACCGCCGCCCTGGTCGTACTCGGCCTCGACGTCACCAAGACGCTGGGGGTGATCGCGCTCATGGGCTGGGAGGTGAACCTCGTCACCATCGTCGCCCTGCTGACGCTGATCGGCTACTCGGTCAACGACAAAGTGGTGGTGTTCGACCGGGTGCGCGAGAACCTCAGGCGGGTGCATGGCGACGGCTTCGCCGCCCTCGTCGACCGCAGCCTGAACCAGGTGCTCGCGCGCTGCGTTGCGACCTCGGCGACGACCCTCGCGGCGCTGTTGCCGATGGCGCTCTGGGGCGGGCCGGCGGTGGCGGACTTCGCCTGGCCCCTGATCGTCGGCGTGGTCATCGCCACCGGCTCGTCGCTGCTGGTGGCTGGACCGCTCCTGGTGTGGCTGGCCGGCCGGCCCGGCTACGTGCCCGCCCCGGCCTGAACCGCCGCCTATGGTCGCCGCCCCCGCCAGCCTGGCGCCCTATCTGGCCCTGCTCCTGCTGGCGGGGGTATTCGGGGCGTTCGTCACCGAACGCCGCCCGGCCGACGCGGTGGCGTTCGTCGGCGCGGCGACGGCGCTCGCGCTTGGCCTCGTCACCACCGAGGACGTGCTCGCCGCGATCGCCAATCCGGCCCCCGCCACCATCGCCGCGATGTTCGTCCTCAGCGCCAGCCTGGTGCGGACCGGCGCCCTGGAGGCCCTGGTCGCAGCCCTCGGCGGGCTGGCCCGCCGCCGTCCGCGCCTCGCCCTGCTCGGCTTTTTCGCCGCCGCCGCCGGCGCGTCGGCGGTGGTCAACAACACCCCCGTGGTAATGGTGCTGATCCCGGTCGCCATCGGCCTCGCCCGCGCCGCCGGTACCGTGCCGTCGCGCCTTTTGCTGCCGCTCTCCTACATGGTGATCCTCGGCGGCACCCTCAGCCTGATCGGCACGTCGACCAACCTGCTCGTCGACGGCCTCGCCCGCGACCTCGGTCTCGCCCCCTTCGGCCTGTTCGAGATCGCGCCCTTGGGTCTCGCGGTCGCCGTCGTGGGGGGTGCCTTCCTGGCCCTGGCAGCCCCCCGGCTGCTGCCGGATCGCCGACGGCCGGGGGCGGCGGCCGACGGCCGTGGCGACCGGGCGTGGCTGGCCGACCTGTTCATTCCGGCGGGCTCGCCGCTGATCGGTTCGCCGCCGCTGGGGCTCGGCGTGCTGACCCGCGGCGGCGGCCGGGTGGTCGACGTCGTGCGCGGCGACCTGTCGCTGCGCCGCGACCTCGACGCCGTGCGCCTCGCCGCGGGCGACGTGGTGGTGATCAATACGCGCGATGCCGAACTGCTCGGCTTCCGCGAGGGGGCGGCGCGCGGCGTGGCGCTGCCGGGGGTCGAGGCGGCGCGGGCGCGGGCGACGCGGACGGTCGAGGTCCTGGTCGGCCCGGCGTCGAAGGCGATCGGCCGCACGCTCGTCGCCCTGCGCTGGCGCCGGCGGTTCGGCGTCTACCCGTTGGCGCTGCACCGCGAGGGCGAGGTGGTCGGCGGCCGGCTGGACGACACCCGGCTCGCCGTCGGCGACACGCTCCTGGTCGAAGGTTCGCCCGAGGACCTGGAGCGCCTGGTCGAGGAGCAGCGGCTGACGGCGCTGGCCCCCAGCCCCGCACGCGCCTTTCGCCGCCGCAAGGCGCCGCTCGCGGTCGGCGTGCTTCTGGCCGTGGTGGCGCTCGCCGCGTTCGAGGTCGCCCCGATCCTGCCGCTGGCGTTGATCGGTGCAGCGATCGTGCTCGCCACCGGCTGCATCGAGGCCGACGAGGGCTTGGCGGCGATGGACGGGCGGTTGCTCCTCCTGATCGTGTCGATGCTGGTGCTCGGCCGGGCGTTGGACCGCTCGGGCGCCGTCGCGCTGACGGTGGGCGTAACCGTGCCGTGGCTGGAGGCGCTGCCGCCGCTTGCGGCGCTGGCCCTGGTCTACGTCCTGACCTCGCTGCTGACCGAACTCGTCACCAACAACGCGGTCGCGGTGCTGATGACCCCGATCGCGGTCGCCATCGCCCAGAGCCTCGGCGTCGACCCGCGGCCGTTCGTGGTGGCGGTGATGTTCGCGGCCTCGGCCAGCTTTGCCACCCCGATCGGCTATCAGACCAACACCCTGGTCTACAATGCCGGCGGCTACCGCTTCCGCGACTTCCTGCGCATCGGCGTGCCGATGAACCTCGTGGTCGGGACCGTCACCGTGCTGCTCGTCCCGCTGCTCTGGCCGCTTTGAGCGTCGACCGTCGGCCCTTCGCGTGCACTTGACGACCGCTCGTGACGGCCGAGCCGGTCTTTGGCCGCTTCCGTCGTCAGGGCGAGGGTGAGCAGGGCGGCGAGGACGCCTGACGACAGGGGAGGGAAGCCGAGTGGGGCGCCGCCCGGCAGATCGGGTAGCGCCAGGGGCAGGGCTGCGGTGGCCAAGGCCGCCGCCATCAGCTTCACGTCCGGGCGGCGTTGCCACAGCGGCAGCATGGTCCGCAAAACGAAGATCACCAGGATCTCGGTCAGGACCGATTCGACGAACCGACCGGTGCGGAAGGGCTCCGCACTTGCCCCGAACACCAACAGCAGCAAGGCGAAGGTGAGGAAGTCGAAGGCCGAGTTGATGCCGCCGAGCACGAGCGCGCGGCGACGCAGCATGCCGAGGTCCGAGCGCACCGGCCTTGCCGTGCGGTCGGCCTCGCCCGCGCCAAGGCCCTGGCGCCGTCCACGAGGATGCGCCCGCAACCGCATCGACATCGCCGGCGTCGAGTTCCTGCGCGACCGCAAGGGCTGCCCCCTGGTCGACGACCTCGACACCAACGGCCACCGGCAAGCCGGAGCCGATATCGTCCGGCATGCAGGCGATCGCCCCGCCGCAACCTCAGGCGGCGGCGAAGGCACCGGCCTGGGCGACGATCCACCGCTCGAAGATGCCGATCTTGCGGATGCCTTGGTAGAGCGGCGGAAAGACCAGGCTGTGCGCGCCGACGACGACCTCGCCCTCGCGACCGGGCAGCGCCCGCACCAGCCGTCCGGCGGCGAGCGCTTCGGCGGCGAAGACGGTGCTCTCCAAGGCTACGCCGAGCCCCATCGCCGCCGCCTGCACCACCAGATAGCCCCGGTCGAAGCGCAGCCCGCCACGGGCCATCGCCGGCAGGCGATGCGTCGCCAGCCAGTCCTCCCAGGTCAAGAGCGCCCGCTCGGAGTGCAACAGAGGCAGGCGGGCGAGGTCGGCCGGCTGCGGTCGTTCCGGCAATCGTGCCCGCAGCGCCGGTGCGCAGAGCGGTGCGACACGGTCCTCGAGCAGTGGCACCACGACCAGCCCGATCCAGTCGGCGTTGCCGTAGCGGATCTCGACGTCGGCATCGCTGCGAAAGAAGTCCACCGGCTGCGGCGAGGCGTGGATGCGGAGGTCGATTTCGGGATGGTGCGCCATGAAGTCCGGCAAGCGCGGCAGCAGCCAGGCGGGCGCGAAGCTCGGCGGGCAATGGATGGTCAAGAGGTCGCTGGCACCCCCCGAGGCGAGCCGGTCGGACGACCGCTCGATGCGGTCGAACGCGCTGGCGACGCTCTCCAGATAGTCCCGCCCGGCATCGGTCAGGGCAATGCGGCGGCTGGAACGGTGGAACAGGCGGACACCGAGCGCCTCCTCGAGACGGCGCAGCCGGTGGCTGACCGCCGACGGCGTGATGCGCAGTTCCTGTGCCGCGGCGGTGACGCTGCCCAAGCGCGCCACCGCCTCGAACGCCTGCAGCGCGCGCAACGGCGGCAGGCGGCGCCTCACCATCGGAGGCACCCGATTGCTGAACTCAGTTCGCCGATCCCCTGAAAACTGCTCATTTGCATGCACGGGTATCAGCAGTGCATGGTCCCGTCGAGAAGAACGGGGCTCGATCGTCCAAGGGAGGGGTCGTCGATGCTGAAACCCGCCGCCGCCGCGCTCGTGGCGCAACGACGGGCGCATCTGGAGCGCGTCCGCGAGCACGTGGTGATCGACGGCGACGTGCATCCCTCCGATCCCGCCACCTATCCGCCCGACCTGGCAGCCCGCCTCGCCGCCGATCCCGGCTATTTTCACGGCCGCCCGCTCGACGGTGCCGAGGTCTTGGCCGCCATGGATCGCGCTGGCGTCGACATGGCGCTCTGCTGGCAGAACCCGGCCGTCACCCGCTACGGGCCGGACCGGCAGGCGAACGCCGACGCCCTCACCCGGGCCAACGCGGCGGTGGCGGACCTCGCCCGGGCGCATCCCGATCGCATCATTCCGGCCGGCTGGACCGACCCCCAGGCCCTGGGCGAGGACGCCGCCGTGGCGCTGGCCGAGCGCTGCGTCACCGAGTTCGGCATGCCCATCGTCAAGATGAACCCGGCCCAGAACGCCTATGCGATCGACGCGCCGATGGTGCTGACGGTGGTCGACGCCATCGTGGCGCTGGGCGCCGTGCCGGCTTTCCACTTCGGCTCGGACACCGTGTTCACCCCGGCGGAGGGGCTGGCGCGGGTGGCGGCCCGGCATCCCGAGCATCCGGTGATCGGCGTGCATATGGGCGGCGGCGGCGGCGACTTCGTCGTTGCCGAGCCGATCTACCAGGCCGCGCGCCGGCTGGGCCTAGCCGCACCCAACGTGTTCTTCGTCCTCAGCGCGCAGCGCGACGTCCATCTCGTCAGCGCCATGATCGCGTATGCCGACGCCGGCCCGCCCTACTGCCGCAACCTCGCCGCCGCCAGCGACGCGCCCTATGGCGACATGGTCTGGAACTTCGGCGCCTTTCGCGCCGTGCTGGACGACCTGGCCGACGGCGCCCGCCACGGCGACCCGCGGCTGCGCGCCCGCCCCGACCTGTTCGATACGCGGATGCGGCAGGGCATTCTCGGCACCAATCTGGCCGACCTGGTGCTGGCGGCCGACGCGCGCCTGCTCGCTGCGGGCGGGGCTGCGGCGTGAGCATCGTCCTGTGGTTGAGTGGGCACGCGAATGCGGCGTGCGAAGCGGCACTTGCCTTGCTGGTCGCCGTGTTCACCGGCCTCGTCATCATCGCCGTGACCTCGCGCTACGTCTTCGACCTTTCGATCGTCACCAGCGTCGAGCTGACCCGCATCGCGTTCGTCTGGGCCTGTTTCCTCGGTGCCTCGGTCGGCGTCGCGCGCGGCGCCCATATCCGCGTCGCCTTCATCGCCGATGCGATGCCGCCGGGCCTGCGGCGGGCGTTGGCGGTGTTCGCTGCCCTGACCACACTCGGCTTCGGGCTGGCGATGGTCTGGTACGGCTGGGCGCTGACCGAGCGGATGCGACCGACCTTCCTGCCGACACTGCAGTGGTCGCAGGCCGTCCTCTACGCCGCCCTGCCGGTCAGCGGCGCCCTGATCGTGCTGCATGCGGCCGCCCACGCGCTCCGCGCCGCCTACGGCGGCGATGGGGATCCATCGTGATCACCGGCATCATCCTCGGCTTCGCGGCGCTGGCGTTGCTCGGCACGCCGATCGCCGTCGCGGTCGGGGTCGCCGTCCTGCTGGGGCTGGCCCTGGGCAGCCCGTTCGATCCGTTGATCATGTTCCAGAAGATGGTCACCGGCATCGACAATTTCGTGCTCGTGGCGATCCCGCTGTTCATTCTCACCGGGAACCTGATGAACGCGGGCGGCATCACCGACCGCATCTTCACCTTCGTGCGCCGCTGCGTCGGCCATCTGCGCGGCGGTCTGGCCCAGGCCAACGTCGGCGCCAGCGTGCTGTTCGCGGGCATGTCCGGCTCGGCGGTGGCGGATGCGGCCGGCATGGGGGCGATCGAGATCGAGGCGATGAAGAAGCAGGGCTACACCCCCGACTTCTCCGCCGCGGTTACCGCCGCCTCGTCGGTCATCGGCCCGATCATCCCGCCCAGCATCCCCTTGGTCCTTTACGCATCGATGGCCGAGGTCTCGGTCGGACGGCTCTTCGTGGCCGGCCTCGTGCCCGGCTTCCTCGTCGCGTTGTGCCTCTCGCTGATGATCGCCTGGATGGGGCGCAACGACCGCTTCCCCCGCGATGCACGCGCCTCATGGGCTACGCGGGTGCGCGCGCTGGGCGGTGCGGCCCTGTCGCTGGCCACCCCCGGCATCATCCTCGGCGGCCTGATCGGGGGCGTCTTCACGCCGACCGAGGCCGGCGGAATCGCCGCCGCCTACGCCCTGCTGCTCAGCCTCGTCGTCTACCGCACGCTCCGTCTGCGCGACCTGCCGAAGGTCCTGGTGGAGACCATGATCACCACTGCCATCGTCACGTTCATCATCTCCAACGTCTCGGCCTTCTCCTGGCTGTTGGTCATCAACCGTGCCGGCGACGCGTTCGTCGCGGCGGTCCTGCTGCTGTCGCAGGAGCCTTGGGTGGTGCTCTTGCTGATCAACCTGGCGCTGTTGGTCCTCGGCGCGCTGATCGAGGCGGGGGCCGTGCTGATCTTGATGACGCCCATCCTGTTGCCGCTCGCGCTGTCGATCGGCGTCGATCCGGTCCATTTCGGCATCATCATGGTGCTGAACCTGATGATCGGGGTGGCGACGCCGCCGGTCGGCATGAGCCTGTTCGTCACCGCCCACGTCGCGCGCATCCCCATCGAGCGCATGATCCGCGCCATCCTGCCGTTCCTGGTTCCCCTGTTCGTCGCTCTGGCCGTGGTCACCTATTGGCCCGGACTGGTGCTCTGGCTGCCTGACCTGCTCTCACCCTGACTGCCCGCTCAACGATCCCCGAGGAGGACAAGCCATGCTCCGCCTGACCAGCCTGATCGCCGCACTCGCCCTGGGCGGCGCCGCGGCCCATGCCCAGACCGAGATCAAGATCGGCCACGGCCATACGCCCAACCACAGCTTCCATCTCGCCATGGAGAAGTTCGGCGAAGAGCTCGAGGCCGTCGCTCCGGGCCGGTTTACCGTCTCGATCTTCCCCTCGGCCCAGCTCGGCTCCGAGCGGGAGATGCAGGAGCAACTCACGCTGGGTACGCTCGAGATGACCGTCACCGGCGTGCTCGGCATCTACGAGCCGAAGCTGGCGCTCTTGGAACTGCCGTTCCTCTTCCGCGACCGCGAGCACATCCAGACGGCGCAGGCGAGCGACGCGGTGGCCGACCTCGCCGCCTCGCTGCCGGAAAAGGGACTGCGGTTGATCGGCTTCGTCGAGAACGGCTTCCGCAACATCACCAACAACGTGCGCCCGATCGAAGGCCCTGCCGACGTGAACGGCCTCATGATCCGCACACCCGAGAACCAGGCACAGATCGAGACCTTCCGCGCCCTCGGTGCGCAGCCGACGCCGATGCCCTTCTCCGAGCTCTACGCCGCACTGCGCCAGGGTGTGGTCGACGGGCAGGAGAACCCGCTGCAGAACATCTACGACGGTCGGCTGTACGAGGTGCAGACCCACCTGGCCCTCACCGGGCACATCTACAACAGCGCCTACATCGTCATCTCCGAAGCCTTCTTCCAGCGGCTCGGTGAAGAGGACCAAGAGGCGGTGCTGGAGGCGGCGCGCCGCGCCGGTGACTGGCAGTTCGACCTGATCGCCGCCCGCGACGACGAACTGCTCCAGGCGCTGATCGACGGCGGCATGCAGGTGACCCGGCCCGAGCAGGCGCCGTTCGTCGAGGCCACGGCCCCCGCCTACGAGGTGTTCTACGCCCAGTTCGGCGACGACGCCCGGAACTTCGTCGCCGCCATCCGCGACATGTGACGCGAGCTGCGGTCCGGCGGGGCGCCGCCCCCCGCCGGCCCGACCCCCCTACGCCCCCCCACGCCCCTCGGCGCGGGGGGCCCGGGTCCGTGGGACGTGGGTTGTGGGACGGGGGACGCGGCGCCGCGCCGAGGTTCGCATCCGCCGCCGGCACGGCGGCGAGGTGACGGACGTGGCTGAGCACCGCGCTGGGCAGCTCCAGCATCCCGGCTACGAGGTGGCGGATGTGGCTGAGCACCGCGCTGGGCAGCTCCAGCACCCCGGCCACGAGGTCGCGACCCGGTGGTCAGCGCCGCTGGACGAGCTGGACCGGGGTCCCGTCGGGGTCCTCCACCCAGGCGATACGCAGGTGCTCGAGCCACGGGTGCGGCGGCCGCAGGCCCGTGACGCCGACCACTTCGGTCAGATGCTGGTACGCCGCCTCGACGTCGTCGGTCCACACCACCACCGCAGCCCGGTGGCCGTCCGCGGCGGGGGACAGCCCGTGGTCGTCGCGGGTGGAACGTGCGGAGGCGAACCCGATGCGGGTGCCGTCGAGCTCGAGGTCGACGTGGATGGGGTCGCCGTCCTGCGGGACGCGGAAGACCTCGGTGAAGCCGAGCTGCTCGTAGAACGCGATCGCCCGCCGCAGGTCGTCGCTGAACAGCACCACCTGTGGGTCGTGGAACACGGCGACCTCGATCCTCGCCTCCCGGCGTCCCGGCGTCCCGCGGTCTCGGCGTCCCGGCGTCCCGGCGTCCCGGCGTCTCGGCTCTCCGCGTCTCGGCCCTGCGGGCTTCGGCGCCGGGTCCTCGGGCC